>JBIKKC010000102.1:0-7992 GCA_044360615.1 Bacteroidia bacterium | reverse complement strand
GGTAATCATAACAAGCGCTTTAAAACATTTATTGCCCATTGTGGCATGTTTAACATGGAAAGTTGGTATGGCACTACAGAAGAAATGTTTTTTGCCAACAGCGATAACAAAGGTCCGTATTGGGAACAAAAAAGCAGTCCAAATAACTTTGATGCCTCACCGCATAAGTTTGTAAAAAATTGGGATACCCCAATCCTAGTCATACATAACGAAAAAGATTACCGCGTGCCACTAGGCCAAGGAATGGAAGCCTTTACCGCCGCACAAGTAAAAGGAATTAAAAGTAAATTTTTATACTTTCCAGACGAAAACCATTGGGTAGTTAAGCCACAAAACAGCATACTTTGGCAGCGCGTATTTTTTGATTGGTTGGATCAAACCATTAAGTAAAATTGGAACTAACGTAGGCGAATGCTTCTGCCAGCTTTTAGTTTAGTAGTGGTTTTAATACCATTTAGTTTACTTACTTTTTTAGCACTTACGCCATAGCGGTTAGCAATTTTTACAATGGTATCTCCTTTGCGGGCCTTCACATATTTAGGAACTTTGACGGCTTTTTGTGCTTTTAATTTTGCGGCTTGAATCTCATATAAGTGAGAGAAGCAACCCTTATCTACCATAAAAGTATCTGCCAATAAAGAGCCACTTGGGAAGTGAATAATGGCAGCTGGATCAATTTTTTCGCCTTGAAATCTCACTTCAAAATGCAAATGTGGGCCAGTTGACCTACCAGTAGAGCCAGCTAAACCAATGATTGAACCTCCTTTAACTGGTTGCCCCGGGTAACACAACAATTGAGAGAAATGGGCATACAAGGTTTCTAAGCCGTTGTTATGCCTAATGAGCACCACATATCCATAATCTGCACTGCGCTTAGCAATGCGCACCACACCTTCAAAAGCGGCATAAACAGGGTCGCCCACCTCCATACGAATATCCGTACCAAAGTGAAACTTTTGCCTTCGCCCCCATCTTCTAAACCCAAAATTTGAAGTTACATCACCAATGGCAGGAGGATGAAAGGAGCAATCGTCATAACCAGACAACACCAATTTAATGGTGTCTTGCATTCCCTTTAAATCAACTTTATAGGGATTAATAGTAATGGTATCCCAACTTTGATAGAAATCTCGGGCTGGGGCATAAGCAGTATCAAATCTAAAGTTTCGAGGCCTAATGAAATCCCAATATCGATCTGTGTTGCTATAAACCACACTATCGTATTCATTGGATTCCTCCATTTCTTCCCCATCTTCTAATTCTTCAGGATATAAATTTTCTAAAGAATCTGGACCTATAACTGTTTGTGCTTTCGAAACAATAAAAGTTGTAGAAAGCAGGAATAGGAGTATTAATTTATTCAAATCGTTTTTTAGTTAGCAGTATATTTAGCATTTATTAATGCTAAGGCCTGCAATTTATCGATATGTAACTGAGTTTTCAGTGCATCAAGGCCATCAAAGGTTTTTTCTTCCCTTAACTTTTCCACAAAAGCTATGTTTATGTTTTGATTATAAATGTCTTCATTAAAATCAAAGATGTTGATTTCAATACTTCTCCCCTTACCAGGAACAGTAGGATTATTGCCAATATTAAGCATACCACCATATTTTTTACCCTTAATTTCAACAAAGGCGGCATAAACACCATCTGCTGGTACTAACTTAAGAGGACTTAAAGGTTCAATATTTGCGGTAGGATAACCAATAGTTCTACCTAATTTTTCACCTTCAATTACTTTTCCTTGTAATGAATAATATTTACTTAAAAATTTTGCCGCTAAGTTAACCTCTCCTCTTTTTAAGGCCTCTCTAATTTTAGTAGAGCTTACGGCAACATGCTCAATATCTTGCTCTGGAATTTCTTGAATTTGAAACCCATAAGCAGGACCAAATTCTTTTAAATGCGCAAAACTACCTTCCCTATTCTTACCAAATCTGTGATTATAACCAATTACAAGATATTTAGTACCAATCTTATTTACAATAATATCTCGGATAAATTCTAAAGAACTTAGCCTAGAAAAATCTTTGGTAAATGGCAATACAATTAAATGATCAATATTTTGTTCACTTAATAGCGTAATTTTCTCCTCTAAAGTAGAGAGCAATTGCAAGCCATGGTCTTCTGGGAAAAGCACCATTCTAGGATGAGGTTCGTAGGTAATAACTACTGTTTCTCCACCTAATTCACTAGCCAAAAGCTTAACTCTATTAAGAATAATTTGGTGAGCCGCATGAACTCCATCAAAGGTGCCTTGGGTAACAACCGCTAAGGGAAGTTTTGTAAACTCTTCTAAACTTCGGTAAACTTTCATCTTTCGCCAAAATTAAGAAAAGCCAAAGGTTTATAAAAGGCATAAAAAAAACCTGCCAGTTTCCCGGCAGGCTTTTTAACCTATGAAAACTCAAGCTACCCTGCTTGTTTACTTAATAACCACACTGGTTTTATTTTGTTTTACTTCTGCCTTAGGAATATTTACATTTAATATCCCGTTTTCGTATGAAGCCCCAATTTTACTTGTGTCTACATTCTCTGGAAGGGTAAAACTTCTAGAAAATTTTCCGTAAAAATTTTCTACCATGTGGAATTTCTCATCCTTATTTTCTTGTTTCATTTTACGTTCTCCACTAACGGTTAAAACGTCTTTTTCAATATCAATATTGATTTCGTCTTTCTTTAAACCTGGCAAGGCCAAATGAACTTCAAATTGGGTATCTGTTTCTTTTACATCCGTTCTTGGTGTAAAAAATACATTACGCTCAAATTTGCCCAAGTTATCATTAAAAAAGGAATCAAAAATTGAATTGCTTTCTTTTGGCCAAAATCCTTCCTTGAAGAATTCACGTGCCGGATTAAATTTTACAAGTGTCATATTCTTATGTTTTGTTTTTGTGTTATGCTGTTTATGCAACAAGCAATATTCCAAACCAAACAATCAGCCATTGTGGCTTAAAAATGTGAACTTTTAACTAATTTACTAAAATTTACGCGCCATTTAGTCCGATTTATGGCAAATTTACTTCTCTATGTAAATAAGAATATCGGCATTTAGCTTTTCGGCAATGGTTTTACATACCTCATGATTCATGGCTTCGGAGCTAATCAACGACTTTTTTACTTGGTTAAATTGCGCACGAAACGCTTCTGGCTTAGGAGGTAATTGATTGTTTTTAGGCAACTCTGGATATAGAGCATTAACATTACCATCATAAAAACTTAGGTGATATTCATCAAGCATTTCCTCACTTAACACATCACTGGTAACTACCTGAGCCGTTTCTGTTGAAACCAATTGGTAAAACACTCTATAGTAAACTCTCCTTTTATGGTAAGTATCGGCATAATTTACCTTCTTAAATCGAGTAACTGTTTGGGGTAAATTACTATTTGGAACCTTTATAATTTCAGAAAATGCCTCATAAGCAATCAATGAATCTGTTTTTGGACCTACTTCTTCTATCGCCAAATCGCTAATGGCGGTCATTAAAACATAACGCAACCCTATTAATTTACCAGCCTTAGCAGCACTTTCTGGATCTATAATGCCACTCATACCCAAATCTTGCTCCCGTAACAAATTTTCTAAGGAGCTCCTTTCTATAACCTTTAAAAACGGATTCTTATTTTTTACTAAAGTAGCAATAAGTTGCTGATATAACTTTTGTTCGAAGCCAATCATTTTGGTTTGGTTTTGAACAGGCAATACACCTAATCCAAGGGTTCCTTTTCTAATTGTTTCGGTTCTTAAAAGTTTACTGTTTTTATAATTTGGATCAAGAGAAATAATTTTATCAAAATCGCTCAATGCTTCTTTGTAATTTCCTGCTTCTAAAGACCTATTGCCTCTTTGGTATAACGGTTCGGCAATACTTTTTAAACGCAATACGGTAGCATCTTTATAGGCAGAATCTACCTCTGCAATTTTAGAAAATACAGCTTCGGCTTTATCGTATTTATTTTCTTGCATCAATTGCAAGCCTTCCTCATACTTCAGACTTATATATTCATTTTTTATATCTTCATATACCTCATTGTACATGTTTTGCCATTCTAGGGTAACTCCAACCTTTTTACATTTATCAAAGTATTTTTTGCAGGATAGGTATTGCATTACAGCTTCTTCTTGAGAATTAGCTACTACATATTTGCCAAAAACTAGGAACTTTCCTTGGAGAACATGATCCCCACTTTCTTTTAAACCATTTAATGCAATGGCATTATTGGGTTTTAGCAGCAAAGCGTTGTAATAATAATTAGCAGCCGCATCGTGTTTGCCTAAACTCCTTGCAGCCTCCCCTTCTTTGATATACTTTTTAGTAGGGTCGCAACTTTGCAAACCTGCAAAAAACAAAGCAAAAAGTAAGAGTCTAAATCCGTTCCTCATGCTTACATTTTCTCTGGCACCTCAATTCCTAGTAATCCAAAACCAGATTGAATGATATCTGCTGTGAGTTTACATAGGTTCAACCTAAAACTTCTTTGGTCAATATTGGCCTCATTTAAAACTTGATGATCATGGTAAAAAGCGCTGTATTGCTTAGCCAATTCGAAGATGTAATTACAAATTACTCCTGGACTTAATTCTTTGGCAGCCTCGTTTATCACTAAAGGATACTGGTAAATTTTAAACACCAATTCTTTTTCAATAGCACTCATTACCACCTTTTCATCCACAAAATTAAAGTTTTCTGTAGCCGATACATTTCGCAAAATCGACTTTATCCTAGCATGCGTATATTGTATAAATGGACCTGTATTCCCTTGAAAATCGATAGACTCGGCTGGATTAAATAGCATCTTTTTCTTTGGATCAACCTTTAATAAAAAGTATTTAAGGGCACCCATGCCTAGGGTATGGTAAAGTTGTTTTAAGTTGGCTTCCGACTCCCCTTCCATCTTACCCAAGGCTTTGGTGGTTTCTTCGGCAGTTAATACCATATCTGCTATTAAATCATCGGCATCTACCACAGTTCCCTCTCTACTTTTCATTTTACCTTCTGGCAATTCTACCATACCATAGCTTAGATGAAAGATACCATCAGCGTAAGATTTCCCTAATTTCTGAGCTATTTTTTGAAGTACTTTAAAATGATAATCTTGCTCATTTCCTACTACATAAATAGACCTATTGCAATTAAAATCGGCATACTTTAATTCGGCAGTGCCTAGGTCTTGTGTAATGTAAACCGAGGTACCATCTCCCCTTAAAACCAATTTATGATCCAAGCCATCTTCACTTAAATCTATCCAAACAGAGCCATCATCTTTCTTAAAAAACACTGACTTACCAAGCCCTTCTTGAACAATTTCTTTGCCTAATAAATACGTATTAGATTCATAATAATACTTATCAAATTGAACACCTAAATTTTCATATGTTTTTGCAAAACCAGCATACACCCATTCATTCATCATTTTCCAAACCCCAACAATTTCGGCATCATTTTGCTCCCATTTTAAAAGCATTTCTTGGGCTGCTAGCATAATTGGTGCCTTCTTTTTTGCTTCCTCTTCTGTAAGTCCGGTTTGAACCAACTCCCCTATTTCTTTTTTATAATGTTGGTCGAATATTACATAGTATTTTCCAACCAAGTGATCTCCTTTAAGGTTACTAGATGCTGGAGTTTCTCCATTTCCATAGCGCATCCAGGCCAACATGCTCTTACAAATATGAATGCCTCTATCATTTACTAAATTACAAGTAAACACTTTATGTCCGTTAGCCCTTAATATTTGGGCAACAGCATACCCTAGTAAATTATTTCTAACATGCCCCAAATGCAAAGGTTTATTGGTATTGGGGGAGGAATATTCTACAAGAACAGGTTCTTCGGTATTAGGCACTGCCATACCATAAGATTTTTCTGATGCAGCATGTTTTAGAAAGGAAAGCCAAAAAACATCTTTAATGGTTAGGTTTAAAAAGCCTTTAACAACTTCAAACTTTTGCACTTCAGCAGAATGTGTAAGCAATGCTTCCCCAATTTGGGTGGCTGTTTGCTCAGGATTTTTTTTAGATAATCGTAAATATGGAAAAACTACAAAGGTGTAATCACCTTCATAATCTGCAGAGGTGTTTTCAATAATTATATCAGATGGCAAATAAGCACTGCCATACAATTGGTTAAGCACTTTTGCAATCGCGTTCTTGAGTAAATCCTGAATCATTTTTCTAAAATTAGGTGCAAATATAAAAAGAAAAAGCGGTCGCCCTCGCAAGCAACCGCTAATCCATCTAACCAAAACAAACAAATGGTCTATTAGATACCGAAACCCGGAGTCTCAACTTGGAATGAATTGTGCGGAGGGTTTAAGTCTTTGCTTTAAAGGCGCACGAAAATAACTAAATTTTGATCCGTCATAAAGTCGGATACTTTGAATTCTTTTTTCATGATTTTTGCTATTGGTTCTTCTTGTAAAAAAAATGCATCAGAATAATGTGAGGTAGGCTAATACATGCTAAAAAAACATAAAAGAATGGCATAACATTTTGAACATCAAGTAATTCATTAAACTTAATAATTGCCAAAATAATTAAGACAAGCATTGCTCCAATAGTAAAAGGCAATGCTTTTTTGTATAGCGAAATAGAGTTAACGTCTAATCCATTTTTTAAATGACTCCAGGCATTAAAACTATGCTGAAAAACAAAATACAAAATAAAAGCAAAAGTTAGAGGAACTATTATTCCTAGGAGAAGCAAAAATAATAACCAAACAAATGCAATTTTTCTTTTAACCAATGCTAGAATTCCAACAAAAAGTAAGGCTACCATAGAAATAGAAGAGCTATAAGAGGCTATTTGTTTATTAACTAACTCAGAAAATTCAAAACCACTCATAGCACTTACTATTGAAAGCGCCTCAGTTGTGTGTGTAAATAAAATGAAAGTTAAAATTGCTATACCAAGCGAAAATGCGATTAAATAATAGCTTACTGTTTTAATTTTCACACCTAATTCAACTAATTCAGATTCACCAAAATGAAATGAGGAATAAATTATAAATATGGTAAGCGAAAGTAGCGGGTAGAATTGCCAAAAAATAAAATATATAAAAACTATTAATAAGTAAGATAGAATAAATTTTAATAAAGAATTATAACTATTTGGATGCAGCAAGTGATCTAAAGCTCCATGCGGAATACCAATACTGATTAGGCCGAAAATAATTACAACATAACTAAAGTTTAAAGCTGCTTCTGTACTAAAATAATCAACTGTTGCAAAAACCATAATAGATACAAAGGCAATAAAATAGCGCAATAAGTTTTCTTCTTTGAGATAAATAACTAGAGCTCTTAAAAATGGTAAAATAGGTAGGTTTAGAAATATTTTGACTTCATTTTTAAGGGAAGTTTTCTCATCTAGAAATGAGAATAATGTAAAAACATTCTGACTGTTAAATAATTGGGTAAATATTTTCTTGCCTTGGAAAGGCCATTTTAATAGGATAATTAATAACAAACTATCATAAAATCTAAACCTCCGATTCAATTTAATACTAAATCGGTTAAAATTTTCAAAATCACCCTTTCCAATTTTTGAAGTCAGTTTTTCGGCAAAACAATACATATTCTTAAAACCATAACCTGTGCTTGGCTTAATTAAATTTGCACTCACCCCTGTATTCAAAACTCCTTTAAAAATACTGGGAGGATTAACCAAATTAGTCATTGGAATATTTCCTGATTCGTAATCTATAATTTCATAGTTGCCAAATTTCCTTTTAATTACTTCATCAAGTATTTTATAGGCATATTCCTTTTCCAATTTCTCTGAACCAAATCGCGTTAATTCTACCAATGATTCATTTTTAGAAAAAGGAAGTGTATATATAAATTGTGTAAAATCTCCTTGTTCCACATCAAAATCCATCATTTCAAAAGTGTTTTTATCAAAAACCTCATTTTCGCACTTAATAGAGAAGCCATGAAAAGATTGGTTTAAATAAATTTCATTTTGTTTTAACTTTTTAATTGCGGGAGGTC
>JBIKKC010000101.1:0-8023 GCA_044360615.1 Bacteroidia bacterium | reverse complement strand
CCGTTAGATAATAATCCTTTAAGTAAAGTAGAGAAACCGAGTCCATGAATTAACCCAAAAAACACTACCAATAATATGCTTGGCAACAAAGGTCTTTCGCTAATTTTTCGTTGCTGAATGATAGCCATTAGAGCAGTAATTAAAATGGTTATAGCAATGGCTAACTCTACCCAAGCACTAGGTAGTTTAACAATACCCAAAACACTAAATGCAAGTGCTAAACTATGCCCAATGGTAAAACCAGTAATAAGCCAAATAAGTGCTTTTAATTGTTTGAACCCATAAGGCGCGCACAATACCAATAGAAATAGCATATGGTCGTAACCATTGACATCCGAAATATGTTGTACTCCTAATTTAAGCCAAAGTCCAAATTCTTGCATCAATACCTATCTTTGAAAGCATGCAAACTAAAAAAAATATTGGTAAAGCAATTCTCTTGTTGTGTTGTGTGGTAGCTTTCGCATCCTTTAAACCTGCCGCTCACCCTTTTTATGTAAGCGTTTGCGATATTGTCATAAAACCAAAACAAGGAGAAATTGAGATAAGCTCACGTATCTTTACGGATGATATGCAGGTGGCCCTATTAGAAACCGAGGGCAAGAAGACAGACTTAAGTAAGGTAACCAAAGAGAATGAAGCGTTGTTGCATACCTATCTAAAAAAGCATTTGCAACTGCGTGCCGATACTAATCACCTTAATCTTAATTGGGTAGGTTATGAGTTATATGAAGAAATGATTTGGGTGTATCACAGCGCTCGGTTGAAGAAGATACCTAAAACATTAGAAGTTACCAATACCACTTTAATGGAAACCCTAGAAGGGCAATCCAATATTGTGAAAGTTACCTTAAATGATGCCGTTCAAACTTACAAATTAACAGCGCAGGAGAAGGGGTATAGTTTTAAGCTATAGGCGAGAAGCTGTTAGCTTTAGCTTTAGCGCAGGCAATTAGTTTCGTTGGGCAAGCATAGTTCCTTGTAATTTCTTATGTTGCATAAAAATTCAAAACCTTGCGTTTAAATAAATTTATTAGCGATACAGGCTTGTGCTCCAGAAGAGAGGCCGATAAATACATAGAACAAGGACACGTGTTTATCAATGGTAAACGCGCCAAAATTGGGGATGTGGTTAAACCTAAAGATACAGTTAGGGTAAATGGTCACGAATTAGAACCCCTAGAAGCAGAAGACCTTGTTTTTATTGCCCTCAATAAACCAGTAGGCGTTACTTCAACTACAGAAGCAGCAGTTAGAAACAATATAGTTCAGTTTGTAAACCATAGCAAGCGTATCTTTCCTATTGGTCGGCTCGATAAAGACTCTCAAGGGCTCATTTTTCTTACCAATGAAGGCGATTTGGTAAATAAAATACTGAGAGCTGGCAATAACCACGAAAAGGAATATTTGGTAACGGTAAACAAAACCCTAACCCAAGAAGTAATTCAAGGTATGGCTAATGGGGTGCCTATGTTGGGCGTTACTACCAAAAAATGTAAGGTGGTGCAAGAGGCGCCAACTGTTTTTAGAATTACCCTCATTCAAGGCTTGAACCGACAAATTCGCCGCATGTGCGAGCACTTTGGCTATGAAGTTACCAAATTAGAACGTGTGCGTATTATGCATATTAGTCTAAAAGGGATTCCTTTGGGGGAGTGGAGAGACCTTACCAAAAGTGAACTCGATCAAATCTTTGCTTTGCTCAAAGACTCAAGTTCGGAGGTTAAACCTAAGCCAAATCCAAGCAAACCTAAATCTAATGCTCCAAAAGCTAAGGGTAAAACTAGTTTTGGTTCAGGCAAACCTAAGTTTAAAGCGGCCCCTAAAAAGTTTAAAAAGCGCCGGTAGTTTAGCCTATTTTTTATTTTAGCTTGGAAAATTTCTAAGAAATTAACTTTCTGCTTGA
This sequence comes from Bacteroidia bacterium, assembly GCA_044360615.1. Classification (GTDB taxonomy): domain Bacteria; phylum Bacteroidota; class Bacteroidia; order UKL13-3; family UKL13-3; genus B1. The sequence goes on along the minus strand of JBIKKC010000101.1, from coordinate 6,117 downwards.
CTAATAATCAGGAACTTCTATATTTGCCTAACAATTGTTAGGGATTATGCCAGAACAAAGCAACCGTAAACAGCAAATATTGCAAACTGCCGCGCATCTTTTTAGGCAAAGGGGGTATCAAGCCGCCTCCATGCGCGACATTGCAAACGCCATGCAAATAGAGGCTGCTAGCTTATATCATCATATTAAGTCAAAGGAAGAAATTTTGGAAAGCATTTGCTTCGAAATGGCTGAGCGATTTATAACTGCCATCCATGAGGTAAATGATATTTATTTTAATGCAGAGGAGAAACTGCGCACTGCTATTCGCAACCATGTTATTTTAATTACCCAAAACCAGGCGCGTAGTGCTGTGTTTTTGTATGAGTGGAGAAGTTTGCCTGAAGATTCTTTAGAGAGGTTTAAAGAAATGCGTAACGATTACGAAGAGGGTTTTAGGCAAATTGTGAAGCAAGGAATTGAAGAAGATATTTTTAACGAAGTGGAAACCAAGTTTGCTGTGCTTAGCATTTTAAGTTCGGTGAATTGGATTAACGAATGGTATAGTGCAGAAGGTAAAATGAGTGCAGAAGAGATAGCCCAAAATATTAGCAACTTTGTAATGGGTGGATTGCGCAAGCGCATGGTTACCGACCCAGACTATAAACCATAAAGAAAAAACTAAACAAACATAAATATGTACGGAAACGCCTACATCGACCCAAATGAAAAAGCTGCTGGAATACTTGCAGGAGAAGACCCTCAGAAGTTAGCGGAGTTTGAAGCACGTATTGCACGTGGAGAAAAAATTGAACCCAAAGATTGGATGCCAAAAGAGTATCGCAAGCAACTCATTCGTATGATTGAGCAACATGCGCATTCTGAAATTATTGGCGCTTTACCAGAAGGAACATGGATAACAAGAGCTCCAGGGTTTAAGAGAAAATTGGCTTTAATGGCCAAGGTTCAAGATGAGGTTGGGCATGGACAATTGTTATACAGTGCTGCCGAAACTTTAGGCAAAAGCAGAGAAGCCATGATTAATGATTTGATTACCGGAAAGAGTAAGTATTCTAATGTATTTAATTATCCAGCATTTACTTGGGCAGATGCTTGTGTTATTGCTTGGTTAATTGATGCAGGTGCTATTATTAATCAGGTGGCAAATGCCAAAGGAAGCTATGGCCCTTATTGCAGAGCCTTAGACCGTATTTGTACAGAAGAGTCGTTCCATTTAAAATATGGACATGATAACGTAGTAACGCTTGCAACAGGTTCTCCTGTGCAGCGCAAAATGGTTCAAGAAGCCCTTAACCGCTGGTGGCCTCCAATTATGCACTTTTTTGGACCAAGCGATAAAATCTCTAACCATACAGAAATTTTAATGCGTTGGAAAGTAAAGATGGCTACTAATGATGATATGCGTCAGCAATTCTTAAACATGTATGTACCTAAAATTTGGGATTTAGGTTTAACAGTTCCAGATGCTAATTTAAAGAAAAACGAAGCTACAGGTAAATGGGATTATACCGAGCCAGATTGGGAAGAATTTAAACGTGTTATTAATGGCGGTGGTCCTTGCAATGCAGAGCGTTTAGCTGTTCGCAGAAATGCAGAAGAGCGCGGCCGTTGGGTGCGCGAGGCACTTAATACAACAGATTCTAAATACATTGTACCTTTAGCTTAATTGCACCATGATAAAATCTCTTGACCCGCGCGTTAACCGTGCAGAAATAGAACAAGAAAATACCATTGAGCCTTTAAAAGAATTAGACCAATGGGAAACCTATGAAGTATTTCATCAAAAGAAACGTGGCGACCAACACATGCATGTGGGCATAGTACACGCCCCTAATGCAGATATGGCTTTGCTGTTTGGTAAAGAACAATATGGTAGAAGAGGTTTAAGCGTAAATATTTGGGTGGTGCGCACCAGAGATGTGTTTACTACAGATTACGATGATTCTGATATCTTTGATACAGTACCCGAAAAGCAATACCGCGAGGCTGGTGGCTATAAGGTAATGGATAAGATTAATAAATATAAGAAAACCGTTAAAGCTTAAGCATTGAGCTTTGGGTTAACATACAAAGGCAAGTCAATAGGAGTTTGGCTAAGTGCTGCAGCTCTTTTGGCTTGCCTTATTTTGTCGTGGGTATTTGCACAAGAGCGTGTATTAAATACAGACAACAGCGCCTTTTTTTTTAATTTGGTAAACACCGAGCAAGTTAGTGTTGCAGAAAAAAGATACAGTGCAGAACTGCCTCAGTACCCTGCTTATGTAGCTATAAAGTTAGGAGCATCCTTAAACACCATATTACATATTTTCTCCATCTCTTATACGCTTTTATATCTAGTAATTTTCGGTTTGATCCTATTCCTATGTAAGCACCAAGAGGCAGCAATAGCCTTGGCTTTAAGCTTATTGTTGGGGGTGTTTCATAGTTTTTATCATCTAGTAACAGAAACGCATCAAGCTATAGCTTGGACCCTTTTATGCTATGCGTTTTTAGGTTCGAACCTAAAGCCTTTGCTTAAAAGCATAGGCATTGTACTTAGTTTTTTACTAGCCCTATTTGCCCATCCTGCTGCTGTATTTATGTTGGCCTTTGTGTTGGTGTGGGAAGTAGTAAGCAAACAAAATTTTAAGAGCTGGTGGCATTATGTTGCATTTATAGGTTTGGTGGTTTTTGCCGTGCTTAGATCTAAAATGAATGCCGGAAATTACGATGCCACACAATATGAAAACTTATTTAAGTCTTTAGGAAATTTACAACAATTTTTTCAATGGAATTCGGTAGGCTTTATAACAGATAGGCCTGTTTTATATGCTTGGCCTTTGTTAATATGGTTGGCTGCATTGCTTGCATTGGCAATAGGGCAACAATGGTTAAAGTTAGCTTTGTTGTTGTTTGGGCCTTTAGCAATTCTCATCATTGCTGCAGCTACCTTTAGCAATGGAGATTCTCAAATGATGATGGAAAAGGCCTATATGCCTGCTTGGACAATGATTGCCATTGGTTCTAGTTTCTTATTCGTGAGTGAGGGAAGTTTAGGGCTAGCGGCAAGTCTATTTTTGGTGTTATTTTTCGCAGCCGCTCTTATTCATATAAATATGGCAGGTAACAAGCAATTTAAGCCAAGGCTGCAAGCAATGGATAAGGTAATTGAAGCTTTTAAAGCAAGCAAACAACAGAAGTTTTGGTGCTTGGAACCCACAGCCCCAGGGGTATGGCGCAGCAATTGGTGGGCCACGGCAAACGATATGCTAGTGCGCAGTACCATTACAACAGGTAAGTCGCTTACCTTATATTTAGCCTTACCAGAAGAACATTTAGCACATGCAAAAGATAGCCATGCCTTTTTATATACAAATTGGTGGCGAGATAGAGATATACAAATTCTCAATAAGCGGTTTTTTAGTTTTGAACCGCAAGCTTACGATACAATAAATTTAAACGACTATGAATAACAACGCAATTAAAGAATTACTTTACAAAATGGCAGATGATCTGCTTATTATTGGTCACCGCAATAGCGAATGGACAGGCCTAGGACCTATTTTAGAAGAAGACATTTCTTTTTCTAGCATGGCACAAGATAAGATTGGACAATCGCAGGCTTTGTACCAGCTATTGCATGAACTAGGAGAGCAAGACCCAGATACACTTGCTTTTTCGCGTAGTGCTGCCCAATTTCACAATTGTCAATTGGTAGAATTACCAAATGGAGAATATGATTTTAGTTTGGTGCGTCACTTTTTATTTGACCATGCAGACCAATTGCGTTTTGAGATGCTTGCCAATTCTAGCTACGAGCCCTTGGCAAAGGTAGCACGCAAAGTAAAAGGAGAATTGAAATACCATGTGTTTCATGCCAATACCTGGATGGTAAAATTAGGTTCGGCCAATGAAGAAAGTCATACCCGCATGCAAGCCGCGCTTAACGATGCTTGGAACTATGCTTTAGGCATTTTTGAAGAAGGACCTTTTGAAGAAGAACTTGCCACCACTGGTGTTTTTGAAGGGGAGAAGGCACTCTTTGAAAAATGGCTAGCCAACATTACACCACAAATATTAAAAGCGGGTTTGATCCTACCTACCCAAGAAACTTGGAAGCCCGTTGCGGGAGGCAGAACAGGAAACCATACAACGCATCTTTCTCCTTTGGTAGAAGAAATGAGCGAGGTATTTAGAATTGACCCAAGTGCAGAGTGGTAAGGGGTTTATCGGAAATAATAGCATTAATTTTTCCGATTAACTGGAAAAATTAGTATTAAAATTTCCATTACAGTGGGAAAAATCATAACTTTGTTATGTGAAAATTCTAGAAAGAAGATTAGCCCAACAGATTTTACCTTGGTTAAACCGAGGAAAGGTTATTGTAATAACAGGCGCAAGACAGGTAGGGAAAACTACCTTGCTACAAGAATTATTTTCATCTAGAGATAATCTAATTTGGCTTAATGCAGATGAAGCCAATGTCCGTTTGCGCTTGGAAAATCCTAGTCTAAATATTTTGCAAGGGATTATTGGTAATTACAAGCTGCTAATTATTGACGAAGTGCAAAGAATTCAAAATGCTGGCCTATTGTTAAAATTAATTGTCGATAATTTTAAAGACGTTCAAGTTATAGCCACTGGTTCTTCAGCACTAGACATTTCAGAAACTATTTTTGAGCCATTAACTGGAAGGCATTTATTGTTTCATTTATATCCTTTTGCATTAGCAGAATTATACCCTACAAAATCAAGTTTTGAAGTAGAACAAGAGTTTACTTTTCATTTAGTATTTGGCAGCTATCCAGATGTCTGTAAAAAAAGAGCAGGTGCAGCTATTTTACTCAAAAATTTAGCCAATCAATATTTGTATAAAGATATTTTAACCTGGAAAAATATACGTAAACCTGAATTGCTAGATAAGTTATTAAAGTTGTTGGCATTTCAAATGGGTTCTGAGGTTTCTTATCATGAATTGGCAACCCAATTAAATGTGAAAGCAGAAACAGTTGAGAGTTATATAACTTTATTGGAAAAGGCCTTTGTAGTATTTAGGTTAAGAGCGTATAGCACCAATGCCCGAAAAGAGCTAAGTAAATCTAACAAAGTTTACTTTTGGGATAATGGCATAAGAAATGCTATTCTTGATGCTTTTCAACCTTTAGAATTAAGAAATGATATTGGCGCTCTATGGGAGAATTTTATGATAAGTGAACGTATGAAAATGAATGCATACGTATCAAACGCTACTCAAAGTTTTTTCTGGCGAAATTATAATCAAAGTGAAGTTGATTATTTAGAACTGACAGAAGGAAATTTAAGTGCATTTGAGTTTAAATGGGGCATCAAGAAAAAAAGTAATGTAAATAAAGCATTTATCCATGCCTACCCTGAGGCAGAAACAGAAGTAGTAACACCTTTAAACTTTATGCGTTTTTGTCGAATAATATAAAAACCTTTTATGAAAAAATTTGCAATAGCCATACATGGTGGTGCCGGTACCATTTTACCAGCTTTAATGACTCCAGAAAAGGAGTTGCTTTATAGAAATGCTTTAAAAGCCGCTACAGAAGCGGGTTTAGCGCTATTAAGTAAAGGGGCTTCGAGTTTAGATGCGGTAGAAGCTGCGGTAATGTGCTTAGAAGATTTTCCTTTGTTTAATGCTGGAAAGGGCGCAGTATTTACCAATGCTGGTACCCACGAAATGGATGCCTCTATTATGGAAGGCTTGAACCTAGAAGCAGGCGCGGTTAGTGGGGTTAGTCACATTAAAAACCCTATACAATTAGCCCGATTGATAAAAGAAAAATCGGGGCATGTTTACTTGAGCGGTTTGCCAGCAGAACAATTTGCACAAAGCTGCGGAATGGCGCTTGAACCAACATCCTATTTTTATACTGAGGAGCGCTATAAACAATGGCAACAGGTAAAAGACAGCGATACCTATCAATTAGACCATAGCGATAAAGTAGAGCAAGGAGAAAAGAAGTTTGGAACAGTTGGCGCCGTAGCTTTGGATCAATACGGCAATTTAGCTGCCGCAACTAGCACTGGAGGCATGACCAATAAGCGTTTTGGCCGAGTAGGAGATACCCCCATTATTGGTGCGGGAACCTATGCTAACAATGCTACTTGCGC
>JBIKKC010000100.1:0-8033 GCA_044360615.1 Bacteroidia bacterium | reverse complement strand
GACCATGGAGGACCACCTCTCGACTTCGAGAACCGGGTTGCTTCGCATAAAAGGTAGGGCGCCGGTTCTTCGAAGTCGAGAGATTTTATGTAAGCTAAAATTTCCTCCCTTCCTATATTAATGCTACGGGCACCGGTTCTTAATGCCCAAGGAAAACTAGTATGGCAAGCCTCGTTTAATACAAATAGCAATGCCTCCAACATCCGTCCTCCATCCTCCGTCATCCGTCCTCCGTCATCGGTCCTCCGTCCCATAGAAAAAACATTTTAAAATAATTTGGAAAAGAATTTCGAAATACTAGATTTGCGCCACTGTTACGCTTCAAACTTCTCTTTAAATAATTTTTTTTGCTTCCTGCTTGTAAACATCCTGCAAAACACTACATTTGCAGTCCTTTTAAAAAGAAAGGGTGTGTAGTTGAATCGTTCTTTGCAGGTTAATTGTCACTAAGTAAGCTAATTACAGCTCAGTAACAGTTAAAAAGAAAACTTATTGTTTCGCTTAATTATGCCACTTTAGCTCAGCTGGTAGAGCAACTGATTTGTAATCAGTAGGTCGCTGGTTCGATTCCGGCAAGTGGCTCACAAGTGCATTAAGGGGGAGATTCCAGAGCGGCCAAATGGGACGGACTGTAAATCCGTTGCGAGAGCTTCGAAGGTTCGAATCCTTCTCTCCCCACCAAGGAAGCAATAAGTAAGGCAATTTTGCGGGAGTAGCTCAGTTGGTAGAGCGACAGCCTTCCAAGCTGTAGGTCGCGGGTTCGAGCCTCGTCTCCCGCTCGTAAATGCTAAATAAGCAAAATATGGGAGTCCCAAAAGGACTCCTAACTGCCTTTGTAGCTCAGTGGTAGAGCACTTCCTTGGTAAGGAAGAGGTCGGCAGTTCGATTCTGCTCAACGGCTCAAGAAGAAAATAAAAACATAAACTTAAACTAAAAATACAATGGCTAAAGAAAAATTTGACCGCAGTAAACCGCACGTTAACATCGGCACAATTGGTCACGTTGACCACGGTAAAACAACTTTGACAGCTTCTATCACTAAGGTGTTAGCTGAAAAAGGATTATCAGAAGCTCGTTCTTTCGAATCTATCGACTCAGCTCCAGAAGAGAAAGAGCGTGGTATCACCATCAACACAGCTCACGTTGAGTATTCAACTGCTAACCGTCATTACGCTCACGTTGACTGTCCTGGTCACGCGGATTACGTAAAGAACATGGTTACAGGTGCTGCTCAAATGGACGGTGCAATTCTAGTAGTGGCTGCAACAGACGGTCCAATGCCTCAAACTCGTGAGCATATCTTGCTTGCTCGTCAGGTAGGTGTTCCTCGTATTGTTGTTTTCATGAATAAAGTAGACATGGTAGATGATCCTGAAATTTTAGAGATCGTTGAAATGGAAATCCGTGATCTATTAAACAAATATGAATTCCCTGGTGACGAAATTCCAATTATCCAAGGTTCTGCCTTAGGTGGTTTGAATGGAGATGAGAAGTGGGTAGAAAAAATTATGGACTTGATGAACGCTGTGGATTCTTATATCCCAGTTCCACCTCGTGCAGTTGAACTTCCATTCTTAATGCCAATCGAAGACGTATTCTCAATTACTGGTCGTGGTACTGTTGCCACTGGTCGTATCGAGCGTGGTGTTATCAACTCAAATGAGTCAGTAGAAATTATCGGTTTAGGTGCAGAAAAATTAACTTCAGTAGTAACTGGTGTTGAGATGTTCCGTAAATTATTAGACCGTGGTGAAGCTGGTGATAACGTAGGATTATTGTTACGTGGTGTTGACAAAAACCAAATCCGTCGTGGAATGGTAATTTGCAAGCCTGCTTCAGTAACTCCACATACTAAATTTAAAGCCGAAATCTACGTATTAAGCAAAGAAGAAGGTGGACGTCATACACCATTCTTTAACAAATATCGTCCTCAGTTTTATTTCCGTACTACAGACGTAACTGGTGAGTGTGTATTACCTGATGGAATTGAAATGGTAATGCCTGGTGATAACGTAACTATTACAGTTCAGTTAATCGCACCAATTGCAATGGAAAAGAATCTACGTTTCGCTATCCGTGAAGGTGGCAGAACAGTAGGTGCTGGACAGGTAACTGAAATTTTAGAATAATTTGAAAATCAATGACTAGTGAATGTTGGTTGGGTATCCAGCCAACTTTCACTGTCTATACGGACATAGTTCAATGGTAGAATAGAGGTCTCCAAAACCTTTGATCAGGGTTCGAATCCTTGTGTCCGTGCAAACTAAGAGTATGAATAAACTAAGGGAATACATACAGCTTTCTTACGAGGAACTGATGAACAAAGTGTCTTGGCCAACTTGGGAAGATTTACAGGAGAGTACCATCATTGTGATGATTGCCTCACTGCTTATTGCCTTATTAATTGGGGTAATAGATTTAGCAAGTAGCACATCATTAGGATTATTCTACCAGTTATTCCAAAGTTAAGATAACCACTATTATGGAGCAAGCATCTGAAATATATAAGTGGTACGTTGTACGCGCAGTTACTGGTCAAGAAAAGAAGGTAAAGGCCCAGTTGGAAGTTGAACTTGAAAGAGCGAAACTTAAGCAGCAAGTGCCTCAGATATTGATACCTACTGAAAAGATTTACCAAGTTAAGAATGGTAAAAAGACAAGTAAAGAAAAGGCTTATCTACCAGGATACATCCTCATCAATGCGGATATTAGTGGAGAGGTAGGACACATCATTACTTCTATTAATGGAGTAGTTGGATTTTTAGGAGGTAAAGAAAATCCTACGGCAATGCGTTTATCTGAGGTGAATAGAATCTTGGGTAACGTAGATGAGATTACCGAGCAAGGTGAAACAATGCTTGAGCCTTACATAGTTGGAGAGAACGTTAAAGTAATTGATGGCCCGTTTACTGGTTTTAGCGGCGTGATTGAAGAAGTAAGTGCGGATAAGAAGAAATTGAAAGTAATGGTTAAAATCTTTGGAAGAAGAACCCCATTGGAACTAAATTTTGTGCAGGTAGAAAAAGAAAGTTAAAAAAATAATTAAAGTATAAAAGCTTCGAGAGGAGTAATAATTTAAGCGATATGGCAAAAGAACTAACAGGGTTTATTAAACTTCAGGTTAAAGGCGGAGCTGCAAATCCAGCACCTCCAATTGGACCAGCACTCGGTTCAAAGGGTGTAAATATTATGGAGTTTTGCAAGCAATTTAATGCAAGGACCCAAGATAAAGCAGGTAAAGTATTACCAGTTATCATTACTGTTTACAGCGACAAATCATTTGATTTTGTAATTAAGACGCCACCAGTAACTAATCAAATTTTGGAAGCCACTAAAGTAGCCAAAGGTTCGGCAGAATCTAACCGTAAAAAAGTGGGTAGCATCACTTGGGATCAAATCCGCACTATTGCTGAAGACAAGATAGTAGATATGAACTGCTTTAAAGTGGAATCAGCCATGAAAATGGTAGCAGGAAGTGCCCGTTCTATGGGATTAAACATTACTGGTGAAAACCCTTTTAATAGCTAATAAGTACGAAAATGGCAAGGATAAGTAAGAAAAGAAAAGAGGCTTTAAAGAAGATAGATGCTAACAAGGCGTATTCTTTAACCGAAGCTTCGAAGTTGGTTAAGGAGATTTCCTTTACCAAATTTGATTCCTCAGTGGACATTGATGTTCGTTTAGGAGTTGATCCTAAGAAAGCAAACCAAATGGTTCGTGGTGTTGTAGCCTTACCTCATGGTACAGGTAAAGATGTAAAAGTATTGGCTTTGGTTCCTTCGGATAAAGAAGCAGAAGCAAAAGAGGCTGGTGCAGATTTTGTTGGATTGGATGAATACATTCAAAAGATTGAGCAAGGTTGGACAGACATCGATATTATCATCACTGTTCCTGCTGTTATGGCTAAGTTAGGTAAGTTAGGTAAAATTTTAGGACCTCGTAACTTGATGCCAAATCCTAAAAGTGGCACTGTTACCCAAGAAATTGGTAAAACAGTAAAAGAGATTAAAGCAGGTAAGATTGATTTTAAAGTTGACAAAGAAGGAATCATTCATACTTCTATTGGTAAGTCATCTTTTGCTCCAGAGAAATTGTTTGAGAATGCAGTGGAGTTAATCCAAACTTTAGCTAAAATGAAACCATCATCTGCTAAAGGAACCTATTTTAGAAGTATTAATATCAGCAGTACCATGAGCCCAGGTATTCCAGTTGATACTAAATCAGTACCAGGCATTTAATAGTAGCGCAAGATGAAAAAAGAAGAAAAAGGGATTATTATTGATGCTTTAGCTGAGAAGTTTACTCAGTTCAAGAACATCTACATAACAGATATTGCATCTTTGAATGCACAAAAGACTAGTGACTTAAGAAGGTTATTGTTTAAGAACAGTATTACTTTAGAAGTTGCAAAAAACACCTTGGTTAAAAAGGCTATCGAAAAGAGCGGTAGAGATTTCGGTGGATTAGTTGATACCTTAACAGGAAACACAGCCATCATGTTCTGCGAAGACATGAAAGCCCCTGCTAAAGCAATCAAAGAATTCCGCAAGAAAGATGCTATTCCTGCCTTAAAAGCAGCTTGTATAGACCAAGACGTATTTATCGGCGATGGCCAATTAGAGGCATTAATCGCTCTTAAATCTAAAAACGAACTTATCGGCGACATCATTGGCATGTTACAATCTCCTGCACAAAATGTTATTAGCGCTCTTCAGAGCGGCGGTAGCACCATCGCAGGTGTTGTTAAAACACTCTCTGAACGTCCAGAATAATTAAAAACAAAATCAATAATCAATAACAATTTAAATTCTAGTAAAATGGCAGATTTAAAAGCGTTCGCTGAACAATTAGTTAACCTTACAGTAAAAGAAGTAAACGAGTTAGCTAAAATTTTGAAAGATGAGTATGGTATCGAGCCTGCAGCTGCTGCTGTAGCTGTTGCCGCTCCTGCAGCTGGTGCTGCTGAAGCCCCAGCAGAGAAATCATCTTTCGACGTAATCCTTAAGAGCGCAGGTGCTAACAAACTTAACGTTGTTAAGTTAGTTAAGGACCTTACCGGTCTTGGCTTGAAAGAAGCTAAAGAATTAGTAGATGGCGCACCTAAGCCTATCAAAGAAGGTGTAGACAAAGCTACTGCTGAAGACCTTAAAGCTAAGCTTACTGAAGCCGGAGCTGAGGTTGAACTTAAGTAATTCGAAATCAGAAGGTTTCGGAAATGTGACCCCGACAAATGTCGAGGGTCACTTCTTTGTTTATACTAGTTCTCGGTTCATTAACAATTAAAATTATTCAAATTGGCCAATACTAACAACCAGACAGGAGAACGAATTAATTTCTCTTCTGTCAATCCTGTACTTGATTATCCTGATTTTTTGGATGTTCAATTACAGTCGTTCAGGGAATTCTTTCAGTTGGATACTACCTCTGAAAGTAGAACCAACGAAGGTTTATACAAGGTGTTCTTGGAAAACTTTCCAATTACCGACACCCGTAATATCTTCGTACTTGAATTTTTGGATTACTTCGTAGATCCACCACGTTACTCAATTGATGAATGTATTGAGCGTGGGTTAACTTATTCTGTTCCTTTAAAAGCCAAGCTTCGCTTGTCTTGCAACGATCCAGAGCACGAAGATTTTAAAACTATTGTTCAGGATGTTTATTTGGGAACTATCCCATATATGACACCTCGCGGAACTTTTGTTATCAATGGAGCAGAGCGTATAATTGTTTCGCAGTTACATCGTTCTCCAGGTGTTTTCTTTGGGCAGAGTTACCATACTAATGGAACTAAATTATACTCTGCAAGGGTAATTCCTTTCAAAGGCAGCTGGATTGAATTTGCAACAGATGTAAACAACGTAATGTATGCTTACATCGATCGTAAAAAGAAGTTTCCGGTTACAACTTTATTGCGTGCCATTGGTTACGAATCTGATAAAGATATCTTAAACTTATTTGAACTTGCCGAAGAAATTAAGGTGAGTAAATCTGGTTTAAAGAAAGTACTTGGCAGAAAATTAGCAGCACGTGTTTTACGCACCTGGATTGAAGATTTTGTGGATGAAGATACTGGTGAAGTAGTTTCAATTGAGCGTAATGAGGTAATAATAGAGCGTGATACCGTTATTGAAGATGCGCACATCGATTTAATTGTTGAAGCTGAGGTTAAGACCATTTTGTTGCATAAGAATGAATCAAATCATAATGATTTTGCTATCATTTTAAATACGCTTCAAAAGGATACTGCTAACAGTGGTAAAGAAGCACACGAACACATTTATCGTCAATTGCGTAATGCCGATCCACCTGATGAAGAAACAGCACGCGGTGTAATTGAGAAATTGTTTTTCTCAGAAAAGCGTTATGATTTAGGTGATGTAGGTCGTTACCGTATCAATAGAAAATTAAATAAGAACGAACCTTTGAGCAATCGTGTATTGAGCAAAGATGATATCGTTTCTATTATGAAATATCTTATCGAGCTTTCTAATTCTAGAGCTGATGTAGATGATATTGACCACTTGAGTAATCGTCGCGTACGTACTGTAGGCGAGCAGTTGTATTCTCAATTTGGTGTTGGTCTAGCGCGTATGGCGCGTACTATTCGTGAACGTATGAATATTCGCGATAACGAGGTATTTACGCCAACAGATTTGATTAATGCTAAGACTTTGTCTTCAGTAATTAATTCATTTTTTGGTACCAACCAACTTTCTCAGTTTATGGATCAAACCAATCCATTAGCGGAAATCACTCACAAGAGAAGGATGTCTGCCCTTGGACCAGGTGGTTTGAGTCGTGACCGTGCAGGTTTTGAGGTGCGTGACGTGCATTACACCCATTACGGGCGTTTATGTACGATTGAAACACCAGAAGGACCAAACATTGGTTTGATTTCATCTCTTTGTGTTCATGCCAAAATAAATGGAATGGGCTTTATTGAAACGCCTTATTTAAAAGTTCAAGATGGTGTTGTTAAAAGCAATGAGCCGGTAGTTTATTTAAGTGCAGAAGATGAAGAAGGAAAAGTAATTGCACAATCAAATGCTAAGTTTGATAGCAAGGGGCATTTTGCTGATACAAAAATTAAAGCGCGTTACGAAGGTGACTTCCCAATGGTTGATCCAGGGAAATTAGAGTTTATGGATATTGCGCCTAATCAGATTGTATCTATCGCAGCTTCGTTAATCCCATTCTTAGAGCACAATGATGCGAATCGTGCGCTAATGGGTTCAAACATGCAACGCCAAGCGGTTCCATTGTTGAACCCAGAGGCGCCAGTGGTTGGAACAGGCTTAGAAGGCAGGGTAGCTAAAGACTCAAGAACTTTATTAGTAGCTGAAGGAAATGGAGTAGTTGAGTATGTTGATGCCAACGAAATACGCATCCGTTATGAGCAAACTGAAGTAGATAAATTAGTTAGTTTTGGTACGGATACCAAATCGTATAACTTGATTAAATTCCGCAGAACCAATCAAAATACTTGTATCAACTTAAAGCCAATTGTAACTAAAGGACAAAAGGTAGAAAAAGGCACTGTGCTTTGTGAAGGTTATGCCACGCAAGGTGGAGAGTTAGCTTTGGGTAGAAATATGCAAGTAGCTTTCATGCCTTGGCAAGGATTTAACTTTGAGGATGCGATTGTAATCTCTGAAAAAGTAGTTAAAGAAGATATTTTTACTTCTATTCACATTACTGAGTACGAACTTGAAGTGCGCGATACCAAACGTGGTGAAGAAGAATTAACCAATGATATTCCTAACGTAAGTGAAGAAGCAACTAAGAATCTAGACGAAAACGGATTGATTCGTATTGGTTGTGAAGTAGGCGAGGGAGATATTTTAATTGGTAAGATTACACCTAAAGGTGAAACAGAACCTTCACCAGAAGAGAAGTTATTGCGCGCTATCTTTGGCGACAAAGCGGGTGATGTAAAAGATGCTTCTTTAAAGGCAATTCCTTCTTCAAGTGGTGTGGTAATTGATAAGAAATTATTTGCACGCGCCAAGAAAGAAAAATCTGCTAAGGCA
>JBIKKC010000099.1:0-8052 GCA_044360615.1 Bacteroidia bacterium | reverse complement strand
CCGTGAGCAAGGATGAGGAAAAGCAGCTTAAATCCTCTCAAACCCACAATACGGAACCAATGCTTTAGGAATACTAATTCCATCTGCTGTTTGGTTGTTCTCTAACAAAGTGGCTAAGATTCTTGGTAAGGCCAAAGCACTGCCATTTAGCGTATGTACCAATTGGTTTTTACCCTCTTTATTTTTGAACCTACATTTCATACGGTTGCTCTGAAAGTTCTCAAAATTTGAAGTTGAGCTAACTTCTAACCAACGGCCTTGTGCCGCACTATAAGTTTCAAAATCGTAGGTTAAGGCAGAACTAAAGCTCATATCGCCGCCGCATAACCTAAGTATGCGATAAGGCAATTCTAATTTCTCTAACAAGCCTTGCACGTGCTTCACCATTTCTTCCAGAATCTCATAAGATTTATCTGGATGGGCAATTTGCACTATCTCTACTTTATCAAACTGATGCAATCGGTTCAAACCTCTTACATGTGCACCCCAAGCCCCCGCTTCCCTTCTAAAACAAGGCGTATAACCCACATTTTTAATGGGTAAATCTTCCTCCTTTACAATTACATCGCGGTACAAGTTGGTAATAGGCACTTCGGCGGTTGGGATTAAATACAAATCGTCCACGGTGGCATGGTACATCTGACCTTCCTTATCTGGCAATTGACCAGTTCCAAAACCACTATCGGCATTGATTAACAAGGGAGGCATAATTTCTTGGTAGCCTGCTTTGATGGCTTCATCTAAGAAAAAGCTAATCATGGCGCGTTGCAACCTCGCCCCTTTTCCTTTGTAAACAGGGAAACCCGCCCCAGTAATTTTAGCGCCTAATTCAAAATCTATGAGGTCGTATTTTTTAATTAAATCCCAATGTGGCAAGGCATCAACAGGCAAAGTTGGGATAGTGCCATGCTCATAAATGTTTTCGTTTTCCTCTGGTGTCTGCCCCACAGGAACAGATGCATGCGGCACATTAGGGATAGTAACCAAGGCTTCATTCAATTGAACCTCCAATTGCTTATAGGTTTCTTCCAAACCTTTTCCAGCTTCTTTAAGCTGGGCTGTTTGGGCTTTTAGCGTCTCGGCACCAGCTTTGTCGCCAGATTTCATAAGCTCTCCAATTTTCTTAGCAATGGCATTGGCTTCGGCTTGGTTAGACTCCATTAAGGCTTTGGCCTTTCTTCCCTCTTCATCCAATTTCAACACCAAATCAATGGTTTCAACATGTTTTGGGTGTTTCTTATTGATCCGAGTTTTTGCTTCGTCAGTTTGTTCGCGTAAGTATTGTAGTGTTAGCATAGTATAGCTTCTGGCCGCTGGCTTCTGGCCACTGGCGATTTAATTTATGGGCAAAGCTAAGATTTCCTATTAAAAAATCTCTAAAATACCATTTACATTTTCATTTAAGAATTCTGTAATTGAATTGGTTTTGGATAACAACAACTCAGCAATTTGATTACTTGATAAATTTTATCTTCGAATAATTATTACTTTTGGTGGGAATCCCCTCAAAACACTAATATCTTCAAAGTCCTCATCTAGTGTTACTATTGTAAAATTCTTATTTAAACAAATTTTCATCTAATAAAAAAGCGGCGTGATTAAAGGACATACTTTACAACATCTTGCTTTTTAGCAGCAAATGCTAAAGCGGCTTGTATCATTTCTTTGGTTAATGAAGGAAAATCCTCCAATATTTCTTCAACCGACATACCACTTGCTAACCAACCCAAAATATCTCCAACAGTAATGCGCGTCCCAATTAAACTTGGTTTACCAAAACGCACCTCGGGATCACAAATTACGTAATGAATTGCCTCTACCATTATTCAAATATTACAAAAAAAATTACCTTTACGCTATCATGAAAAAACTCCTTATCATCAATTGCCACCACTACAAGCAGATGGATTTAGGAAGAAAAATAAATTGAACCTTTGCAGCCGAAAAATCAATTCAACATGCGCAACTTACTCCTCTTAACTTTTTTATTTATGCAACTGCATCAAACCTTGGGTCAAACCGAAACTTGCAAAAACGAACTACAGCAAATACTCAATAAAACAGTAGATCAAAGTAAAATCTTTGGTACCACCTTTGCCCTCAAAAAAGATAGTTTTGTTTGGGAAGGCGCTGCGGGTAATATCGGTTTGAACCAAGCCTATTTTATAGCAAGTACCACCAAATTGTTTACGACGGCTATCTTATTAAAATTTTTATCGGAAGGCAAAATTAGCTTGGATGATAAAATTAGCAAATACCTAGAGAGTGCCGTGCTCAAAGGCTTACACGTGTTCAAAGGCAAGGAGTATTCTTATGAACTAAGCATAAAACAGCTTTTGGCGCATACTTCTGGCCTGCCCGATTATTTTCAAGACAAAGGACCTAACGGAAAAAGCTTAGAACAAGAACTCAAAGAAGGCAATGACCAATTTTGGGGTATAGAAGAGGTGTTGGTTCGAACCAAAAACATGAAACCCTTGTTTGCACCAGGCACCAAAGGGAAAGCGCATTACTCAGATGCCAATTTCCAACTCTTGGGAAAAATTATTGAGGTAGTTTCTGGAAAAACATATGAAGAAAATTGCCAAGAGCACATCCTAAAACCACTTGGACTTACGAACACCTATCTTTATACAAACCCAAGCGATAGCAAACCCAAAGCATTGTATTACGAAGCAGCTCCGCTAAACATCCCAAAAGCCATGTGTTCGTTTGGCGCAGATGGAGGTATGGTTTCTACCAACCAAGACATGTTGCTGTTTATTGAAGCCTTTTTTACGGGCAAGATTTTTCCAAAAGAGTACCTCAATTGGATGCAAGAATGGAACAAAATCTTCTTTCCCATGCAATCTGGTGTAGGCTTGCATTTATTTAAATTGCCTTGGATATTTAACCCAACTGGCGCTGTACCTAGTTTCATAGGACACTCAGGCTTATCTGGCGCATTGGCGTATTATAGTCCAAAAGATAACATCTTTATTGTAGGCACGGTAAATCAAATTGCGCACCCCGATATGTCTTTTAAAACGATGATTAAACTTATAATAAAGGCTGTCGGCTCCTAGCCTCTGGCTTCTGGCAATTTGAAAAGGCCAGAAGCTAGCTGCCAGTTGCCAGCGGCTATTCTACAACAACCACCTTCGTCATTGCATCACCTTGACGAATGGCATCAATAACATCTAAACCATCTACCACTTTTCCAAAGCAAGTATGGTTACGATCTAGGTGTGCGGTGTTGTTTCTGCTATGGCAAATAAAGAATTGTGATCCACCCGTATTTCTGCCAGCATGTGCCATAGAAAGAACGCCTCTATCATGGTATTGATTTTCGCCAGTAAGTTCGCAATTAATTTTGTAACCTGGTCCGCCAGCACCTGTTCCTGTTGGGTCACCACCTTGAATCACAAAATCAGGAATTACACGATGGAAAGTAACACCATCATAAAAGCCACTCTTGGCCAATTTTAAAAAGTTTGCAACAGTATTGGGAGCGTCTTTCTCAAAGAATTCAACGGTCATAACGCCTTTAGCGGTGTGTATTTCTGCTTTTGCCATGTTGTTTAAGTTTTTTATGGCTGTAAAAATAAGTGATATTTTAATGTAACATTATTTTATTTTAAACTTCCAATATAACTCCCAAGGGTTAAAGACAGCAATATCTATAGAAATATTGAAATGATATAAGAAACTTTTCATTAAAAAACAAAGATCTTAATCATTAATAAAAAGAAGTTTTAACATTTTTTAGAAGTGATGCCTATCTAATCTTTGAGTAGGATTTTTAAACAACCTAATCTGAAACAAAATGAAAAAACAACTTTTACTTTTATTGAGCTTACCAAGTTTGGCATTTGCTCAAACCATTCCAAATGGTGCATTTGAGAATTGGACAACAGTGAACTACGACAACCCAAATTACTTTTATTCGGCTAACTCGGATAGAGCAAAGGAAACAGGCATGGCTACTGTTTTCAAAGTAACAGGCTCATCTGGTTTTGCAGTAAGAATGGAAACCAAATCCTTCGAATCAGAATTGGTTGAGTCGTATATTACTACAAGTGAGGGCGACCCGCGCGAAGGGGAAGGTGGTTATCCTTATTCGCAAATGCCAACCAGCTTCACAGGCAAATACAGATGTAATATTCTTCCAGGTGATACTGGTTTTATTGTGGCTATTTTTAAGAAAAATGGAGTAATTATGGGCGGTTCTAACGCATTATTTACAGGGAATGTAAGTGGCTTTACAAGTTTCTCTTTCCCAGTTTTGATAGGTGGTACACCAGATTCGGTTATTATCGCCGCAAGTTCAAGTAACCTTATCAACGAAATTGGAGTTAAAGCTGGATCATGGCTTGAGTTAGATGAACTTGCATTTGCAGGAACAGGCATAACGCAAACCATCTTAAATGGCAATTTTGAAAATTGGACCAGCGAAACTGAAACAAAATTAAATAATTGGGTATTGAATGGTGATGAGGGCGTTTCTAGGGTGAGTGATCCTTTCAAAGGAAACTATGCTGTAAAACTTACAACTTACCTAGATCCTCAAGATGGTTTGCGTCAGGCGGCTATGAGGCTTTCAAATGAGAAAGACGGAAACCTAATAAGCAGAGGCGTGCCCTTTAACCTTATAAAAGATACCTTATTTGGATACTATAAACTCTCTACAACTGGAATGGACAATAGCTTCATTTTTGCACGCACCTTTAAGAATGGTGAAGAAGTGGGCTGGTTTGGTCAAGTTTTAACACCAAGTCCTTCATATAACTACTTCCAAATTATATTGAATAGCAGTATACAGCCAGATTCGATTGATGTGGTGGTAGAATCTTCTCAGCAAAGCACCATGATTGCAGGTACAACATTAATTATAGATGAGATTCAACTAAAATCTAGCAAATTAAACACCACAGGTTTAAGCACAAATAGCCCATTTAAGAGAACAAGTTTCTCAGTATATCCAAACCCAGCAACAGAGGTATTGACATTGAAAACTGAAATGAAAGGAGCAATAGAGGTAAAAATTTATGCTACCAACGGCAAAGAAATGTTACACCAGAGCTTAGGTTCAGACCAAAATAAAACCCTAAACATACAAACATTAGAAGCTGGTATCTATTTGATTCTTATAAATGCAGCAGATGGCAACCAGCAGTTTACTAAGTTCATCAAGAATTAAACAAACATAGACCCAACAAAAAAGCCAGACTAAGAAATTAGCCTGGCTTTTTGTTTTATTATAACAAAATCTTAAGCACCACTCAATGCCGCTGCACCACCCACAATTTCAGAAATCTCTGTGGTAATGGCACTTTGACGCGCGCGGTTGTATTCTAATTTTAACGCCTTAATCAATTCTCCAGCATTGTCTGTTGCTTTATCCATAGCAATCATACGAGCACCATGCTCAGAAGCAAATGAATCTAACATACTTCTGTAAACTTGAGTCTTTAATATCCTTGGAATTAACTCTTCTAAAATCTCTGCTTTTCCTGGCTCAAAAATAAAATCAGTTTTGGTTCCTTGGCCAGTAGCTTGCTTGCTTACAATTGGCAAGAAGGCATCATTACTTAAAATTTGTGTAGCGGCATTCTTAAACTGATTGTAAACAATTTCTACCTTATCGTACTTGCCCGCTTTAAAGGCATCTAATACAAACTCACCTATTTCAAAAGCAGCTTGTGCATTCAAATTTTGGAAAGTCTCTTTATAGGTAAGATTCACTTCTACTTGTCCGCCAAGTTTGCTAAAAAAATCTGCACCCTTACGGCCAATTGGCAACACAGTTACATTCTTACCAGCATACTCCTCTTTAATTAACTTGTTTGCTAGCTTAATTACATTGGCGTTAAAACCACCACACAAGCCCCTATCAGAAGTAATTACTAACAACAACACATTATTTACTTTGCGTTGGTTAAAATAAACTTTCAACGAATCTACATCCATTGAATCTGAAAGGTTAGCTAAAATACCATTTAACTTTTGAGCATAAGGTCTCATTTGCAAAATAGCATTTTGTGCTCTTCTCAACTTAGTAGCACTTACCAACTTCATTGCTTTGGTAATTTGCTGGGTTGAGTTAACCGAGGTAATGCGTATACGTACTTCTTTTAAATTGGCCATGTTTTTTGTTTAAGCCTATAGGTTCAAACCGTTTTAAGCGGAATATTTTGCTGTTAACTCTTTACAAACTTTCTCAAGAACTGAGGTTACATCGTCTCCAATGCCACCTTTTTTAAGGGTATTTAAAACATCCTTGTGCTTATTTTCTAAGAAAGAAAGGAATTCGCTTTCAAACTCGCGCACCTTATTAATTGGCACACTAGTAAGCAAACCTTTAGATCCTAAATAGATAATTGCAACTTGTTGTTCTACACGTAAAGGAGAGAACTGGCCTTGCTTCAAAATTTCTACGTTACGGGCACCTTTTGCTAATACTGCTTTAGTAGCGGCATCTAGGTCTGAACCAAACTTAGAGAAAGCTTCCAATTCGCGGTATTGTGCTTGATCCAACTTTAAGGTACCAGCAACTTTTTTCATTGATTTAATCTGTGCATTACCACCCACACGTGATACCGAGATACCTACGTTAATAGCTGGGCGAATACCAGAGTTAAACAAGTTAGCCTCCAAGAATATTTGTCCGTCTGTAATAGAAATTACATTGGTAGGAATATAGGCAGAAACGTCGCCCGCTTGTGTTTCGATGATTGGAAGCGCTGTTAAAGAACCTCCGCCTTTTACCAAATGCTTGATAGAAGGAGGTAAATCATTCATTTGTTGTGCAATGCTATCGGTAGCATTAATCTTTGCAGCACGCTCTAGTAAGCGGCTATGCAAATAGAATACGTCTCCAGGATAAGCCTCGCGGCCCGGTGGGCGACGCAACAATAAAGATACTTCACGGTAAGCAACAGCTTGCTTAGACAAATCGTCATAGATAACTAAAGCTGGGCGGCCGGTATCACGAATAAACTCACCTATAGCAGCACCTGCCATTGGTGCAAAGAATTGCATTGGCGCAGGGTCTGAAGAAGTTGCAGCAACTACCACCGTGTAAGGCATAGCACCACGCTCTTCTAATGTTTTAACAACTTGGGCTACAGTAGAAGCTTTTTGGCCACAAGCTACATATATACAAAATACAGGCTGACCCGCATCATAAAATTCTTTCTGATTGATAATGGTATCAATACAAACTGCTGATTTACCAGTTTGACGGTCTCCAATTACCAATTCGCGCTGACCTCGACCAATAGGAATCATGGCATCAATAGCCTTGATACCAGTTTGAAGTGGTTCTTTAACTGGTTCGCGGTAGATTACACCTGGGGCTTTACGCTCAAGTGGCATCTCATACAAATCACCTGTAATAGGACCTTTGCCATCAATAGGCAATCCAAGCGTATTAATTACACGCCCCATCATACCCTCTCCTACTTTAATAGAAGCAATACGACCGGTACGTTTAACTACGTCACCCTCTACAATTTGATCTGATGAACCTAACAATACTGCACCCACATTATCTTCCTCTAGGTTTAGTACGATACCCTCAACTCCGTTAGAGAATTGAATAAGTTCACCCGATTGAACTTTGGTTAAGCCGTAGATACGAGCAATACCATCGCCCACTTGGAGCACGGTTCCTACTTCTTCGAGTTCTGCTTCGGATTTAAAATTGCTGAGTTGCTCTCTGATGATGGCTGATACCTCATCTGGTCTAATCTCTACCATATTGAACTGTTATTTTGAAATGTAAGTGTTTAATAATTCCTGTTTTGCTTTCTTCAATTTACCCGAGATACTGGCATCATACAAGCGATCCTCAATTTGAATCACCAATCCACCAATTAGGCTAGGGTCTATTGAATTATTTAATATCACATGCTTTCCAGTTTGTTTTTCCAAGAAAGCTTTAACCTCAGCTTGAACCCCTTCGCTAATTGCGCTAGCGGTTTTGATGTGAGCTGTGGTAATTTTATTTATTTCATTGTATTGATCAATGAACGCAGCAACTATGTCTAAAAGAAAAAATTCACGTTTCTT
>JBIKKC010000308.1:0-2507 GCA_044360615.1 Bacteroidia bacterium | reverse complement strand
TTGCAAGTGATTTAAACGGAACTATAAGTGAAGTAAAGTTATATGAAGGTCCGCGTTTGGTAGGCAGCCAAGCCAATGCACCTTATGCCTATAATTGGTATGGTTTACCAGGTGCTTATTCCTTTATCGCCAAGGCAATAGATAACAATGGTGCTATGCAAAATTCAAAAGTTTTGAACCTATTTATTGACTCTACTCCGTCTTGCAGGGGCAGGGCTTTTAATGGCGACTTTGAATATTTATTCTCGGAAGATGAGAACAATCCAACCTTAACTTTTATCCCATCTAAAGCAGGTGTTGGAAGCCCAACTTGTATTTTATACTATGGCTTAAATGCTGGCAGTTTACCAGGGTATACGGTGAGTGCGAATGTGCCCTTTAGGTTAAATGCTGCAAAAGGAAGCCAAATTTATTTTTACTATACCTATAGCTTTCCTGGAGCTGGAGAAAGAAATACTGCTGCCAATAAAAACACCTATAAGATTGGTAGTTGTAAACCCTTTGTTTCACCCACAGGTTTGGGTCAAGAAAATAATGCATCTACCTTAAAGTATTATCCCAATCCTGTAATAGATAAATTATGGTTAGAACTTTCTAATGGGTTGAACCAAATAAAAGTTTATGCAATTAGTGGAAAGTTACTCGACACCCAATTGACCCAAGAACAAGTATATAGTTATGATATGTCGGCTTTTGCCGCTGGCATGTACTTGTTTGAGATTACACATGCAAAAGGCACGCGGAGTATAAAAGTGTATAAAGAATAGAAAAAAACATGAGAATATTTACCCTAATAATACTATTTCTTTTTTCTTGCCAGAAGGAAACAAAAACAGCTTTACCTGAAGCACCGGCAGCTTATAGACAAACCAAAACCATTACCTATGATAGTATTGAGGTGAAGGTAGTAATTGATAAACCTGCTTTAAATGAAGTAGATGTCTTATTGGTTTTTCATGGAACTGTTTTATATGATAGTAGCCTTATGACTGCTGCCAACACTACACTCGACAAATTCAAGGGTATTTTAGATAGGAAAGACATGATGTTAGTGAGTGTAGTTTATCCGCAAGAGAATGTATTATTGGGCGATAATATTGTGCAAGGAGAAGCCGCTTTATTATGGCTAAAAAACAAGGCAAGTAAAGAATTAGGGATAAGCATAAAAAAGATATTCTTAGGCGGACATTCGCAAGGAGGCTATATGGTAACTCGCCTCAATACCATGCATCAAACAAATGGTGTTATTGCCAATGCACCAGGACCATTAAACCTTGTGTATAGATGTGAATTAGAAGAAAAAGGGCAAATTCAATCTGGAGCTGTTTGTACCAAACTAAAAAATGTATATGGCACTACGGTTACTAACCCAGATGCATACTATCAAAGATCCTTGCTTAACTTCACCAATGGATTTAAGGCTGACATGCTATTTGTGCAAGGCTTAAATGATGCACCTATTCAAATGTATTCGTGGCCAACGTTTAAACAAAATGTATTGAGCTGCACTACCTGCAAGAACAGCAAGTTTGTTGAGATACCCGGCGGCGAACATGGCGCTCTATTTGATAGTCCAGCAGCAAAGACTGAATTTAATAATTTTATTAATAGTCATTGATCCTGGTTGATGATAATAGTGAAACTAACCACTTAATCGCGGAATAAACTGACCACCTAGCGCGGTTAAAATTGACCACATAATTTCGGAGTAAATTAACCACTATCAATAACAGCAAGTTTAAACTGATTTAGAAACCACAAAGAGAGTTTCTTTGGTAATAAACCAAATACCTTAAGGACCTCAAGGCGCTCAATTTTACAACAGAAGAAATAGAGACTCTTAATAATTAATATTCTCCTTATGCAAAGTGTGTTACCCTACCCACTACTGCAACATTCTAATAAGCGCAAAAAGCATTTTAGAGAGGGCTTCGGATTGGTGGTAAAGAGATTGGTAGACGGATTTTTCTATATAACCTAACTCTAAAAATATTTCTAAAATGGCAACAGTTTCAAAAACAGAACCTCGTGCGATGATGTAAAAATTCCGCTTATCAGGCTTGGTAAATCTACCAGAGCCTTCGGCAATGTTTAATACAATACTCATAGAAGCGCGTCGCAATTGATCTCGCTCTGTGGCGCTCAATTTTAAACGCAATACCAACTCAGAAATTTGCTTATGAAAGGTCTTTGCCTTTTGATAAACTTCCAACTTTTCAAAATCAAACATGTTGTAAAAATCTTAAATGCAAGCAATCTAAATGATGGTTGCACACAGCAGAGCTTAATAGATTTAAGCCATTTCTGCCCTAAAATAAGGCAGCTTTCTTACTTGATAATGCTAATATAAAACTTTTACTTTACACTTCAAAATTCGCTATTCTGGAGAAATCTAGTGTGAGTTTGAGTGTGGGTGGGAGTTGGAGTGTGAGTGTGAGTGTGGGTTTGGGTTTGGGTGTGAGTGTGAGTGTGAGTTTTGAGCTGTTGCTCAAGACCCACACTCCAAA
>JBIKKC010000098.1:0-8114 GCA_044360615.1 Bacteroidia bacterium | reverse complement strand
AAAGAGAATTATAAAATAGTAATGTATAAAAAAGTATACTTTATTTAGCTGTTTTTTGATTTTTCAGAAGTTGTTTTATGATTTTACATTTTAAGTACACCATGAAATATTAGATATGATTAGATGGTAATTTTTAAAAGTGATTCTTCTCGCATACTAATTTTACTATGCACTTCAGTTGTTATGTGTTTTCTGGATGATAGTTGAACTGTGTTTGTTTTAAAAATCATTCCATTCTTGATTTTTAATAAGCATAAAAAAAACAAACTAGTTAATCACATTTTTTATGATTACATAAATCGTGAAGATATCAGTGAAATCAATTATTGCCAAACATTGATTGTAGTTATCAACAAGTAGAAGTAGTAAATTTTTCGATTTGATTTACAGTAAGTACTTGAATTTATTCTCAACACTTATAAATTTGTTTTCGTAATCAATCAAATTTTATATTATGGCAACAATTAAAAAAGCTAAGAAAGCTGCTCCTAAAAAAGCAGCAACAAAAAAGGCAGCAACTAAGAAAGCTGCAACAAAGAAAGCTGCTCCTAAAAAAGCTGCAACAAAGAAAGCTGCTCCTAAGAAGGCTGCTGCTAAGAAAGCTGCTCCTAAGAAAGCTGCTGCTAAGAAAGCTGCTCCTAAGAAAGCTGCTGCTAAGAAAGCTGCTCCTAAGAAAGCTGCAACTAAGAAAGCCGCAACTAAGAAAGCTGTTGCAAAGAAAGCTGGAAAGTAATTCTTACACTAAATCAAAAAAAAGACCTCAAATGAGGTCTTTTTTTTTAATAAAAATTATGAAAAGTTTAATCAAGATATTTTTTGCAATACTAATAATAGTTGCCTTTAGCAATTGTAAGGCTAAGCGGTGTGCTAATTTTGATAACGCTGATAAAGAGTATAAATTAAAATACGATAGACATGGTCGAGTTAAGCGTTAGCTCTATGTAGCCAATCTAATATTCTTTGTAATAAATGCATACCTTGTTTAATGGTGTTCACTTCAAAAATCACTAAGCTTAATGAATTAGGATTTTGCTTTAACCTGCACCAGGTTGGATGTTGTTGTACAAAACTCAATATACTTGTAAATAATTCAGATTCGTAATAGTGCTTTTTATTTTCTGCAGGGAAATAGGCTATTAATTGTTTTTTCTTAAGAATCATTTTTTCAAAACCTAATCTTTTACCTTGTTCTCTTAATCTAATGAGGTTTATCAAATCTATAACTTGATTTGGTATCTTTCCAAACCTGTCTTCCAATTGAACCGCAAATTGTTCTAATTCTTCATCCTTACATAATGAGGCTAAAGTGTTGTAAAGGGTAAGGCGTTCGCTTGTACTTCTAACATAATGATCAGGGATGAGAGCTTCTAAATCTGTTTCTAAATTGCAATCCACTGATTCTATTTTTTGTAAATCCGGATCGTCTTTAAATAATTCTGCAAACTCATCTTCTTTTAATTCGTGGATTGCCTCATCTAATATTTTATGATACATTTCAAATCCAATTTCCGAAATAAATCCACTTTGCTCCCCACCTAATAAATTACCAGCACCTCTTATATCTAAATCTCTCATGGCAACATTAAAGCCACTGCCTAGTTCGCTAAACTCTTCAATAGCTTGCAATCTTCTTCTGGCATCATTTGTTAGGGTTGTTATAGATGGTACCAACAAGTAGCAAAAGGCCTTTGTATTGCTTCTACCAACTCTTCCTCGCATTTGGTGCAAATCGCTTAATCCAAACATATGTGCATTATTGATGATGATGGTATTTGCATTAGATATATCTAGTCCTGCTTCTATAATAGTAGTAGCAACTAATACATCATATTCGCCTTCAATAAATTTAATCATGGCATCTTCTAACTTATCTCCCTCTAATTGCCCATGAGCAACACCTACTTTTATGCCAGGACAAATTTGCTCTAAATGTCTTGCCACTTCGTAAATGTCTTTTACCCTATGATGTACAAAAAAAACTTGCCCTCCGCGTTCTACTTCAAAAGAAATGGCCTCACTAATAATGCTATCATTGTAATTATGCATTTCTGTTGTTACAGGCTGCCTATTGGCTGGTGGAGTATTGATTATCGATAAATCTCTTGCTCCCATTAATGAAAAATGTAAAGTTCTAGGTATTGGAGTTGCAGTTAGGGTTAAGGTGTCTACATTGCTCTTTAAGGCTTTTAACTTTTCCTTTGCTGCCACCCCAAACTTTTGCTCTTCATCAATAATTAAAAGACCTAAATCTTTAAATTTAATATCTTTACTTAAAATTTTATGGGTTCCTATTACTAAATCTAGTTTTCCTTCTTGTAGTTTTTTAATTACCTCTTTTTGTTCAGAAGCAGATTTGAAGCGATTTATGTAATCAATATTACACGGGAAATCTTTCAGGCGCTCTTTAAAAGTTCTATAGTGTTGGTTAGCCAAAATTGTGGTTGGAACAAGGATTGCAACTTGTTTACTATCACAGATAGATTTAAAAGCCGCCCTAATTGCAATTTCAGTTTTCCCAAAACCTACATCTCCACAAATGAGTCTGTCCATTGGATGGGCAAGCTCCATGTCTTTTTTTACGTCTATGGTTGCCTTTAGCTGATCTGGAGTATCTTCATACATAAATGAAGCTTCCAGTTCTACTTGCATATAATTATCTGGAGAGAAGGGAAAACCTTTTTGAGATTTTCTCTTGGCGTACAATTTTATTAAGTCTCTTGCAATGTCTTTTACTTTCTTTTTAGTATTGGTTTTTAACTTTTCCCAAGCATCGCTTCCCAATTTATTCATTCTGGGTTCGGCACCATCTTTACCTACATATTTGGCAATTTTATGAAGCGAGTTGATGCTTACATATAACAAATCATTATCCCTATAAACTAGTCTTACTGCTTCTTGTAATTGTCCATTAATCTCTATTTTCTCAAGCCCAGCAAATTTGCCAATGCCATGGTCTATATGGGTTACAAAGTCGCCAGGTCTTAATTCTCTAAGTTCTCTTAAGGTTAAAACTTTGTTTGAGGTGTAACCGCTTTTTATTTTGCCTTTATAGAATCTATCAAAAATTTGATGTTCGGTGTAAAAGGCAGTTTTGGTATCGTGGTCTATAAAACCTCCGCTTAAACCATGGTAAACAGGTTGAAATTTAATTTCTTTATCTAAGTCATCAAAGATGGTAAAGAGTCTTTCTATTTGTCTGCTGCTTTCAGAGAATACCAAGTTTAGATACTCTTTAGAGGTGTTCTCTTTTAAGTTTTCAATTAGTAGTTTAAAGTTTTTGTGAAACAAAGGTTGCGGGCTCATGGAGAACTGAATTACCTCTGCTTGTTTTTTACTAAATCTTGTTCCAAAACCTATGTGCGTAAAAGGTTCCATAACCTTTTTAAGCTCATTAGAGCTCATCCATGTTTCAGTTAATCCCTCATAACTTATCTCTATGGTGCCTTCATATTTGCTTGGGTCAAATTGACTAGCCTTATTTAATCCTTTGCTAATTTGATCAAGGGATAGGGCGTCGTCTTTCCACCAAATGAGCGTTTCTTTTTGAAGATAATCAAAGAAGCTTTGCTTTTGCTTTATTTCCTTTTGCACATTAGGGATAATAAAAAAGCGATCTACTTTTTTAATACTTAATTGGTCAATTGGATTAAAGATACGAATAGCTTCAATCGTATCTCCATTTAATTCTATGCGGTAGGGTTGGTCGTTGCTAAAAGAAAAAACATCTATAATCCCGCCTCTAATGCTAAAGGTGCCTGGTTCATAAACAAAATCTGTTCTTTCAAAATGGTGTTCGGTAAGAAACTCGATAAAAAATTCAAGGTCAAAGGCATCACCCTGTTTTACTTCATAGGTATTTTGGTTCAAATCCTTTTCACTCATTACCCACTCGCATATAGCTTCTGCCGAGGTAATCACCCATTCATTTTTAGAAAAGTGTTGGTTAAGTCGGTTCAACACTTCTGCTCTTTCTAATACCAATTGGTTTTGCAAGGTTTCTGGTTGGAAACTTCTCTTGTATGAAGAAGGGAAAAAGTTTATGGTTTTTCCTTCACATAATTGTTCTACATCGCCCGAGAAGTATCTTGCCTCTTCTGCGTTTTCGCAGATGATTAGCATAGGTCTATTTAATACTTGGTAAACCGAGGCCGCAAGAAGAGCAGAAGCCGAACCAAGTAGTCCTTTAGCATGTAAATTTTTTATATTTCTATCTCGAAGAAGCGCTATTACTTTTGCTGGAAGCGGTGCTTCTATATATGCGCACAATATTTCTTTTAATTTCATTGGTTATCTAAGTTGAAATTATGGAAGAATTTAAACAACTTCTCATTTTAAATAGGCTTTCTAAGAAAGCAATTAAAATAAATGAAGTAAGTTGTGTTAAACTCAGCCATAATATCTGCCGTCTTTAGTTCAAGCTCAATATTTTTGTAACTTTCACTAATACTGGGCACCTTCCCATTATTTTGGTGCAATATACAAATGAGCGCTTTTAAATAGGTTAAACTTTTGCTTTCACCACTTTTATTTTGTTTCCTGCCGGAACAATTCCATAATCATAACAATAAAAGCAGGTTTCTCCTGTTTCTAAAACATCTATATGCGTATGAAACTGAAACAGAAATCCCATTTCTTGTATTTTCCTATCAATTACCAGCACTGTATACTCATTTTTTTCAGTAAAAAAACCCATTAATATTCTCCTATTTTTTTTTAGGGCATGATCTACAATTCTAATATTTGAATTGGTAAATCCATTGAGTTGATTGTTGTAACTGCTACGGCAATGGTCGTCGCAGAACTTTTTATCAGTTCTGCCTATTATTTTATCATGGCAACAAAGACAATATCTTTCCTTCATAAGTGCTTTCTAGTAAAGGGAAGCTAATTAAATTATCTTGAACCAAAAATGGTACTGCCCACTCTAATAAGTGTTGCCCCTTCTTCTATGGCGATCTTATAATCGTTGCTCATTCCCATCGAAATTTCTTTGAAGCTATTTTCCTCTCTAAAAAAATGAACTTTTACCTCATTAAATGTTTTTTTTAGAAATTTAAATTCATTTCTAACTTGGTCTTCATTTTCTGTATAGCTAGCCATTCCCATTAATCCTACTATTTTACAATGCTGTAGCTTTTTAAAGTCAGGATTTGCCAATAAATCCATCAATTCTTCTCGGTTCAACCCAAACTTTGTTTCCTCATTGGCAATAAAAACTTGGAGTAAACAATCTATAACTTTGTTATTTTTAGCGCCCTCTTTATCTATTACCTCAAGTAGTTTTAAGCTGTCTACCGAATGAATTAGGCCAACAAAAGGAGCTATGTATTTAACCTTATTGCTTTGTAAATGCCCAATGAGATGCCATTCGATATCTTTAGGAAGATTGGCATGTTTGCTTGTCATTTCTTGCACCTTGTTTTCTCCAAATAAGCGCTGCCCACCCTCATATGCCTCCAAAATGGCAGATTCTGGCTTGGTTTTACTAACTGCAATTAATCTTGCTTGTTTGCCTATTTCCTGATTTATTTTTTGAATATTTGCAGTAATCATTATGTGTAAAATTATTTTCAAATATCTGGTTCTATTTTTATTTCTGCTAACTATAGCTTGTTCATCGCCAATTCAGAATTTAATGCCTGAACCTAGTCCTAAATTAAGCCGTATTCAGATGGCCGAAATTATTGCGGACATTCAAATAGCAGAGGCGGGGGTTCAACTACAAAATTTACCCTTAGATTCCATGAATGGAAGTTATGCGGCTTATTATACGTTCATATTTGAGAAACACAATATTGACTCAATAGTTTTTGAAAGCAATTATCAATATTATCTGGGTAATCCGGTAGAGATGGATAGCGTTTACCAAGAGGTTATAACCATTCTTACCACTTTAGAATCCGAATCTAGAGGCATGCAGGTTATGCCCAAAACAAATAAGTCTATTCTTAAGTTATAATTTTATTGTCATTCCAAAAATCTATAGCATCAAAACTGGGTTTCGATCAAATCATTGATTTGGTGGCTTCCAGGTGTCTTTCTCCTATGGGAGTTGAGTACACAAAAAAAATTCGATTTCTCAATCGGGCAGATTTACTTGAAACACTTTTACAGCAAACGCATGAATTTAAGCAAATTTTAGAGGCTCAATTACCTTTCCCAGATCAACATTATATTGATATTGAGCCTTGGTTGCGTAAAGCCAGAATAGAGGGTGTTTGGTTGTTAGAGGAAGAGTTACATCAAATTAGATTGATGGTTCAAACTTTTTTACAGATAGCTAGATTTTTTAGAGAACGCAATGAAACCTATCCTAAACTTGCGGCCTTATTAGATGGACTCCTTATTAATGATTTAGTAGTTCGCAGAATAGAGCGAATTTTAGAATTGGACGGTCGTTTAAAACCAAATGCTTCTCCTGAGTTAGCCAAGCTCTCTCAAAAAATTAATGAGAAAGAGAACGAAATTAGAAAACGAATACAACGTTTATTCGATAAAAATTTAGATTTAGGATATCTGGCAGAAGATATAGGAATTACTATTCGAGATGGTCGCTTGGTGCTTCCTGTTTTAGCAGAACATAAACGGCATGTGCAAGGGTTTATGCATGATGAGTCTCAAACTGGGCAAACAGTTTTTATAGAGCCTGGCGAATGCTTTGAACTCAATAATTTCTTACGCGAATTACAAATTGCTTATCGAAGAGAAAGAGAGCGCATCCTATTAGATCTTACCGATCAAATTAGACCAGAGCTCCCAGAACTCGATAAAAATCTGAAGCGTTTGGGTTTGTTTGATTTTATTAGAGCAAAGGCGCAATTCGCTATTGCTATAAAAGCTGGTCTGCCAAAAATCTCTGCCCATCCTAGCCTTCAATTAATAGATGCCTACCATCCATTATTAAGAATGAATCACGATAGGCAGGGAGTTAAGACAGTACCATTAAGTATGCAACTCACCAAAGAGTCACATGTGGTTGTTATTTCTGGCCCAAATGCAGGAGGTAAGTCTGTTTGCCTTAAAACTGTTGGCCTTTTGCAATACATGCTTCAATGTGGCTTCTTAATTTCTTGTGATCCATCTAGCGAAATTGGGATATTTAAAGAAATTATGGTTGATATAGGCGATGAACAAAGTATAGAAAATGATTTAAGTACTTACAGTTCGCACTTACTAAGCATGAAGAATTTCACAGATTTTTCTGACGCTAAAACCTTATTTTTAATTGATGAATTTGGAACAGGTACCGATCCACAATTTGGAGGTCCACTTGCCGAGGCCATCCTTAATCATTTAGTTAGGAAAAAATCTTTTGGTGTAGTAACAACGCATTTCAGCAATCTTAAAAATTATGCTAGCAACACGCCAGGTCTTTTAAATGCTAGTATGTTGTTCGACCACGAGAATTTACAACCACTTTATAAGCTCGAACTCGGTAAACCTGGAAGTAGTTATGCATTTGAGCTTGCCGTTAAATCTGGTTTGAACCAACAAATAATAAACTATGCCCGACATAAGGTTGGTGATAAACAAAGAAGGGTTGAGGACTTATTAGTTGAATTAGAGAAAGAGAAACACCAAGTTAATGAGTTACGCCAGCGGTTTTCAGAGAAAGAGGCAAAGACATCGGTTCAATTAGAAAAGTATGAAAAATTAAATGCCGAGTTGGAAAGCCAAAAGCGCATTTTAATTAAGAAGGCAAAGGAAGAAGCACTGGCAATAGTGAGTGAAGCCAATAGTAAAATTGAGGCAACCATAAGAGAAATAAAGCAAGAACAAGCTAGTAGTGAGGTTCAAAAGAAAGCACGTACAGGTATAAAAGATGAAATTCTTAACCTTAAAGCAGAAGTGCAAGATGCAATACAAAATGAGGAGAAGCTAGTTGAATCGCCTGTAATCACAAATAATTTTTTTGTTGGGGATAGGGTTAAAATTAGTGGTCAAGAAACCTTAGGAACCATTTTAGAGTTACAAAAAAATAAAGCTGTGGTGGGTATGGGTGAACTAAGAAGTACCATTACTTTAAACAAATTAGAAAAAGTAACTGAGCCAGAAAAAGTAGCTTCTAGACAAGCTCCCAAAGGGGTAGATTTCAATGCAAAAATGCTTAACTT
>JBIKKC010000097.1:0-8144 GCA_044360615.1 Bacteroidia bacterium | reverse complement strand
ATTACGAATAAATATAATAAGGCAGGTAGTTATCTATCTGC
Source organism: Bacteroidia bacterium (assembly GCA_044360615.1). Taxonomy (GTDB): domain Bacteria; phylum Bacteroidota; class Bacteroidia; order UKL13-3; family UKL13-3; genus B1. The sequence continues at coordinate 8,103 of JBIKKC010000097.1, read as the reverse complement.
CTTATTATTTGACACTTCTATTTAACATAATATTAATTATGAGTTAATTGAATGTATTCACAACAACCGTACTAATAAATAAAAAAACCTGATAAACATCTGTTTAGATGCTTATCAGGTCGTTTAAATTATAACTTTAGCTACACCTATTCGATATCTGGCGTTTCCTCAGTTGTTTCTTCTTCAGAATCTGAAATTGCATCTAAAGTATCTAGTGTTGGAATGATTCCTTCCATAGAAGCTTCTCCTTCAATTTCTTCATCTTCTTCTCCTGGGATATAATTGATCTTGGCAACGCTTGCAATCTCATCTTTATCGCCAATATTGATTAATCTAACACCTTGCGTAACCCTTCCTAAAATGCGCAATACCTTAACACTTAATCGGATGGTAATACCACTCTTGTTAATGATCATGATATCATTGGTATCATCTACATCTTTGATGGTAACCAATTTACCAGTTTTCTCAGTGATTTTCATGGCACTAACGCCTTTTCCACCACGATTGGTAATTCTGTAATCTTCTACTTCAGAACGTTTGCCCATACCTGTTTCGGTAACTACCAAAACATTAGTCTGGGTTGGATCTTCAATAGATGCCATACCAATTACTTCATCGCCTTCTGCCAAACGTATGGCCCTTACGCCAGTAGCATTTCTTCCCATTGGGCGAACAGTACTTTCATTAAAACGAATTGCTTTTCCTTCTCTACTCGCAATAATGATTTCACTAGTTCCATTGGTTAATCTTGCTTCAACCAAATTATCGCCTTCTCTAACATTTATGGCATTTATACCGTTGGCTCTTGGGCGACTATAAGCCTCCAAAGTTGTTTTCTTAATGGTACCCTGTTGGGTTACCATAATGATATTATTGGTATTGATATACTCTTCGTCGCTTAAAGTTTTAACGCATAAAAATGCTTTTACTTTTTCTTCAACAGGTATATTAATAAGGTTTTGAACCGCTCTACCTTTTGTATTCTTTTCACCTTCTGGTATTTCGTAAACCCTTAACCAGAAGCATCTGCCTTGTTCTGTAAATAATAATAAGTAGTTATGGTTAGTAGCCATGAAAATGTGCTCAACAAAATCTTCTTGACGTTTAGCTACACCCCTGCTGCCTCTTCCACCGCGGGCTTGGGTTCTATATTCCCCTAAAGAAGTACGCTTAATGTAACCTAAATGAGAAATGGTGATTACCACATCATCATCAGGAATAAGGTCTTCCATGCTCATTTCGTTACCAGCCATTTCAATAACTGACCTGCGCTCATCGCCATACTTGCCCTTCATCTCCATCAATTCGTCTTTGATGATTTGCATACGAAGAGGCTCATTAGATAATATTTCTTCTAATTTGGCAATTAACTCCATAATTTGAGCGTACTCATCCTTAATCTTATCACGCTCAAGTCCGGTTAAACGCTGCAAACGCATATCTAAGATAGCTTTCGATTGAATATCAGATAAGCTAAACTTCTCCATTAAGCCATTTCTAGCTTCATCTGGCGTATTTGCGGCGCGGATTAAGGCAATTACTTCATCTAAATGATCTAAAGCAATTAATAAACCTTCTAAAATATGTGCACGCTTTTTAGCTTCTTCTAAATCAAATTGGGTTCTGCGAACAATAACTACATGTCTATGCTCTACAAAATGAACAATTAAATCTTTAAGATTTAAAGTTTCTGGGCGACCTTTAACTAAAGCAACATTGTTTACACTAAAAGAAGTTTGAAGCTGTGTATATTTAAACAATTTATTTAGAACCACATTCGGAACTGCATCACGCTTAAGGTCGAACACCATGCGCATTCCGTCTCTATCACTTTCGTCGCGCACATCACTTATGCCTTCAATTACCTTCTCATTAACTAAATCTGCAACCTGCTTAATTAAGGTTGCCTTGTTAACTTGGTAAGGAATTTCGCTCACCACAATTTGATCTTTGCCTGTCTTTGAAGTTTCAAATCCGGCTTGAGCGCGCATTACAATTCTTCCTCTACCTGTCTCAAATGCTTGTTTAACTCCTTCGTAGCCATAGATAATACCACCCGTTGGAAAATCTGGTGCCTTAATGTATTTCATTAATTCGGCTATGGTAATTTCTCTATTATCAATATAAGCAATTATACCTTCTACACACTCAGATAAATTATGCGGCGCCATATTGGTAGCCATACCCACGGCAATACCTGCTGCGCCATTCATTAATAAATTTGGAAGTTTAGCTGGCAAAACCGTTGGTTCTGTTAAGCTATCGTCGAAATTACTTCTAAAATCAACTGTATTTTTATCAATATCTGTTAAAAGCTCCTCGGCTGTTCTTCTTAATCTTGCCTCTGTATAACGCATGGCAGCAGGCGGATCGCCATCCACAGAACCAAAGTTACCTTGGCCATCTACCAGCATATAACGCATGTTCCATTCTTGAGCCATACGCACCATAGTGTCATAAACAGAGCTATCTCCATGCGGATGGTACTTTCCTAAAACTTCACCCACAATACGTGCGCTCTTTTTGTAAGGTCGGTTTGAAGCCAACCCCAATTCTGTCATGCCATATAAAACCCTTCTGTGCACTGGTTTTAATCCATCACGCACATCTGGTAAGGCTCTGCTCACAATAACCGACATCGAATAATCGATGTAAGCGGTTTTCATTTCATCTTCAATGTTAATCTGAATGATTCTATCTTCTGCCATTATAATTTATATAAATCATTGCAAAATAAGGATTCTTCATGGATTTACAGCTATAATATTCCCACATTTTTTATCTTTATTGTGGATAATAAATTGTCCTAATTTTTCACTTAATTTGGAGATGATGAGACCACTATTTCAACTTCTAATTATACTGCTATTTTGCAGCAATACTTTAAGGGCGCAACGCAACGAAAACCTTGATGTACTTCACTATGATTTGCAACTCAACTTACAACGCATACAGCTTAAACAATTAAGCGGTATTGCCACATTATCTGCTAAAATATTAGGCTCCAATACCAAATTGATAGCACTCGATTTGCTAAAGCTTCAAGTAAGTCAAGTTAAATGTAATGGAGATTCTGTTGGGTTTAGCCAAAGCGACTCTGTAGTGCGTATTACTTTAAATAAGGAATACACCACAAGCGATACCCTTGCTTTAGTGATTCAGTATAGCGGTTCACCTGTTACTGATCCTAAATGGGGCGGTTTTTTCTTTAGCGGAAATTACGCCTATAATATGGGTGTTGGTATGGGTTCAAACCCGGTAAATTATGGCAGAGCCTGGTTTCCATGCATAGATAACTTTACAGATAGAGCTACGTATTCCTTTCATGTAAGCACCGACAGCGGATTTATGGCTGTTTGCAGTGGGGTTCAAGAACCCGCTACTATAGATACAAACGGCATATATACTTGGCATTGGAAGTTAAACCAAACCATACCCACCTATATCGCCAATGTAGCCGTTAGTAAATATGTGCTTATCAATAGCAGTTATGCAGGCTTACAAAGAGAAATACCCATCGTATTAGCGGTTAACCCAGCAGATACAGCTAAGGCCAAAGCTTCATTTATAAGGTTGAACCAAGCCATGCAATGTTTTGAGTCGCGATTTGGTCCTTATTTATTTGATAGAGTTGGTTATGTGGGTGTGCCATTTAATGCAGGAGCTATGGAACATGCCTGCAATATTTCTTATCCTTTGTATGCCGTTGATGGAAGTGCAAATTATGAAACATTAATGGCGCATGAACTCTCCCACCATTGGTTTGGTAATTTAGCTACCACGGCTGTGGCTGGCGATATGTGGCTTAACGAAGGCTGGGCCAGCTATTGTGAAGCCTTATTCTTAGAATGCGTTTATGGCATTGCTGCCTACGACGAAGAAATAAATAATAATACATTTAATGTTTTGCGCAATGCGCACGTAAGAGACAAACAATATTTGCCAGTATCCAACGTGCCACTGGAGCAAACCTATGGCACCCATGTTTACACCAAAGGCTCTATTATAGCGCATAGCTTGCGTGCATTTACCAATAACGATAGTTTATTTTTTACTACCCTAAAAGAATACCTTTCCTCCAAAGCGTTTAAAGATGTTCGAAGCAATGATTTAATGATGGCTTTTGACAAAGTATTGCAAAACAAGGCAACCCCATTTTTTGAAACCTATGTTTATGATGCGGGCCACATAGACTTGCAATTAACATCTGTTGAAAAAACAGCTCAAGGGTATCTTTTGAGCGCCAATTTAATGTCGAGATACAAAACCAATATGCCCAATGATATTGCACTGAGAACCTATGTAACCTTTTATTTTAAAAATCAACCTAGCCGAACCATGCCTGTTAGTTTTATTAAACATGCCGATGGCTTATGGCGTCAACCTGTATTTTTTTCTAACCCTTCCCTTTTCGATTTGGCTTTTGTTACCATTAATGAAAAACCAGGCATGATGTTAGGTGCTACTGCACAAGCGCAATGGGTAAAAGGCACTACGCTTAGAAATTTCCCAAATGCCTTAATCAGTATTACTCCATCTGTAAACAAAGATTCTAATTTTGTGCATGTGCAGCATCATTTTGCCAGACCCTTTATTAAGGATGAGCATTTACCTATTGGACTTAGAATTTCTTCTGAGCGTTATTGGCATGTAGAGGGAATATGGGATACCACTTTTAAAACAAATGCCTTTTTTAACTTTGATGGAACTAATAGTGGCAAACTTGATAATGAGTTATTGGTTCAAACAGAAGATAGCATTACGTTACTTTATAGGAAAGATGCTTCCAAGCCCTTTGTTGAAATAGAAGATATGACTAAGCTAACTGGAGGCAGTAAAACAGATAAGTTGGGCAGATTTGTGGTAAATCAATTGCAAGCTGGTGACTATGTTTTTGGCTATAAAGACAAAGCTGCTGCCGTAAAAAAAAACCTAAGCGCAGAAAATATTGAGTTTAAAGCTTACCCAAATCCTTCCAAAGATGGTAAATTCACTTTTGATTTACCCGCAATAGAAAAAGGAGCGACTCTTCAAATATTTTCAGCTACAGGCGCTCTCCTATTTTCACAAAAAGTAAAAAGAAATCAGAAAAACATAGAAGTTGATTTAGGAATGCTAGCAACAGCACAAACTTACTATGCCATTTTAAACATTGGTGAAAAGCGTTACAGATTAACTTTAATAAGTGAATGAGCCAAGCCGCAGTAAGCAAAGTTAGCATTCAGCGTTTTCATAATGGCATTTTAGAAGATGCAGAGGATTTGGTTGCTGTAGAAGAACCCTTGGAAATTAGAATTGGCTTTGGCAAATTGGAATCACGCGAGCAAAGGAGAATTTCGGTTACCATGCGTACTCCAGGACATGATTTTGAATTAGCGCTTGGATTTTTATTTACCGAAGGCATCATAAAAAATGCAAATGAAATTGCAAGCATAAAATATTGCACGGAGCTTAATACCTTGGAGCAACAATTCAATATTGTAAGGGTTGAACTCAAGGAAGAAATTCAATTTGATATGGAAAGCTTGCAACGGAATTTTTACACTACGTCTAGTTGTGGCGTTTGCGGCAAAGCTAGTATTGAAAGTATAAAACAGCATTGCGACAAGGTTACTAATGTTGGTTTTGAACCAAGCACTTCTCTCCTATTTAATTTAACGCAGCAATTAGATTCGGTTCAAACCGTATTTAAATTTACTGGCGGCATACATGCCTGTGCACTATTTAATGCCCAAGGAAATTTGGTGTTGATGCGAGAGGATGTGGGAAGGCATAATGCCCTAGATAAATTAATTGGTGCTGCGCTAACCGATAACAAAATAAAACTAGATCAATCCATTTTATTGTTAAGTGGAAGAGCAAGTTTTGAGTTGGTTCAAAAAGCTGCTATGGCAGGCATACCCATTGTTGCAGCAGTTGGTGCACCAAGTAGTTTAGCTGTAAGCACAGCACACGAATTTGGTATTCGACTTTATGGTTTTTTAAGGGATAGGAAATTTAACCTTTATTAAACTAATTCTTCTTCTAACTCTTCGTCATAAATGGTATCCTTTTCTATCCTTAGATTATCTATGATGAAATTTTGTCTTTCCAAGGTGTTTTTACCCATGTAGTATTCTAGCATTTTCTGAATAGAAAGTTCTGGATTAAGCACCACAGGTTGTAAGCGAATATCTTCACCTATAAATAAACCAAACTCATCGGGAGAAATTTCTCCTAAGCCCTTGAACCTTGTTATTTCTGGCCGTGCGCCCAATTGTGAAATTGCTTTTTGCTTTTCTTCTTCACTATAACAATAAAAGGTCTTTTGTTTGTTTCTAACCCTAAATAATGGCGTATCTAAAATGAAAAGGTGTCCATTCTTAGCTAGATCTGGGAAAAATTGAAGGAAGAAGGTAAGCAATAACAAACGGATATGCATGCCATCCACGTCGGCATCTGTGGCAATTACAATTCTGTTATACCTAAGATCTTCAATGCTTTCCTCAATATTTAAAGCATGTTGCAATAAGTTAAACTCTTCGTTTTCGTATACAATTTTCTTAGTTAACCCATAAGAATTAAGTGGCTTACCTCTTAACGAAAACACTGCCTGGGTTTCTACGTTTCTGCTTTTGGTAATGGAACCACTGGCAGAATCCCCTTCGGTAATAAACAAAGTAGTTTCGAGCTTTCGTTCATCTTTCCCATCATTTAAATGGAAGCGACAATCGCGCAATTTCTTGTTATGGAGGTTTGCTTTTTTAGCACGTTCGTTAGCCAATTTTTTAATACCAGCCATTTCTTTGCGCTCGCGTTCACTTTGGTTAATTCTACGCAATAAAGCTTCTGCTGCATCGGGGTGTTTATGAAGATAGTCGTCTAAACTCTTCTTCATAAAATCTGTCATAAATTGCTTAACCGTTGGCGATTCAGTTGGTGCCATGTTGGTAGAGCCTAGTTTGGTTTTGGTTTGACTCTCGAATACGGGCTCTTGCACACGTATGCTAACTGCCGCAATAATACTGGCGCGTATATCTGCCAAATCAAAATCCTTTTTATAGAAATCTCTAATGGTTTTGGCAAAAGCTTCTCTAAAGGCATTTAAGTGGGTACCTCCCATGGTGGTATGCTGCCCGTTTACAAAAGAATAATACTCTTCTCCATATTGGTTTTCGTGGGTAAGCGCTACTTCAATATCTTCACCTTTTAAATGAATAATTGGATAGCGCAACTCTTCCTCATTGGTTTTTCTCTTTAATAAATCTAACAAGCCATCCTTAGAAAAATACTTTTTATCGTTGAACCAAATAGTGAGTCCGGAATTTAGATACACATAATTCCAGAGTAAGTTTTCTATGTATTCGTTAACAAATCTAAAATGTTTAAAAATGGTATCGTCTGCAATAAAAGAAATAGCAGTTCCATTAGGTTCAATAGAATCTTGTAACTTATGTTCTTTGGTTAAAGCTCCTTTTTCAAATTCGGCAATTTTGGTTTTACCCTCTCTAAAGCTTTGAGCTTTAAAGTAAACCGACAAGGCATTAACCGCTTTTGTACCTACCCCATTTAAACCTACAGATTTTTTAAAGGCGGCAGAATCGTATTTACCACCTGTGTTAATTTGAGAAACACATTCTATAACTTTACCTAAGGGAATACCCCTACCATAATCTCTAACGGTTACTTTATTCTCGGTAATTCTAATATCAATTTGCCTGCCATTACCCATCACAAATTCATCGATAGAGTTATCAATGATTTCTTTAAGGAGGATATAAATACCATCATCCATGGCGCTTCCATCTCCTAACTTTCCAATATACATCCCCGGTCTTAAACGGATATGCTCTCGCCAATCAAGGGATTTAATACTGCTTTCGTCGTATTTAACTTCTTCAGATGCCATACTATATTTAAAAGTGTAAAGTTAAGGTATTCGCCCTTGCAAATGGGAGCGCTTTATGCACAAAACTGTGGAAAACAAAAAAGCCTTCCCGAAAATCGGAAAGGCTTTTTGAATGAGGTATTTCTTAATTAGCGTATTGCTGCTTGAAATAATGGATTGTTAAAGAAATTGCGGAATTCGATATCGTCTTTAGCCATTGTTCTTGCTTCAGA
>JBIKKC010000096.1:0-8162 GCA_044360615.1 Bacteroidia bacterium | reverse complement strand
GCCGCTTGCCAAGAAATGCAAATAGAGGCAGATATTATAGACTTAAGAACTTTATTGCCTTGGGACAAAGAAGCGGTAGAAAACAGTGTTATGAAAACCGGAAAAGTATTGGTTTTACACGAAGATACCTTAACTGGTGGTATAGGTGCAGAAATTGCAGCCTATATTTCAGAACACTGCTTCACCCACCTCGATGCGCCTGTTATGCGCGTTGGAAGCTTAGATACGCCTGTGCCTTTTAACTTAGATTTAGAAGAAAACTTCTTACCTAAACAACGCTTAAGAGAAGCCTTGTATAAGCTTAGCAACTATTAAATATAAAACGGTTTGAACCTACGTTTTAGCGTCGGATAAAATCACCCACAATTTTTAAGTAAGGCCCAAAACCCGCTGCAACTGGCACCTCTCCATGGTCTGCACCATTAATTCTATGCGCCTCTTTATAAACCCCAGCATGATTTTTATACACTACTTCCCCATGGGTTTTAATGTTTAAGAAATTATCATTGGTACCATGTATCCAACAAAAATCTTGTTGTACTTTTTTAATTTCATCTGCGTTGTCAATTTTTAAATTGGTAACAAACGAAGCAGGCATGTTTAACCCAGCACCATCTGCTGCCATTACCGCACTACTCGCAAAAGGAGCCTCTAACAATAATTTATGTGGCCTCATAGACCTTGGATTAGCACTTAGTTCTGTGCTTGGTGCCGAGCCCATACTAAACCCATAAATAATTAATCGGTTATTTGTTAAGCCATTGCTTTTTAACCATTGCATGGCAGCATCCACATCTTCGTACAAGCCAGCCTCCGTAGGTTCTCCCTCAGATAATCCATAGCCTCTATAATCTAACATTAAAACGCCATAGGTATGTTTGCCATTGGTATGAGCCAATAACTTAGCACGCTGCCAATAAAAATCCATGTGCCATTTGTTGCCATGACAATATAAAATAACAGTATCAGTAGCAATGCGGGAGATACTGCCAAGGTAAGTAGCATAAATTTTATTGCCGCCAGAACTTATGGTAAAGGTGGTATGCATGCTATCTGCAATGTTATATGAATTGTCTAACTTAAAATCTTGCAAGCCGGTATAGTTATCCCATTTGTATTCTGTAATTTTATCACTTAGGTTATATAGGTTGCTATCTAAACGCAAACAGGCTGTTTGAATAAATAGGATGGGTATAAGTAATAGTAATTTTTTCATCTTAAAACTTCTTTATTAAATTAAAATATAAACTCATAGCACCTTTATCATTTACACCAATATAGTCAACAATGTTTGGCGTATTAGCAACACCAGGGGCTATCCATTTACTTTCAAAACCATATACCCATTTGTTTTTCCCCCATTTAAAACCAGCTTGCGGACTCACAAACCAAAATTGAGGTTGTAACTCATTATGAGGGCGGGTGTTTTTTAGTTCAATCCAATTCCCAACGCCTGCATAAATTAATTGTTTGTTTTTAAATTCCTTATATAATTGAATATCTAATTGAGGCCAAAAGCGAGCGTTCCGTTCCCATCTATCAATAGCAAAGTGAAAGGCGGGATTTGCTGTTAACCCAAGTGTTTTGTTATGGTTGGCCCATAGTTGTTGGCATAAACCAATATCTGTTTGAAACACCCCAAAACTTAAGGCTGTTAAATGTAAACTTCCAAAGACAGTGGTTTTTTCGCTTAACCCCTTGGCATAAAAGGCAGAAGTATAAGGAATGGTAATAGGGGCACCTGCAAATTCTATCAATGGTCCACCAATATTACCTCCAAGGGCTTGCTCTCCTTTTTCTAAAGGTTTAACCATTCTTACAGGAGAGCAAGAAAACAGCCATGCAATACCAATGAAAAGTATAACTCTCTGCATAAAATAAAATTTATACTAAAGTAGGGATGGCGAGGCTAAAAACAAATGCAGACTTAAACAAGATTCATTTTAATTCTCTTGCCTATTTCGTCTATGTCTGCCTTAAACTTTTTATCTGTTTCCATTAAATCGTTTACGGTTTGACATGCATGAATTACAGTAGAGTGATCTCTACCTCCAAAATGCATACCTATTGTTTTGAGACTGCTTTTGGTTAGGTCTTTTGCATAAAACATAGAAATCTGACGTGCTTGTACAATCTCGCGTTTGCGGGTCTTAGATTTTACTTGCTCTACAGGAATAGTAAAATAATCGCAAACTAATTTTTGTATGTATTCTATAGATATTTCGCGTGTATTATTCTTCACAAAGTTTTTCAAAATCTGTTTGGCTAATTCTAAGTTTACTTCTTTTCGGTTTAAGCTGGCCTGAGCCAAAAGACTAACCAAGGCGCCTTGCAACTCTCTTACATTGGTGTTGATATTATGAGAAACATACTCCACCACTTCTTTGTGTAAAGTAATGCCATCATTGTACATCATGTGTTCTAAGATAGCCATGCGTGTCTCAAAATCTGGCGTTTGTAAATCTGCAGATAAGCCCCATTTAAAACGACTTAATAAACGGTCGTCCATTCCCTTTAAATCTTTAGGTGCTCTATCACTGGTTAAAATGATTTGCTTGCCTTGCTGATGTAAATGGTTAAATATGGTAAAGAATATTTCTTGCGTCTTTTGCTTATTCTCTAAAAACTGAACATCGTCTACTATTAAAATATCTACCTGCTGGTAATAATTTATAAAATCTTGGTTAGAATTATTGCGGATTGCATCTACAAATTGATTGATGAACTTTTCTACCGGAACGTATAAAACAATCTTATTGCGATTGTTCTGCTTTATCATATTGCCTATTGCATGCACTAAATGTGTTTTCCCCAATCCAGTTTCACTAAAAATCATCAAAGGATTAAAAGAAGTACCTCCAGGCTTGTTGGCAACAGCTAAACCCGCGCTTCTAGCCAAACGATTGCAATCGCCTTCAATAAAATTATCGAAAGTACAATTAGGATTAAGGTTGCTATCTACATTAACCTTTTTAATTCCAGGAATAATAAAAGGATTACGAATACTTGGGTTTAAATTAATGCCTTGACTAGCAGATTGCTGTAAATCAGAACGCGAACTAGTACTTCCAGGAATATTTACCACATAAGGACTCGAGGTGCCTGTGCCGTTCTCTACAATAATATTATACTCCAAACGCGCACCTACCCCTAGTTCTTGTTTTAAGGTCTTCTTTAATAAGCTCACATAGTGTTCTTCTAACCATTCGTAGAAAAATTGACTAGGTACTTGAATCGTTAAAACCTTATTGTCTAATTTAATAGGTTTAATAGGTTCGAACCAAGTTTTAAAACTTTGAGTTGGTACATTGTCCTGAATTAATTTTAAAATACTATTCCAAACAGATTCACAGGTTTTTTCTATCATTTCTTTTCCTCCAATTACGGATGTGAAAATGACTAAAAAAGTTCACACCTCAAAACATTTTCAACATTAAAAATTGCATAAAGTAGGGAAAACTAATTTTACCCACTGATTTCTAACACAAATAAATTTTGTTTGAAAAAAAATTTTTTTGATTGCGACAAAGCTAGTAAAGAATTTTGCAGTAATTTCTTAACAATTGCCCAAAGCCCTAATAAAAACTAATGCCTCCAGACTTTACATTAATTTAACATATCAAACATTTTGAATGTTTATTGCACTCTCGCCTTGCCAGTGTAGCGCTATATTTTTGTGGGAAAGTGATTCAAAATTGATTCTTACAGCACCCAAGCGCAGTCCAGCCCAACCTACCTGATTAACCATTACACTCTTGTTGATAAGATTTGTGTAGATTACTGGTTCTGCCAAAAAAGTATGGGTATGTCCGCCTAAAATTAAATCTATATTTTGGGTCTTGGTAGCTAGGGTTTCATCACTAACTTTTTTGCCATTGTATTTAAATCCTAAATGCGAAAGACAAATTACTGCATCACATTTTTCTTTAAATTTTAAATGAGCCGCAATGGTATTTGCTGTTTCTATAGGGTCATTATAAATTGTTTTACCATATAACTTATCAGGTACTAAACCCTTTAGCTCAATACCAACTCCAAAAACTCCAATTTTTAATCCTTTTTTCTTAAATATTTTGTACGGTTTGATCCTACCCTCAAGTTGGGTTCCTTTAAAATCATAGTTGGCATTTACAAAAGGGAAATTTGCATGCGGCAATTGCTTTACAAATCCTTCAATACCATTGTCAAAATCGTGGTTACCCAAAGTGCAGCAATCGTAAGCCATCTCGCTCATGAGCTTAAACTCTAGCTCTCCGCCATAAAAATTAAAATAAGGAGTGCCCTGAAATATATCTCCAGCATCCAACAACAATATTTCTTGTTCTTGTTTTCTTATTTCTTTTAATAAGCTTGCCCTAATGGCTGCTCCGCCCATTCCTCCATAATTTTTATCTATGGCGGGAAAAGGATCTATTCTGCTATGCCAATCGTTGGTATGACAAATTAATAAACTCTTTGGCTCGGCTTCTTTGGCAAATAATTTTAATGGAGAATTGGCCATAGCACCAAAACCTACCAAATAAATGGTTTTGCGAATAAAATCGCGGCGATTATTTTTTGCTAATTCTTCCATCAGTAATTGGAACTAAATGTGCACCTTCTGTATCCATAGCAGCTAAAGTTTCTATGAGTACATCTCGAATTAATTTATTAAAATCTTTTACCTCAAGTGGACCTTTTAAGGCATCTGCTTTATCGCCACCATTGGCTAAATAATCACTGGTTAATACCCAGTATTCTTTAGAAACATCGAATGGCTTACCTTGAATAGTAAGTGATGAAATACTGCGATTATCAATTTCCATTTTTATCCCAGCCACCGGTGCACCTCCTGTTGCAGCAATGGTTTCGAGCAACTCCTGCATTTTACTCCCTTTAATTTTTAACAGCAACAACTGATTCTCAAAGGGCATCAATTCATAGATGGTTCTTACAGAAACACTTCCTTTATAAATCACAGGAATTCTAAGTCCGCCATTGTTCATTAAACATAAATCTGGCGAATACCCCTGCTTCTTGGCGTAACGCATCAACACATCGCAAACCATATTCCCCAAACTACCTTCTGGCTGGTCTTTTCTAAATTCTCCTTCGGCGTAAATAATATCTACGTTCATCAAACTATCTAACCTTGTTTTGTAGGGGGCAATCATTGCCGTAACTGCGGGGTCTGCAGCAATAGAATCTTTACTTACGCTATAATGGGTAGCCTGCAAGCTTTGCACTTGTTTTGGCGCTTGGCATGCCAAAACCGCAATACTTAAGAACAGAAATAAATTTTTCAATTTCATATTAAGCGCGATGTTCTCCAAATACATTTCTGAAGGTATCTGCTATTTCGCCCAAAGTTACATAAGATTCTACCGCGGTAATAATATGTGGCATTAAGTTATTATCATTTTTTGCAGCTTCATCCAAAGCTAATAAATTACGGCTCACTTCTTCGGCGTTGCGTTCAGACCGTAATTGTTTTAACTTTTCCATTTGCGCAGCCCTAATACTATCATCCACTTTAAATAAAGGAGGCATTGTTTCGGAAGTTAAAGCATATTTATTTACGCCTACAATTATCTTCTGCCCTTTTTCAATATCAATTTGATACTTATAAGCAGCATCTGCAATTTCATTTTGCATGTACCCTTGCTCAATGGCACTTACCGCGCCACCCATGGCATCAATTTTCTTAATATAATCCCAAGCTAAGGCTTCAATTTGATTGGTAAGTTCTTCTACAAAATAAGAGCCTCCCATTGGGTCAACGGTATCTATAACCCCACTTTCGTGCGCAATAATTTGCTGTGTTCTTAAGGCAGTTTTTGCCGCAGCCTCTGTTGGTAAACTTAAGGCTTCATCAAATCCGTTGGTATGTAAACTTTGTGTGCCCCCCATTACCGCCGCTAAGGCTTGCAGCGTAACACGCATAATATTATTTTCTGGCTGCTGTGCTTGCAAAGTTGCCCCTCCTGTTTGGGTATGAAAACGCAACATCAACGCTTTAGGATGCGTGGCTCCCATTTCTTTTGCCATTTGCGCCCACATTCTTCTGGCAGCTCTAAATTTAGCAACCTCCTCAAAGAAATTATTGTGTGCATTAAAGAAAAAGGAAAGTCGCTGCCCAAATACATTTATATCTAAACCTTTATCTATGGCTGCTTTTAAATAAGCCTTGGCATTAGATAAAGTAAAGGCTATTTCTTGAACCGCAGTTGAACCTGCTTCTCTAATATGGTAACCACTTATAGAAATAGTATTCCATTTAGGAACCTCCTTGCTACAGTATTCAAAAATATCTGTAATGATACGCATGCTAGGTTTAGGTGGATAAATATAAGTACCCCTTGCCGCATATTCTTTTAAAATATCATTCTGTATAGTACCCGATATCTTTTTAATATCTGCACCTTGTTTTTTTGCCAAAGCAATATAAAATGCCAACAAAGTAGAAGCAGTAGCATTAATGGTCATAGAACTGGTTATTTTTTCTAATTCAATACCGTCAAATAACACCTCTATGTCTTTTAAAGAATCTATGGCCACTCCCACCTTACCCACTTCACCTTCGCTCATGGCATGGTCACTGTCGTAGCCAATTTGCGTAGGCAAATCGAAGGCCACACTTAAACCCATGGTACCATTTGCTAATAAATATTTATAGCGCTTGTTGCTTTCTTCGGCAGTGCTAAAACCTGCATACTGGCGCATGGTCCATAACTTGCCGCGGTACATGTCTTTTTGCACACCACGCGTATATGGAAACTCGCCTGGAAGTTCACTTGCAGCTTGGCCTGTATAAACTTCTTTTATTTCTATACCAGAATCGGTAACAAATTTTTTATCACTCATAAAGCTACCTATTATCCAAATACCAAATCAAATTCTTTCTTAATAAAATTCAAGGCTTTGGTGGTAGGTATCATTTCTATTTTAATCAACTCCTCAAAAATGGCTTTGCTTAAATCTAGGCCAACAGCGCCAGGACCTAAATCTGAATAGGCCGTATTAATTAAGTTAATCATTTCTTCTTTAACCACTCTAATTACCTGCCAAGCTTGAGCAGAAACATACAATTGTTGCGATAGGTTATGATTAAACTCAGAATTAATTGCAGCAATTAATTCTACCTTTAATTGAGAGGCACTAATGCCAGGTTTATGGGTACGCAATACCAAACTCTCAGGATTCATTCTTTCCATTAACAACACACAACGCTCATAAGCTTGTAAACGCAAGGGCTGCATGGTTTTAATTTGCTCGGTTTTTAAATCCATGGCGCGCTTTTGATACTCGGTATCAAAAAAAATCTTAAACTGATAATACGTAATAATAAAAACAATTAAAGCGGGGATCAAATACTTGGTGATCTCCAGAAACAATACCAATACTTCGTTCATACTTAAATCAAAATTTGCCCGAATATAGGAGAATTCTACTTAATTGTTTTTTTAAATAGAACAATCCCAAAAAGAGTGTGAATTGGTTTAGAAAAAACCTTCCTTCATAAAAAATATAGCACTAGATTCGTTGCCTTAAGGAATGGCTAAAAAGGTAAAAGAAAATAAACTCATTTTTGGTGAGGTTGAGGAGTTTCCAGAAAAAGACCAGGAAGAAAAACCCAGAAAGTCTAAAGAGAAACCTGCAGAAAAAGGAAAGTATTTTTCTTTTTTGAAAGATGAGCGCTTTCTAAAATCTACCGGCCTCATTTTCATTTTATTTTCTGTATTACTATTTATTTCTAGTATTTCTTTTTTCACCACTTGGCAAGAAGACCAAAGCCTAGTAAAGGCCATCTCCTTTGGTATGTTAGAATTGGAACAACCCAATCTGGCCGATAATTTATTGGGAAACTTTGGGGCTTGGCTTAGCTATGTTTTTGTTTATAAAGGTTTTGGCATTGCCTCTTTTGCTTTTGTACTGCTTTTCTTTTTAATAGGCGTACTCTTACTCACAGGTTTACAACCATTGCCTTTAGCCAAAACCTTGCGCTTTAGCTTTTTTGGAGGGATCTGGCTCTCTTTGGTATTGGGCTTTATTTTTCACGCATCTTACCCAATAGCCGCTGGTGCTTTTGGCCATTTTGGCTATTTATATTTACAAGTACTCTTAGGCTCGCTTGGCACAGCGCTCCTGCTAACCACTTATTTGTTAATTTTTTTAGTACTTGC
>JBIKKC010000307.1:0-2530 GCA_044360615.1 Bacteroidia bacterium | reverse complement strand
GGCATTAACAGAATTTACCAATCTACTCGAACGCAATAGAATTTTTATGGATCGTACCATTGGTGCTGGTCCTATAAGTGTAGATAGGGCTTTAGCTTACGGATTTACTGGTCCAAATTTGCGCGCAGCTGGTTTAGATTATGATGTTAGGGTAATGAATCCTTATAGCAGTTACCAAGATTTTGATTTTATTATTCCAGTGGGCACACAAGGCGATACCTACGATAGATTTATGGTGCGCCAACAAGAAATGTGGGAAAGCTTAAAGATTGTTAAGCAGGCTTTTGAAAATTTGCCAGAGGGTAAATTCTTTGCAGATGTTCCTGATTTCTTTTTACCACCAAAAGAGGAAGTTTACAATAATATGGAAGCCTTAATTTATCATTTTAAAATTGTGATGGGAGAGGCTGATGTTCCAGTAGGCGAGGTTTACCATGCAGTAGAAGGTGGAAATGGAGAGTTGGGTTATTATTTAGTAAGCGATGGTGGCAGAGCTGCATATCGTTTGCACTTTAGACGCCCTTGCTTTATTTACTACCAAGCTTATCCAGAAATGATTAAAGGTTCAACCTTAAGTGATGCTATTGTTACCATGAGTAGTATGAATGTAATTGCAGGAGAGTTAGATTCGTAATAGTCCATAGACGATAGACCATAGTAATAGGGGTTGTAGATTAAAGAAAAAAGAAAAAAACAATGAGTGAGTTGAAATTTAGTAGTGAGTCGCTTGCTGTTATTGAAAAGATAATTGCAAGATATCCCGAAGGAAAGCATAAATCGGCCTTGATACCAGTATTGCATATTGCCCAAGCCGAATTTGATGGTTGGTTGAGTCCTGAGGCAATGAATGCTGTGGCGGCAATTTTAAAACTTCAACCAGTTGAGGTATATGAGGTGGCTAGTTTTTATACGATGTTTAACCTTAAACCAGTTGGTAAATGTTTAATTGAAGTTTGCAGAACTAGTAGTTGTTGGTTAAGAGGTGCCAATGAAATTGTTGAGCACATAGAAAATAAGCTAAATATTAAAGATGGTGAAACAACTGCCGACGGTATGTTTACCTTAAAAACGGTAGAATGTTTGGGTAGTTGTGGTTCAGCCCCCATGATGATGATTGGCGCGCAATTTCACGAGAACCTTAGCTATGAAAAAGTGGATGCCATTTTAGCTACTTGTGAGACCGAGAACAAGCGCAAAACTTATTTCGATAACGTTAACATAGACCAGTATTAATAGCCATGGGAAGAAAGTTATTATTAGCAAACGATCATATTGAAGGCATTAAGGGATATGATGTATACCGCGCCCACGGCGGTTATGCTTCGGTAGAAAAAGCCATTAAAACCATGAGCCCAGAAGCTGTGGTAGAAGAAGTAAAGAAATCTGGTTTAAGAGGCAGAGGTGGTGCAGGCTTCCCTACAGGAATGAAATGGAGCTTTTTGGCTAAACCCGAGGGCGTTGCTAGATACCTCGTTTGCAATGCAGATGAATCTGAACCGGGCACTTTTAAAGATAGGTATTTAATGTCGCGCATACCACACATTTTGGTGGAAGGTATGATTACTTCTGGCTTTGCCCTGGGCGCCACAGCTGGTTATATTTACATTAGAGGCGAGTATTTTTATATTGTTTCTATTTTAGAAAAAGCAATAGAAGAAGCCTATGCAAATGGTTTTTTAGGGAAGAACATTTTAGGTTCAGGCTTTAATTACGACCTATACGTTCATGTTGGAGCTGGTGCTTATATATGTGGCGAGGAAACAGCCTTGTTAGAAAGCCTTGAAGGTAAGAGAGGTAATCCTAGAATTAAGCCGCCTTTTCCTGCTATTGCTGGTTTATATGGTTGCCCTACAGTTGTAAACAATGTAGAAACCATTGCAGCGGTGGTGCCAATTGTTAATGATGGTGGAGAGGCTTATGCTGCAGTGGGTATTGGTAAATCTGCTGGTACAAAATTAATTTCTGCATCGGGGCATATCAATAAACCTGGGGTGTACGAAATTGAAATGGGCATAACCGTTGAAGATTTTATTTATAGCGACGAGTACTGTGGAGGAATTATAAACGGAAGAAAATTAAAGGCGGTTGTTGCGGGAGGTTCTTCAGTTCCTATTTTACCTGCCGATAAAATTTTGAATTTAGCCAATGGCGAAAAACGACTCATGTCTTACGAAAGTTTGGCTGATGGTGGTTTTGCAACGGGAACGATGTTAGGCTCTGGTGGTTTTATTGTAATGGATGAAACCGCTTCTGTTGTAGAAAACCTGCATACCTTTGCACGTTTTTACCACCATGAAAGCTGCGGACAATGCAGCCCTTGCCGCGAAGGAACTGGCTGGATGGAGAAAATAATTCATAAGATTTTAGATGGACATGGAACTCTAGAAGACATTGATTTGCTCTGGGAAATTCAATCTAAAATTGAAGGTAATACCATTTGCCCATTAGGCGATGCGGCAGCTTGGCCTGTGGCTAGTGCTATCAGACACTTTAGAAGCGAGTTTGAGGAATATGTAAAAAATCCTTCTTC
>JBIKKC010000306.1:0-2531 GCA_044360615.1 Bacteroidia bacterium | reverse complement strand
GAAGGTCTATAACAGTACTTGGTTTATCTTTTAAATTCTTTTTCTCGGTCTTAATGCTTTCAGAAAAATCTTTCTGCTTCAAGGCTTCTAGCTGCAAGGGTTCTAAAACTTCGTCTACTCTGGTTACATAGGCTTGTTTGTTTAAAAAGAAACAATGCTTTAACCATTGGTGGAATTTTTTACCACTAAAACTTATTTCGGTTTGAACCAAAGCGCCAGGTTTTACAGTTACCGACTCCACCGCCAATACCTGCACCAACAAAGGAAACCACTCCTGCATAGCGGCTAATTTATAATTACCCAAAACCAATGTTTCGTCGCGCTCTACCTTAAGATTTTTCCATAATTTGTAAACGCCATCTTCCTTTTGGTAAATGGTAACTAACACCCACTCCGATAAATTGTTGTGCAAATGTAAATCTAAGCCGTCTTCCCCTATTCTTTCAAAAGCTAAAAACACCCCAATCGGATTTAAAGATGCCGCCTTAAAAGGCTTAGCAGCGGGCAGTTCTGGCTGGTTATTCCCTGCTTTGTCCTCAAACTTCACCTTTACCACTTCATGCAACATTACCGGTATTTCAAAATCACTATCTACCGTTACACCCACTATTTTATCCTTAATAGAAGTTACAATCCCTTCTAAAGGTTCATTCACAAATCTAACCTTATCTCCTAATTTCAACTGCATCATATAAAGGCAAAGCTAAAGATTTCATTTAATTTGCAGCCATGAAGCAATTAATACTTTTACTATTTGGCTTACTTATTTTTGTAAGCAGAGGTTTAGGTCAAGATTTTTCTTACCAATCTACCGACAACCCCTATTACTGGAAAAACCGGAAACCGCACGCTGCCTATTGGCAACAAGATGTGAGCTACAAAATTTATGCAGAACTAAACGATGAAACTGATGTTGTAAAAGCAGATGAAGCACTCACCTATACCAACAATTCTCCAGATACCCTCTATTTTGTATATTTTCATCTATACCAAAATGCTTTTGTAAAAGGTGGCTACTTAGAACAACTAAATTTAGCCAATAACTTTAAACAGAAATTTGGCAAATATGAAACTGCAGGTTTAGGCACTGTAATCCAAAAAGTAGTGGTTGGCGGCATATCTGTTAAACCCACCATCGATTTTTCTATTATGAAAATTGAATTGCCCAAACCATTATTACCCAATCAAAAAATCGAAATATTTATCAGCTTCGAAACCTATTTCGACGATGGCGGAAACCAAAGACGCCGTATGAAAATGTTTAAAGACAATGAAGGAAATAAACAATACGATGGCGTGCATTGGTACCCGCGTATTTGTGTATACGACCGCAAATTTGGCTGGGAAACCGATCAACATCTGGGCAAAGAATTCTATGGAGATTTTGGAGAGTTTGAAATCTCTTTAACACTTCCCTCCCACTATATTATGGATGCAACAGGCGAACTGCAAAACGAGGCAGAAGTTTTACCCACAGAACTTAGAAAGAAATTAGACATCAGCAATTTTAAAAACAAACCTTATGGCGAAGCAGCTAGTGTAATTATTCCTAAAGATGGTAACACCAAAACATGGAAATTTAGAGCTGTTAATACCCATGATTTTGCCTGGACCGCAGACCCTACTTTCCGTATTGGAGAATATGTTTTAGAAATGCCCGGCAACCCAAGAGGTAAAGTTAGATGTATTTCCTTAGCCCAAGAACCTCATGCAAGTGGATGGCAAGATGCGGCCAAATTTAATGCCCTCATTATTCAAACCTATAGCAAAGATTTTGGAACATACGCCTACCCTAAAATGATTGTTGCCGATGCCAGAGATGGTATGGAATACCCCATGTTAACTTTAGACAATGGCAGCAGCCCAGGTTACTATGGCTTATTTGCGCATGAAATTGGGCACAATTGGTTCTTTGGTATGGTGGGTAATAACGAAACTTATCGCGCTAGTTTAGACGAAGGCTTTACCCAATTTCTAACCCATTGGAGCATGAGTCGCCTTACCCGCGAAGCCAAACCTGCCGGCAAAGGAAAAGGCTATAGAGCCCGCTACTACAAACCCATGTCGAGCTTGGATCAAACCGTAATGATGGGCTATCTTAGAGATGCCATAAATAACAACGATATGCCACTTAATACGCATAGCGATGACTTTAACGGAGCCTTGCACCATGGTGGTGGGTATGGACACGTATATTACAAAACCGCTACCATGTTGTATAATTTGCAATATGTGTTGGGCGATGAATTATTCTTAAAAGCCTTACAACACTATTTTAACCAATGGAAAATGGCACATCCTTATTTCGAAGATTTTAGAAATAGTATCATTCAATATACCCATGTAGACCTTAACTGGTTCTTTGACCAATGGATGGAAAGCACCAAAACAATCGATTATGGCATTAAGAAAGTAAAACGCCTAAATGCAGATACGCTCGCTATTACTTTCCAACGAAAAGGTTTAATGCAAATGCCTTTGGATTTCACCGTAATAAACAAAGATTCTCAAATCCAAAATTATGTACTACC
>JBIKKC010000305.1:0-2542 GCA_044360615.1 Bacteroidia bacterium | reverse complement strand
ATCATTATAATATTTTAAACTTGCACCTTTATGCCGCTCGCTAAACAAATAAATCTAGGAGAAAATCAAATTTTAGCGATTTGGGAAATTACCGAAACGCATGCTGAACTGCTAATCCGTTTAAAACACAACTATCACGAAGCGCACAAAGAAAAGCGCGCCCAACAGGCTAATGCCTTGCATTGGCTGGCTAGTCGTTGCCTTATTCAAGAAATATTCCCACATCAAACATTAGCACTCACAAAGAATGAATTTAACCAGCCTAGCCTATGGGTTAATGAGGAACCTTGGTTTATTTCAATTACGCATTCGGCAAATATGGCCGGGATTCTAGTGAGTAAGAACGAGGCAATTGGCATAGATTTAGAAAAAATAGATACCCGCATAAACCGCGTTTGTAAGAAATTTATGAATGAGGCAGAAATGACTTTTGCCGGACAAGAAAATCAAATAATCGAAAAAACATTAATCTGGAGTGCCAAAGAAACCCTATACAAATTATATGGGCAAAAGGAGCTAGATTTTAAATTACATTTGTTAATTGAACCCTTCCAAATCAATGAAAATAAAGGCGTTTTCTATGGAAACATTTGTAAAACCTTGCCAAGCATTCGTCAAATCATTTGCTTTGAATTATTAGAAAATATAGTACTTACCTATACCCTACAATCACATGAATAAAATAGAACACATTGGTATTGCTGTGGCAGACGCCCAAAAATCGATAGCAATTTTTAATGGGCTTTTTAATAGCCAACCTTATAAACAAGAATTGGTAGAAAGCGAGCAGGTAGAAACCCACTTCTATCAAATTGGCCCAAATAAAATAGAACTATTGCAGGCCTTATCTGAAGATTCTGCTATTGCCAAGTTTATTGCTAAAAAAGGAGAAGGCATTCATCATATTGCTTTTGCGGTAGACAATATTGTAGCAGAATTAGCCCGCTTAAAAGCAGCAGGTTTTCAATTGATACATGAAACGCCTAAAAAAGGAGCCGATAATAAACTCATTGCCTTTGTGCACCCTAAAGATACCAACGGGGTTTTAATAGAACTTTGTCAAGAAATTGGCTAATTAGTAATTTATTTCATCCCATAAACTCTGAAATTCATTCCTAGTTTTAAGGTCTTTACTATCTTTTAATTGGTTCAAACCGGCTTCTAAAATTCTGCTTGCATCTGCTGCTTTACCTTGAGTAAACAAAAGTAAAGCCAACTGGTACTGCGCTGGAATATGCTTAGAATCAAGTATTAAAGTCTTTCTAAACCAAGCTTCGGCTTGAACCAAATCCGAAAGGCCCAGATATTCCAACCCAATGGCATAATTAACAAATGTATCTTCGGCATTTTCCAGGTGCATTTGTAATAGTTTTTGTAAACGTTGTTCCCTCATTTCAAATTCTCAACTATTGGCTTATTTTTGCCCACCCAAAAATAAGCGGAAATTGGCATTAATTGATGTCATAACTTAAAACTTAAATAAAACATGAAAGTACTCGTTTGTATTAGCAATGTTCCTGATACCACTACTAAGGTAACATTCACCGAAAACAACACTAAATTTAACACACAAGGTGTACAATTTATTATTAATCCATATGATGAATTAGCCTTAACAAAAGCCCTAGAGTTAACCGAAAAATCTGGTGGCACCGTTACTGCAATTAATGTTGGTTTGGCCGATGCAGAGCCTAGTATTCGTAAAGCCTTAGCCATAGGCGCCCACGATGCAGTAAGAATAAATGCAGAGCCTTTGGATGCTTTTTTTGTGGCTGCAGAAATTGCAAATTATGCTAAAAGCGAAAACTTTGACTTGATATTAACCGGTAGAGAAAGTATAGATTACAATGGAGGTTTGGTAAGCGGCTTGCTGGCCGAAATGCTGAATATGCCTAGTGTTAATGTTATTACAGCCATTGAGGTAGAAGGCACCTTGGTGAAAATGGAAAGAGATATTGACGGCGGAAGAGAAAAATTAGAATGCAATTTACCTTTAGTAGTGAGTGCGCAAAAAGAACTAACAGAGCCACGTATTCCTAACATGCGCGGTATTATGGCAGCGCGAACCAAACCTTTAAAAGTGGTTGAAGCCAGCAGCGCTCAAGCAAATTCGCAAACATTAAGTTTTGAGCTTCCTGCTGCTAAAGGTGCTTGCAAACTCATTTCGGTAGAAGATGCCGGACAATTAATAGATTTATTACACAACGAAGCTAAAGTTATCTAATCCTAAAATAAGAAGTAAAATGAATATCTTAATATACGCAGAAAATCAGGAAGGAATCTTTAAGAAATCAGTTTTTGAAGCTGTTGCCTATGCCAACCAAGTAAGCGCGGGAAACGGGGAAGTAATTGCTGTTTCTGTTGGAAAAGTTGCTGATGAAAAATTGAATGAGCTAGCTAAATATGGTGCAGATAAAGTTTTAAATTATAACCAAGATTACCTAAGTAATTTTAATGGTGAATTATACAGTAAAGTAATTGCCCATGCAGCAAAAAACTGCAACGCTTCTATTGTGGTAATTTCAAATACCTACTCGGGTAA
>JBIKKC010000009.1:0-24119 GCA_044360615.1 Bacteroidia bacterium | reverse complement strand
GTTGGTAATTGGCAAAAAGGGTGAAGCTCCAGGTATGGCGGCAGAAGACACGGTAACAAACAATGGTTTTTATCCAAACTTGCCTCCAAGGCCAGAAGACCCTCAAGATGAAATGGTAATTTCTGTGCGTAGAAATTTTCTTTTAAAATGGTTTGAAGGAGACTTCACCACTGCCCCTGTTGGGCCAGCCATAAATTATAGTAAAGTGCAACTAAAAGTTGTAGATGGAGAATTGCCTGCTCGCAGCAAGTGGTGGTACGATATTATTGGTGTAAACAAAAAGGGTGTAGATACGCTATTCTACGATGGGTTAACCCAATCTGATTTTTCTATTAGCACTATCAATGCTGCAACTTACCCTTTTCTAAAATTAAAATTTCATTTTGTAGATAGCACTTATAGAACACCGCACTTAATTAAGTTTGCGCAAATAATTTATACACCAGCGCCAGAATTAAGTTTAGATGCCACAGATAGTTTTTATTTTTATAAACCCTTGCTGGCTGCTGGAGATACGCTTTCTGTAAGAATGGCCATGAAGAATTTAAGTGCTACAAATGCCGATAGCTTTTGGGTAAGTGCTAAAGTAATTGATGAGAATAGATTAGTACCATGGCAACAACAATGGAAACAAGCGGGCTTAGGTTCAAACAGTAAAAACTATATACACTTAAAAGTGCCAAGCAGCGGGTTAAAGGGAAAACATAGCTTCGAATTAAGTATTAACGATAAGCAGTTGCTGGCAGAGGGCACTTATACCAATAACTTTTTTAGTAAAGAATTTGTTGTTGAACGCGATAACCAAAATCCTTACCTAGAAGTTACCTTTGATGGACAAAGAATTTTTAATGGAGATATAGTTTCTCCTAATCCATTGATAAGAATTAGTGCAACAGATAAGAATCCTTTTTTACTGCAACAAGATACCAGCACCTTTGAGCTTTTTTTACAAAGGCCATCCCAATTCGATTATGAGCGTATTGCCTTAAACAGCGCAGATGTAAGGTTTAAGCCTGCTTCTGATGCGCAAAATTTAGCCCAATTAGAGTATACCCCTAAAGGCTTAAAAGATGGTATTTATACCTTAAAAGTTAAAGCCAAAGATGCCAGTGGTAACTTGGCGGGGGCTAATGATTATGAAGTTGATTTTAATGTGATAGGTAAGAGTTCTATTACACAGTTTTATCCTTACCCTAATCCGTTTACCACACAAATGCGTTTTGTGTTTACCTTAACGGGTTCAAAGGTTCCCGACCAATTACTGATTCGCATTTTAACCATGAATGGTAAGGTAGTAAGAGAAATTAACAAGGAAGAATTTGGTGCTATAAGAGTTGGTAACAATATTAGCGAGTTTGCTTGGGATGGCACAGATAGATACGGCGATAAGTTAGCAAACGGTATTTATTTGTATCAAGTATTTACCAGAATTGAAGGTCAGGAAATTGAATATAGAGCCACCCGCTCAAAGGATGAAGCCCTTCATTTTACTGGTAATACAGGCAAGATTTATCTTATGCGATAGTCTTAAGTTTTTTAAGAATATCGTGTAAGCCATTTAATTTAATTTCATAAACAGTACTCAATTGCATGCCTAATTTTCCTTTAGGGAATCCTTGTGCTGCAAACCATTCTAAATAGAAATCTGGAAGGTCGCACAAGAGTGTGCCTTTGTATTTGCCAAACGGCATTTTGGTTTGAACCAAACTTAATAAGATTTCTTTATCGGGTTTTTGCGTTTCCAACTTGAGTTAGTTTAAAGGAAATATAATTCTAAGATTTAGATCTTGGATGAAAAGATTGCACCACTTCTCTCAAGTATTCTCTATCGAGATGGGTATAGATTTCTGTAGTGGTAATGCTTTCGTGTCCTAGCATCTGTTGCACAGCCCTAAGGTCGGCACCGGCTTCTACCAAGGCTGTGGCAAAGCTGTGGCGTAGGGTATGCGGACTAATATTCTTTTTTATACCTGCTTTTTGCGCCAATTCTTTAAGGATATAAAATACCATTACACGGGAGAGTTTGCCACCTCGTCTATTTAGAAAAAGAATGTCGTTACAACCTGGTTTGGGTTCAAGCAGATTGCGTTGCTCTTTGCGGTAAAGGTTAATCCAATAAAGCGCTGTTTTGCCAATGGGAACTAGCCGTTCTTTGTTTCCTTTTCCTTTAATTTTCAAATACTCTTCCTCTTCAAAAATTTGGGTAATGCCAAGGTTAACGGTTTCACTTACCCTTAGGCCACAACTAAACATGGTTTCTAAAATAGTTCTATTGCGCAAGGCTTCGGCCTTGGTTTGGTCTATGGCTGCGGCCATGGCATCAATTTCATGTGTATCTAATACATCTGGCAAGGCGCGCTTTAGGCGTGGGGCTTCTAATAGTTCTGCAGGGTTTTTCTTTATTTCATCCTCCATTAATAAATAATGAAAGAAGGCTTTTACACCGCTTACAATTCTTGCTTGGGAGCTAGCTTCTAAACCTAACTCGCTAATGTATTTTACAAAACTGCGTAGCTGAGATAAACTAACTTGGGTAGGGCTTGCGTCACTATTTTCTATTTGTAGAAACTGATGCAGTTTAGCTACATCGCGCATATAGCTTTCTATAGAGTTTGCCGCCAGCGATTTTTCTAACTGCAAATAGGCTTTAAAACCTTTAAGATAAATGGGCCAACTCATGGTACAAGCATAAAAAAAAGTCTCGACTTTTCAGCCGAGACTTTTTATTGTAATGTTTAAAAAATTATCTTACTTAATTTGAATGTAAGATGAGTTAGACAAAGTCCATTTGCCATCAGTTTGTTTTTTCCAGATTACTACAGCAATTGCACAATTTGCTTTAACAGAAGTTGTAGGAATAAAGAAAGCCATTTTCTTATTGAAAGTTTCATCTTTCTTTGGATTAGCCTTAATTAATTCACCTTTTACATCATCGCCATATTTTGCACGAAGTACATTATAGTGGATGTTTTTTTCGATGCTATTATCAGATGATTGAGCGTGGTTTAATTTATCTTCTAATAAATAACCAGCAGCATAATACTCACCAGTTAAATCTGCGAAGAACTTTCCATCAATTGTACAAACTTGTAATCCATCTTCTTCTTTAACAGAAAGAACGATATTAGATTTAGCTGTTTTAGCAGCGATAGTTCCAACAGTTGCTACAGCTTGTGCGCCTGTATTAGAGCTACCACCAATCATTGCATTAATTACATCATCAGCACCACCAAGATACATAGCAGGAACACCACTTGGGTTAAATAAAGCGCTTAAAGCTTGTGCATCTGCATTAGCCATAGGGTCGTTACCTACTTGGCAAGAAATGATAACTGACTTAGAGCCGGTTTGTGCCTTAATTTGTTCTTTAGCTGGTTTACCATAAGCACCGCATGGAGGGCACCAGGTTCCACCAAAATAGATTACAGTTGCTTTTTGAGATTGAGGAACAGTTACAGTTGGAGTACCGTTGTTATTTCCTCCGTCAGTTTTACCTTCATCTTTTTTACAAGCAGTGAAAGTTAATGAAAGGCCAATCATTACGGCCATAGTTGTTTTGAAGAACTTTTTCATATTTGTTTTAAGTTTAGTTTCTTTTAAGAGTTACGAAGTTGGTAAAAAGTTGCAAATACGCAAGTAAAAACTTTATTTTTTTAAAAATCTAGGCAAATTCCTATTTTGAAACTCTTAGGCTTAGGTCGATACTCTTACTGGAATGCGTTAAAGCGCCCACGGAGATGAAATCTACCCCCGATGCTGCAAAATCTTTTATAGTAGCCAACGTGATGCCTCCCGAGGCCTCAGTTTCAAATTTTTTGTTAATTAAGGCTACTGCCTCCTTTAATAAAGTAGGGTTAAAATTATCTAACATAATGCGATTTACACCACCAATTCGCATTACTTCTTTTACTTCTTCCAGATTTCTAGTTTCAATTTCAATTTCTAGGTTCAAGCCTTTAAACTTTAAATATTGGTGTGTTTTTTCTATAGCTTGTTGTATGCCGCCTGCAAAATCTATATGATTGTCTTTAATCATAATCATATCATATAAACCTATTCTATGGTTATTGCAACCACCCAATTTTACCGCCCATTTTTCTAGAACACGCATACCTGGAGTAGTTTTACGCGTATCTAAAACGGTGGTATGGTAATCTTTTAAAAGTATGCTAATGGTTCTGCTTTGTGTAGCAATACCGCTTAAGCGTTGCATAAAATTTAATACCAAACGCTCTGCAGTAAGAATACTTATGTCTGAACCAAAAACGTCAAAAATTAAATCACCTGTTTTAATGTCGTCCCCATCTTTAACTTTTGGTTCATACCTAATATTTGGGTCTATGCGTTTAAAAATATAACCTGCTAAATCAATGCCTGCAATTACACCATCTTCCTTGGCAATGCAGTAGGCGTGACCTTCTTTATCTGCGGGGATGCAGGCTAAGGAGCTATGGTCGCCGCTGCCTACATCTTCTCTTATGGCAATTTCTATAAGGTCTTTAATGTCTTTTTGTTGTAGTAATTCCATGCTTAAAATCCGGGTAAATATTTGCTTTTTATAAAGGCAACACTGGCTATAATATCGTCGTGTAAAAACCTATCTTCTTCTAATTTTGGAACCACTTCTCTATAATCTTCTATTATAGTTTCAATCATTTCAGAGCTTTTTAAAGGCTTTCTAAATTCTAATGCTTGGGCAGCACACATCAGTTCTATTCCTAAAATAGTGTACACATTTTCTAGCACACGCAAGGCTTTGGTGGCAGCATTGGCTCCCATACTCACATGGTCTTCTTGTCCGTTACTACTTACAATACTGTCTACAACGGCTGGGGTGCATAATTGTTTGTTCTGGCTCACTATACCAGCAGCGGTGTATTGTGGAATCATAAAGCCAGAGTTTAAGCCTGGATTTGCTGTTAAAAATGGGGGTAGGCCGCGTTGACCCGATATCAATTGGTAGGTTCTACGTTCGCTAATACTTCCCCATTCTGCCAAAGCAATGGCTAAGAAATCTAAGGCTAAGGCAAGGGGTTGCCCATGAAAGTTTCCTCCACTTATAATTTTGTCTTCGTTTGGAAATACCAATGGATTATCTGTAACCGATTCTAATTCTGTAATCATAGTTACTTTAGCAAAGGCTATAACATCTCTTGAGGCGCCATGTACTTGCGGAATACAACGAAAAGCATAAGGGTCTTGCACACTTGTTTTTGGTTCAAGCGCAATTTTACTATCTCCTAATATTTTTCTAATATTACTGGCAACGGCTATTTGCCCAGCATGGCCTCTTGCTTTATGAACCAAGTCTGTAAAGGGTTCTAATCTGCAATTAAAAGCATCTATAGAGGCGCAGGCAATTACATTTGCCCAAGCAGATAGGCTAGCAGATTCTATAATGATATGCAAGGCATAGGCATTCATAAACTGAGTGCCATTAATTAATGCTAGTCCTTCTTTGGCCTGTAAAACAATAGGCTCCCAGCCTTTTTCTTTAAGTACATCTGCTGCTTCTTTTATAACATAAGTGCCATTTTCCTTTACCCAAACTCTTCCTTTACCTATTAATGGTAAGGCCATGTGTGCTAAAGGGGCAAGGTCGCCGCTAGCGCCTAAAGAACCTTGCTCAAAAACAACAGGAACAATATCATGGTTGTAAAAATCTAATAACCTTTGAACCGTTTGTAATTGCACTGCGCTAAAGCCATAACTCAGGCCTTGCACTTTTAACACCAGCATTAATTTTACTATATGCTGAGGTACATGAGCACCCGTGCCGCAAGCATGCGAAAGCAATAAATTTTCTTGTAGTTTGCTTAGCTCGTCTTTAGAAACTACAGTGTTGCATAAAGAACCAAATCCCGTATTGATGCCATAGAATGCCTCATCACTGTTTTTTAATTTTTGATCAAGATATTTTCTTCCTTTTTCTATGCAGCTAACTGCTTCTGCATGCAGTTTCATAGGTTGTTCTAAGCGGATGGCTTTAAAAAAATCATTGTAGCCAAAATTAAATCCAATTTCAAATGCAGTTTCCATAATTTTTATAAATGTTGTATGAGTTCTTGCGCGCTTAACTCAAGTTGTTGTCCGTTACTAAGGTTCTTTAATTTGTATTTTTGTGTTTGCATTTCCTCGCTACCTACAATGCAAACATGGCTAATTTGAAGTTTGTTGGCATAGTCTAATTGTTTGGCAATTTTCTTGGTTAGGTCTGGAAATATTTCTGCTGCAATTCCTTGTTTTCTTAAACTCGCGCACAAATCAAGTGCATGTAATCTAGTCTCTTCGTCGAAATGGCAAAAGAGTAATTTGGTTTCTAGTTTTTTAAGGTTGGCTGGAAATAAATTCAACTCTTCTAGCACATCATAAATTCTATCTAGGCCAAAAGAAATACCCACTCCAGAAACATCTGCTAAGCCAAAAATGCCAGTTAGGTTGTCATATCTTCCGCCTCCGCCAATACTGGGCTTAAAGCTGCCAGCATTGGCTACTACTTCTACAATAGCGCCTGTGTAATAGCTTAATCCTCGGGCTAAGGTAACATCAATTTCAATCCTATTGAGGGGATGTAAAATTCCTAGGTAAGTAAAAATCTCATTTAGTTCTGCACAGCCTAGTAAACCTTCTTCGTTGCCCTCAAAAAAGTGTGTTAATGCTGCTATTTTATTTTCGCTTTGAGCCAAGTGAAGAAAATCTTTTACAATAGCAATTTGATGTGCATCAAATCCTGTTTTTTCTAAGTCTGTTTGTAAGCCTTCTAGGCCTGTTTTATCCAATTTATCTAAGGCAATTGTAAGCGCCATAAATTGAGAGGCCGCATTCATTTTTTGAGATAAGGCACTGAGCAATTTTCGGTTATTAATTTTAATGATTACCGGAACATTTAAGCAAGTAAAAACCTCATCATAAATTTTTAATAATTCTGCTTCATTAATCAAACTTTTGGTGCCAATTACATCTGCATCGCATTGCCAAAATTCTCTGTATCTTCCTTTTTGTGGTCTATCTGCGCGCCATACTGGCTGCATTTGGTAGCGTTTAAATGGAAAGGTAATCTCATTGCGGTTCATTACCACATAGCGTGCAAAAGGAACAGTTAAATCGTACCGCAAACCTTTTTCGGCAATAAAGGGAAGTGTTGCTTTTGAATCTAAACTACTTACTTTACCATCAAAAGAAGGTAAAAAAGTAGGGTCTATTTCTTCATGTCCACTAAATTTGTCCTGGTTTTCCCTAAGTTTTTTTAGGTAATCACCAGAATTTAAAACTTTAAATAGAAGTTGATCTCCTTCATCGCCATACTTTCCAGTAAGCGTTTCTAAGTATTCCATACTAGGCGTTTCCAAAGGCATAAAGCCATATTTGGTAAACACTTGTTCAACAATTTGAAGGATAAATTTTCTCCGCCTAACCATAAGCGGTGAAAAGTCGCGCGTGCCTTGCGGTATAGAGGGTTTTGATGCCATAGCAGAATGCGAATATAGGCAAAAAGCCTTAACGCAATCTGTCTGCGCTTTTTACTAGCTCTTCATCTTTCTTAATTAGGTAATAAACCCTAATATTCAGGTAAATAAGAAATATGGAAAGTGTGATTCCAATCATTGAGGGAAGCATCAATTTTTCGCTACTAAAGTTAGGAACAAATAAATAGGCCTTTACAAAAAATGCGGCCAACAAAGAAAATAGGGCTAGCATATTGATAAGCGTAAATTGCATTTGTTTCACACGATTTTTGTAGCCCATCAGAATAAAAATACATAAGCCAATTACAATGCTACTGATTAAGATTAATACAAATTGTAAATTGCTTTCTACTAAAACACCATTTTCTAATTTGTTAAAATAGAAAAGGTTAAGTACATATTCTGTGGTTTTGTTTTCTGGTTCAACATAAACGAAATGCAATAAATGGATGCCGCAAAGGGTGGCGATGATGGCTACCATCATTACCAAAAAAACGGATTGAATTCTTTGTATCATGGTGCAAATATACAATTGTCTAAAATGTTTCGCATCCGATTTAGTTTGTTTTTAATAATTGGCTTAGGAATAGAGCAGTGACCCATAATGAGTCCTTGTTGTTTGGAAGGCGTTAAATAGCATTTATGTAGCGAATGCGCACTGATATTATTTTGAGTCAATATTTTTAGGATTTCTTCCTCTTTAATTCCCTCATTTACTTGTATTAAAGTTTGTAAACTCAAGGTTTCATTTTCTATGAGCTGTAAGGGTGTGCCTTGAAAAATGCTAGTAAAGTTTTGTTTGAAAAATCCAGCTCTTTCAGAAACTGTTTCTATTAGGTTTAATACATGATTATGTAGATATTTTTTTTCTATAAATTGGTTCAAAACGAATTGAATAGAAGGCGCTACAAAACGATGAGAATGCTTGAGCATGATTTCTAAAGGCGCTTTTAAATGTTGCGGAACCACCATGTAGCCAATGCGCAATGAAGGGTGCAACATTCTGTTAAATGTTCCTAAATAAATGGTTCTGCTTTCCTTGTCTAAGCTGTAGATAGCTGGCAAAGGCTTGTGGTAATTATGCAGTTCGTGTTCATAATCATTTTCTATAATTAAGGATTTATTTTTTGAGGCAAATGCCACCAATTCTTCTCGCCTTGCCTCACTCATCTTTATTCCCATTGGGTACTGACAAGAGGGTGTAACATGTATGAGCTTTGCCTTAACTTGGTTTTTATTTAAGTAAGCTATATCTATGCCTTCTGTATCTAAGGGAGCACCTATTATGTTTGCCATTAACCCTGTGAGAATTGCGCTAACATTTGGAAAGGATGGGTCTTCTAAAATCACTTTGTCTCTAGGGTTTAAGAGAATAGAACCTAGTAAGTAAATGGATTGCAAAGAACCAGAAACTATGATAACTTGGGATGGATCGCAATGAATGTTTCTAGTTAGTTTAAGGTAATTAGCAATATTATTTTTTAATCGGTCCATACCAGATGATGGAGAATAGGAAAGATTAGAAAACTTAATTTCTTTCCAATACTTGTTTGATAGATTTTTCCATTGGTTTACAGGGAAAATATCTAAGGGTGGTAAGCCTGGACTAAATGCTAAATCTTGCCCACTATTAGCCACTAGGTTTGGGCCTAACTTTAGAAAAGATTTGCCAATTTTTGAAAAACTAGGATAGGACGAATGAATAGATTCTTGCTTTGGTTCAACCTTTCTTTCTTTTGGTTTTATTTGATATCCCGATCCTTGGGTAGGTATTATTAAACCATCTAAGATAAGTATATCATAAACTCTTAAAATAGTACTTCTCGAAACGCTCAATACTTCTGCTAGTTTGCGGGTTGGGGGCAGAAGTGTGTTTTCTGGTATCTCTACCTTAATAATCATTTTTACTAATATTTTGTAAATAAGGATATACTTTTTTTCCTTATCGGTTTTAACAGCATTGGCTTTAGAATGCCTATATTCATCTGCTATTTTTTTGAGAAGTAAGGGCATAATTGGTATTTTAATTATTATTTAATTGGTATGCCAAATGTAAGATATTGTTGTTTAATTTTGGTCAAGTTAATTTTAATACCATGCGTAGAATTTACCTTTCGTTATTATTTACCATTTGTTTGTTGACTTCCTCATCAGGTCAACTTATTATTAATGAGGTTTTATATGATCCTTCTAACTCTGGGTTATTAGGAGATGCCAATGGAGACAGCATTTATAGTCAAGCCCAAGATGAGTTTATAGAATTTGTAAATACAGGCAATACTTCCTTTGATATTGGCGGTTATCAAATAGCAGATAGTTCAATTACTACAAATGCCATAACAGTGCATTATGTTTTTCCTAATGGAATTAGTATTCCTGCTGGTGGGGCATTGGTGGTTTTTGGGGGTGGTACACCTAGAGGTCTTTTCGGTGGAGCCATTGTTTTAGCCGATACCGGCGTAGATGGTTTGAGTATGAATAATTCTGGTGAGGTTATTTTATTAAGAAATGCAACTGCTAATGTAGTGTTAAGATTTAATTCAGATGCACTCTCTAATAATCCAGATGAATCTTATACGCGCAATCCAGATTTAATAGGCGAT
This sequence comes from Bacteroidia bacterium, assembly GCA_044360615.1. Classification (GTDB taxonomy): domain Bacteria; phylum Bacteroidota; class Bacteroidia; order UKL13-3; family UKL13-3; genus B1. The sequence continues at coordinate 14,050 of JBIKKC010000009.1, read as the reverse complement.
TTTGTGCAGCATGCAGGCATTAATACCAGGAGATTTTCTCCGGGAACCAAAGTAAACGGAACTTCATTTATTACTAGCAGTGTTAAACAGGTAATGCTAAAGATAGATATGAATGAGCTTTCCACCTCTTTTGATAGTGTTTATGTTAGCGGTAATTTTAACCAATGGTGCAATAATTGCAACGCTTTAACAGATATTGATAGAGATGGACTATTTGAGACGAATGTGGCTACACAACTAGATACTTTAAAATATCTATTTGTATATAAATCAGGAAGTAATTACACAGAGGAAAGTTTAGCTTCTGGTAGTCCTTGTACGCAAGTTTATGAAGGAAAAAATGTGCGCACTTTGGCCTTTAAGTTAGATACAGCTATTACTTCTGTATGCTTTAGCTCTTGCTCTAGCTGCAGCAATAAATTATCATTACAAGGTGTTACTGATTTTGTAACTCCTATGGGAGGTGTTAGCGGTAAAGGCATACATGTAAGAGCTACTGCAGCTATTGCCGATTTAAGTATTTATGGTTTGGGAGTTGCCAATAATGGTGGAGGTACAGATGGGCAAGAATTTAGGTTTCCTAAAACTACAGTTGTTGCCGGGGCTGAAATTTTTGTGGTAAGAGATTCTACTGCCATGAAAGCTTATTTAGCGGGTTGCTGGAACAAGTTTAATCATGTTTTTGTGGATGCTCTTGGTGCGGTGAATCAAAATGGAGATGATGCCATTGAATTGTTTAAAGTAGGAGAAGTAGCAGAAACTTATGGCAATGCCAATGAAGATGGAACCGGAAAACCTTGGGAGTATACCGGCTCTTGGGCTTATAAAGTTTCTGGAGGCTCTTGGATAAATGGTGCGTTAAATTGTACAGATTCTACTAAAACTACTATATACGATACAGAGTGTATTTATCCTATTTGTGCTGATGTTTTAGTAAGCGAAATAACGGTTAGTAGCCCCTCAACGAGTATTACTATAAATGGCGGAACCTTGCAAATGACTGCCACTGTTTTGCCTTCTACTGCATCTAATAAAAATGTAACATGGAGTGTTGATTCTAGCTCTTTAGCAAGCATTTCTAGCAGTGGTTTATTAACTGCAAAGGCCAATGGAGTGGTAACCGTTAAAGCTATAGCAAATGATGGTTCTGGTGTTTCTGGAATAAAACAAATTACCATTAGTGGTCAAACTAGCTCTTTACAAGAAAATGTCAATAATGCTTTTGTCCTATATCCTAACCCAGTTTCTGATAGAATATTTATTACTTCAGAATTTGATGTTACCCATTTTGAAGTATTTGATTTCAATGGTAAAAAATTAGCTGAAGGAAAGCCCCTTCAAAATGAAGTAGAAATGAATGGCCTTAGTTCTGGAGTTTATTTTATTAACTTATATACTAGCAATAGCACCGGCAGGTTTAAAGTAATTAAGCAATAGGTTTGAACCCAATTATACATGAAAAGAAATAAATTTCTCTGGCTATTTACCTTCTTGGTATTTGCCCTCGCTGCTTGCAAAACAGAGGATGTAAAGCCAATTATTAATACCAATAATACGGCAAAGGTAAAATTAGTTGTAAGTGCTACCAATATTGCCGAAGCAGGTGGGTTGTCTCAAATCACTGTGACGCTAAACGAGCAAGCTTCCAATGATGTAACAGTGTTTTTTAAGTATTCGGGTAAAGCTTTATTAAATGTAGATTTTAGTGCTCCACTTTCAATTACAATGAAAGCTGGAAGTTTAACTAACCAAAGTACCTTGTTAACTATACAGGATATTTTGGTAGAAGGAAATGAAAACCTGATTATTGATATTGATTCTGTAGCGGGTGGATTAGAGGATGGGGTTCAAACCAAAACCATTTTGATTGAAGATGACGATTCGCCTGTGGTTACAGGAAATTTAATTATCAATGAAGTTTTGTATGATCCTTCTAATTCTGGTTTAGATGGAGATGCCAATGGTGATGGTGTTTACTCACAAGCTGAAGATGAATTTATAGAGTTCTATAATAATTCTAGCAAAGCTTTAGATATAAGCGGTTATAAAATTTTTGATGCCACCGCTTTAAGTAGCAATACGCCAAGGCATATTGTACCTGCAGGAACCATAATTCCAGCAAATAAGGCTTTTGTTGTTTTTGGAGGCGGCACACCCACGGGTACTTTTGGCGGAGCTATTGTGCAAAAATCTACCACTGGAGATTTTAACATGAACAATGCGGGTGATTTGGTAACGGTTCAGGATAGCACTGGGGCAATTTTACTTACTTTTGATGTAACGCCTTTGTCTGATAATCCAAACGAATCCTATACGCGAAACCCCGATATTACTGGAGATTTTGTGCAGCACTCCACAATAGACCCTGATAAGTTTAAGTTTTCACCAGGAACCACTGTAGAAAGAAAACCTTTTTAAACAATACTTATGATTCCATACTTCGGACTTTTCCTATCTCTTATAGTTATTGCTATAGTGGTAAGGTTATTGTTAAAAGATGTTTTTCCTCAAGCTATTTTATTGATTGCTGGTTTAGGTATGATTTTATTGTCTGGCTTTTTAGAAGGGCCAAAACATGAGGCTATAAGTACAAGTGCCTATCCTTTGTTCGACATTTTTGAGTTTATTAAAAAATCTTTCTCAGAAATAAATGCAGGGGTGGGTCTTATGATTATGGCCATTGGTGGATTCGTTGCCTTTATTGATAAAATTGGAGCTTCTGAGGCCTTGGTAAAGGTTGCTTTAAAACCACTTTCTTTTTTTAAGAGCTATCCAAATTTAGCTGCTGTGTTGGTTATTCCTATCGGGCAACTAATTTTTATTTGTGTGCCTTCTGCCGCAGGTATGGGCCTTTTAATGATGGCTGCTGTTTTTCCCATCTTGGTTAATCTTGGGGTTAGCAGAATAGCTGCTGTTTCTATTATTACTGGTTGTACTTCTTTTTGTATAGGTCCGGCTTCAGTAATTACTGCCTCCGCTACACAAATTGCAAAAATAGATACAGTGCCTTATTTTATCAATATGCAAATTCCTATTGCTATTATTTTAAATTTTGTATTAATGATTTCCTACTTTTTCGTAAACAAGCATTACGATAAAAAATTACCCAAAGTAGAACCTGTTAAGGTAGATGATACAACTGCTTCGGCAAAGTCTAAGGCGCCATCGTTTTATGCCATTATTCCTGTGCTCCCTTTACTATTATTACTTTCTTTTTCTGGTGTGTTTCAAATCTTTCCCATTGCTTTAAAGATAGAAACTACTACTGCCATGTTCTTTAGTTTTTTTGTAGGTATGCTATTTGAATTAATTAGAACAAGAGATGTAAAAGCTGTCTTTGCAGGCTTTAAAGTGTTTTTTGATGGCATGGGAGATATGTTTAAATCGGTAGTTTCGTTAATAGTGGCTGCCGAAATTTTTGCAGCTGGCTTAATTGCTTTAGGTTTTATAGACAGTCTAATATCAATATCTCAAGGCTTGGGCATTGGTGCAATGGGCATTGGTATTATCATGACCATCATGATATTTTTAGCAGCAATGCTAATGGGTAGTGGTAATGCTGCTTTCTTCGCCTTTGGTCCGCTCATACCTAACGTGGCTCTTAAGTTTGGCGTACCAAGTACATCTATTCTTTTACCAATGAATCTATCTGCTTCTATGGGAAGAGCCTTGAGTCCAATTGCTGGTATTCTTATTGCCACAGCAGATGTGGCCAAAGTGCCTGTTATGGAAATTGTGAAAAGAAATGTGATTCCTGTTCTTTCTGTTTTAGTAACCTTATTACTTTATCATTTTGGCTTATGCTTTTAATTAAGAATGCAACAACTTATGCTCCAAAATCTTTGGGCATCAAAGATATTTTGGTAGTAAATGGTAAAATTGTTGCCATAGAGGATGAAATCAATTTACCAGATTCGCTTTGCAACAAATGGGATGCGCAAGGAAAAATTGTAACGCCAGGTTTTATAGACCAGCACATCCATATTACTGGAGCTGGGGGTAAGCATGGCTTTGGTTCCATGACCCCAGAAATTAACTGTAGTGATTTGGTTAAATGTGGTTCAACAACCGTAGTAGGTTTGCTAGGCACAGATGGTGCTACCAGAAGTATCAAAAGTTTATTTGCCAAAACAAGAGCCCTAGAAAGTGAGGGTTTAACTGCTTATATGTACACTGGTTTTTATGGCCTTGAACCAACGTATATTACCGGCTCCCTGCAAGATGATATGATGTTTATTGCACCCGTTCTAGGTTGCAAAGTGGCCATATCAGATATTCGTTCAGATTATCCAACCGACTTAGAATTAGTGAGGTTATTAAGACAGATTAAAGTGGGAGGGATGCTGGCAAGTAAGAAGGGAATATTACACTTACATTTAGGAGCCTTAACCTCAAAAATGGATTGCCTTTTTAGATTGGTTAATGAGTATGAATTTCCTATTAGTGCTATTTCTCCAACGCATGTTGGAAGAACTAAAGATTTGTTTGAAGAGGCTATTAAATTTGCTGCGCTGGGTGGTAGCATCGATTTAACTACTGGCGCTTCAAAATATACAGAGCCTTACCTGTCTGTTTTATATGCCTTAGAAAAAGGCATTTCTTTAGATCAAATTACATTTAGCTCTGATGGCAATGCTGGATTAGATAAATTAGACGCCCAAGGGAATTTAATTGGTTTTAGAAGAGCAGTTATCGATCAAAATTATTTGCAGTTTAAGGCATTGGTTCAACAAGGCGGAGTGCCTACTGAGCAGGCTTTAAAGGTAATAACCAGTAGTCCGGCAAAAAACCTTGGTTTAAAAAACAAAGGCGTTATTGCTGTAGGAACTGATGCAGACTTCTGTTGCTTGGATGAAGATTTAGTATTGCAAGATGTCATAGCAGGAGGAAAATTGATGATGGAAAATAAAGAAGTTTTGGTTAAAGGCCATTTTGAATAAGCTTATGAAAAAACAACTGCTTCCTATTTTAATGTTTTTTTGTTTGGCGCTTAAAGTATTTGCGCAAAATCCAATACCTCATAAATATAAATTAGGCGAAGGTTATACCTTTTCTGATAAAGAAAAATCAAGCTTCGATTTAAATGGGTATATTCAACCTTCTATGGAGATTAGGTCTTATCCCGAAGACAGTATACAAGATAGCTATACTCGTTTTAGAATTAGGCGTTTAAGGTTAAGAGTGCAAGGCGAGCTTCCTAAGTATAAAATGACTTATAGGCTTCAAGTTGATTTAAGTGGAACGCCAGAGGTAGGAGACGATGCGAGTAGTTTTTTGTTTGATGCTTGGGTTGCTTATAACCCCATTAAGAAGCTTGAAATCAAGTTTGGTCAAAGTTCAAACTTTACAGAAAATCGCGAAATGCTCATGAGTTCTAATGCGCTTCAGTTAGCCGAACGTAGTCGATTAAGTTCTGCCTTCTCTGTTTTTAGAGAGTTTGGACTGTTTGTTAATTATGAGTTTAAACTAGGGCGAAATTTTTTCATCAATCCAGGTTTTTCTGTAACCAATGGCGATGGGCCAAACGTGTTTGCAAACGATCATGGTGGAATAAAGTATGGGGGAAGAATAGATTTTATGCCTTTTGGTAAGTTTGTTAGTTTAGGCAAGTTTCGTCAAGGAGATATGGCTAGAGAATTAACACCAAAATTATTGTTTGGATTTAATTACAGCAAGGCAAATGGAATAAGCAGCAGGAGAGGAGAAGCAAGTGGAACCATTATTTACCTCAATGAATCGATGCAAGAAAGTTTGCCAGATTTTACAAAATACGGTGCTGATTTTCTATTTAAGTATAAAGCTTTTAGTGTGCTAGGAGAATATATTAAATCTGAGGCTTCTGTGCCCACCGACATCATGTATAGAGTAAGAAATGATGGTTCTATAAGCAGTACATTTGATGTAAATGGTGTGCAAGATGTAAGCAATTACGTTAAAAGCCGAATGGTGTTGGGCAGTGCATTCAACATTCAAGCGGGATATATTTTCAATAAGAATATTTCTGTAGACGCTCGGTTTATGCATTTTGATTCGGATCAATATTCCTTCTTAAATAATGCTACTATTTATAAGCGACCAAACTACTATACCATCGGTTTAAGTAAGTTTTTTACCCGCAGTCATGCCTTTAAAATTCAGGCTTCCTTTACCTTGGTAGACGTGGAAGATGGAGGTTTAGATATTTTAGGTAATGCCATTTACAACAATGAGTATATCACCAATGTTATTGCCACTTTATCCTTCTAATATGAAAAACGCGGTCGCATTTATTTTTATTTGTTTGGCTTTTGGTTTTACTCTAGATTTTAATCCTCAGCCAAAGGAAATGACGCATAAGTATTTTCCAGAGTTTAACTACGATATCAATACGCCTGCTTTTCGTAAGAAATCTGGATTTACCAAGCAACCAGAAATGATTGCTTTTTTAAATGAATTGCAAGCCTCCCATCCAGATATCATGTCCATCAATTATATTGGCGAAAGTCAAAGAGGTAAAAAGGTTCCATTGGTATTGTTGCAAAAAAAGAATGGGCAACCTAAATTAAAAGTTTGGTTGCAGGGAGGTTTACATGGTAATGAAATGGCCACTACCGAGTCGGTACTTTACATGCTACACCAACTCTTAAATGATAAAGCACTTTCTTATTTATTAGATAAGTTGGATATCGCATTGGTGCCAATGGTTAATATTGATGGCTACGAACACCAAGATAGATATGCTGCCAATGGTTTAGATATGAATAGAGATCAAACCAAATTAATCATTAAAGAGAGCGTGTTCTTAAAACAATCATTTAGTGATTTTAACCCTCATGTAGCTATTGATTTTCATGAATACAACCCCTTCAGAAGAGACTTTGTGCAATTGAGCTCTTACGGTGTTGCTTCTAGGCACGATGTGATGTTTATGACCTCGGGCAACCTAAATGTAAGTGAAGAATTACGTAAATATACCAATGAGGTTTTTGTTGATGAGGCTCAAAAGGCCTTAACCAAAAATGGATTGGTTTATTGTGAGTACTTTACTACAGACCACGATTTAGGTGAATTAAACATCAATCAAGGTTCTAACAATGCAAGATCGAGTGCTACTTCATTTGCTCTTGCAAATACCATTTCTACTTTAGTCGAGATTAGAGGAATTGGTATTGGAAGAACTTCTTTTAAACGCAGAATTTTTACTGGATATACCATCGGCTTATCGTATTTAAAAACTGCTTACAATCGTTTCGATGAAGTTATCACAACCTTGCAACCTAAGTTGGAAGAAAGAAAGATAGCTGTGGTAAAGTCGAGCAAGCTAACCAAACTTACACCTCTTACTTTTATAGATATTAAGACCAATGAAGAAATAAGCATTAATCTAAAAGTTGGCAATGCTACATTTAGCTCACCTACACTTACTCGCAGCGCTCCTGTGGCTTATTTAATTGAAGCAACCGAAGCTGAGGTTATTAAGAAATTGAAGGTTTTGGGGATTCAGGTGGAGCGTTTAGATGCCGATAAAACAATGCAAATTGAATCATATGTTGTTGCTACTCAAAAACGGAGTTACGAGAAAGAAGAAGGTGTATACACACAAAAAGTAAGTACAACTACAAGCAAGGAAGAAAGAGTGTTTACTAAAGGAGCCTATCTGGTTCGTTTAAATCAAGAGAATGCAGGTTTAATTATAGAGGTGCTTGAACCCGAAGCGCCTAATAGTTTTGTTTTTAACAGCATCATCAAGGCCAATCCTGGTCACAAACTACCTATTTATAGAGTATTATCCTTATGAAAAAATTTAATATAAGCTTAGTTATTTTAGGATTTCTCCTAATCGGCGCAAGCCCTCGTTTAAATGCGCAAGCCAATGATGAACCTTCTGAAGAATCGTCGGATGAAAATACTCCCAGTAAGGTGGCTTATAAGTTAAGTGATGGAATAAAGTTTAACTTCAATGAGGGTGCCTATCAATTTGGGTTAGGTGGCATGATACAACCTTTTGTGGGCTTAAACAAAGATACTGCAGGAAGTAATAACTATACTTTTAGCTCTCGTCGTACCTTCTTTAACTTTTATGGAAAAGCATTAAAAGAAAAAGTTTCTTTTTTCATTCAAACAGATTTTAACTTGGCTAGTCCGTTAATGGATGCCTGGATTTCTTATACACCTGTTTCTTTCCTAAAATTTACCGTAGGGCAGCAAATAAACTTTGCCAATAACCGCGAAATGACATTGATGGAGGGTCAGTTGCAATTTATAGAAAGAAGCTTATTGAGTACTCAATTCTCTAGAACAGGCAGAGAGTTTGGCTTGTTTGTTGAAGCTCCTTTAAAAATCGGGAGTATGATGTTGATACCGATGGCCGCCATAACTTCTGGCGATGGTAGAAATTCTTTTGGTTTAAGCCCAACCGACTTTGATAAAGGTGGTTTGAAGTATTCTGGCAGGTTAGATTTTTATCCTTTGGGTAAATTTAGCTCAGGTAATGAAGCTATGGTTGCGGATATAGCAGGAGAAAAGCAATTAAAATTAGTTGTAGGTGCTGCTGGCAGTTACAATAAAGGCGCAAGCGCACAAACTGGAGAAGGCCATGGAGAGTTTGAAATGTTTGATGCCAATGGAGATGATTTGTTACCTGATTACCGAAAGTTGAATTACGATATCTTAGCTAAGTACAAAGGGGTTTCTTTAATGGGTGAGTACGTAATTAGCACTGGAAAAGTTAACCAAGGTTCATATAAAGACATTACGGCTCTAAATCCAATGAAACCTACCGAGATTAGCCAGTATTTGGCATTGGGTAATGGCTTTAATACGCAGTTGGGCTATGTTTACAATAGCAGTATTGGTATTGATGTGAGGTATTCTTTTGTAGATGCAGAGTTTGGAGAAAATGCTACAAGTATTGTAGAACAAAAAAGTGAGTTAGCACTGGGATTAACGAAGTATGTTAATAAGAACAATCTTAAAATAAATACTTCAATTTCTCAATTTAATACCAGTACTAACTCCTCTTTTCTAGCAAGCTTTTGGGTTCAACTTATGTTTTAAAACCTAGTTGGTTTTAATAATTCTTTTGGTTTGAACCGAACCACCTTGACTTATATTAATAAAATAAATACCTTTTGCTAAGTGTGAAGTTTCAACTTCTGCTGTTTCTTTATTGATAGTTTCAGAAACTAGAACTTTACCCGTTAAATCAATAATTTCGATTTTATCGATATTACTATTGCTATTTAACTTTAAGGTTTCAACAAAAGGATTTGGACTCAATTCAATCTCTGAAACTTCGCCACCAGAATATACAACTTGCGAATACTCAAAAGCACCATCAAAATCTATTTGCTTTAATCTGTAATAGGCTGGTGTAAAATAATCTAATTGAAACGCATATTGCTCAATAGTTTTTGAATTGCCTGCACCTTTTACGAAAGCAACATTTTCAAAATTCTCGCCATCTGCGCTTCTTTCAATTTCAAAACCTTTATTGTTAGTTTCAGATGAAGTTGACCATTTTAATTGCGTGCCATTTGCTTCGTTTAAATTAGCTCTAAAATCTAAAAGTGTTACAGGCAGTGGGCCGTCTGCCCAAGTAGTTGCAATTCTAATACCATCAATAGTACCAGACATAGTGCCTATTGTACCTTGCCTAATGGCAATTGAATTAAACTTGGCTAAATCACCAACAGTACCATTATCAGGGGCTATTAAGGTAGGCACGCTTGGCTCAGTTGCAGGTATACCACCTGTAAAAATATAGGCTGAAACAGTATCTGTAAAGGTTGGATTAAAAGCGTATTTTATTACAACTAAAATGGTAGAGTCTAACTTGTAATCTGGTGTAGAATAAAATGGAGTTGCACTTGAACCTTTATTTAGTCCTATTTTATAAGTATTTGCAGCCGAACCATCTCTTAAATAAACACGAGCTCTAAAGGCAGTTATAAAAGTCGTATCCATGATGTGAAAAAAGTAATCACCTGTAGTTCCACCAGATGCCGTCATTCTAAGCAAAAAAGAAACGTAAACATTTCCAGAGGTGATGGTTTGGGTATTTCTGTGTGCATCTTCCGCACTGGCGCTCATAAACGTAAAACCAGCAGAACCCGCAACACCTGAAGAGGTATACCCTGGATAGGATAGTGAACTACCTAAATACTTAACTGGATTTCCAGTGCCACTATGTCTTCTCCATCTTTGGTTTCCTAATGCCGTATTACCGCCAAAGGCAGTGTTGGTTAGCGAGTCGGCAATAGTTCCTGTGGTTGTGCCATAAGCAAAATTTTCCATTAGGGTTTGTGCCTCACTTACCGAAGCGAAGGCTAAAATTAGAATTAGTAGAAGTTTGTTTTTCATTTGTGTTGTATATTAAAGTTTAAATTTGTTATTGGTATAAAAGTATTGCACCAGCACTTGAAGTTGCTGTAAAATCATGGCCAACGTTCTTTAAAACCTGGTAGTTCCAATTAAACGCAGCATTTTTTGACACTGCTAGATTCCTAGTTTGCGTAAAAAAATATTGCGCCCTTGTTAATCTATTTAATCCTTGCTTGTCCACTATTTCGTTATGTCTTAAATCGGCAGAATTTGGGTCGGTATCATTTTCTCCTACAATAATATGCACTTTTTTTATGTATTGGTAGGTATATGGATAAGTAGCAGCTGGGCTTACCTTTGTTCCATAAGGGAAAGTGGTATTGGTATCTAACATCGTATACCATCCTGGTGCCGAAATTACCATATTGTTAATTTTTCCATTAGGCTTAAAAAGCAATAGTCGCTGGGCAAACTGCCCTCCTGCAGAATGCCCAAATACATCATAACTGGTTACTATACTTTTAATGGACTCCTTAAAAAAATCAAAAACTGGATCGATGAGAGAAAAGGTCCAAATTCCCTCGGCATTTAAAGTGCTAGGTGTTGGGTTATCTCCATCTACAAAAACATTCCCTAAGTTGTAAGTATCTCCTCCTGGAAAATTAATATCATTAAACTCTGGAGCAATTACTATAAAGTTAAGTTGGTTAGCATTTGCAATAAAGGCATCTCTGCAAACTCTGCCCGACCTGTCATTTCCATGAAAAGCAATAAGTATCGGGGTTTGGTTTGTTGCCTGTAGTGGAATATGAAAAAATACCCCAATTGGCTTGTCTTTTAATGGGCTATAGCCTGTATAAGTAAATTGACCTGTTCCTTTAAATTTGCTGAGGTCTAAGGCTGCATCTGCATCCACTGGGGCTTTATTCTCTTCTTTTTTTACACAAGAAAAATTGAAACAGATAAGTATAAGATAAACAAAAATATGCGCCCTTTTCATTAGGTAAATTTATTTAAATATATCTGATTAAAAGCATACCATTTTTAACATAATAAGCAAACCAATTACTATAAACCACTTACCCAACGTAAAAACTTAAATTTCCAATTGGAATGCGGGTAATACTTCAAATTTGGTTCAAACCAACTTGGTTTTTTAAGTATACTTTTTAAATGCGAAAAGGTTTTAAACCCAGCCTCTCCATGGTAGCTTCCCATGCCGCTATTGCCCACTCCACCAAAGGGTAAATGACTATTGGTTAAATGCATAATGGCTTCATTAATAGTGCCACCACCAAATGGTATTTTCTTTAATATTAACTCAGCTTCTTGCGATTTTTCTGTAAATATATAACAGGCTAAAGGTGTCGGAAATTTTTTCACAACTTGTATAGCTTCTTCTATGGTTTCATAAGTTAATAGGGGAAGTATGGGTCCAAATATTTCCTCTCCCATAATGCTATCCGTTTCCTTTACATCGTCCATTAACGTGGGTTCAATCCAACGCTCTTGCGCCTTAAAATTGCCGCCATAAACTACTTTTTTGGGGTCAATTAATCCAATTAGTCTATTAAAATTTCTGTCGTTTATAATTTGAACATAATTCCCATTTTCAATGGAAATTTGCTGCTGCTCTATTTCTGTTTTTAAGGCTGCTACCAAATCTTTTTTAATGGTAGATTGAACCAAAATATAATCTGGGGCAACACAAGTTTGACCTGCATTTAAAAATTTTGCCCAAACAATTCTTTTTGCTGCTATGGGTAAATTACAATCTTTACTTACAATGGCTGGACTTTTACCTCCTAATTCTAAAGTTATTGGGGTGAGGTGTTTGGCTGCGGCTTCGTAAACAATTCTTCCAACATTAGTGCTTCCTGTAAAAAATATTTTATCAAATTTTTGCTCCAATAGTTTTTGGGTTTCTGCCACACCACCTTCTACTACAGTAAAAAAGTTAGGTTCAAAATGCCTGGCAATTAATTCTTTAATTGCTTTGCTGCTATTGGCTGCTAACTCACTAGGTTTAACAATAATGGTATTACCCGCTGCTATGGCTGCTATTGCTGGGGCAAAACTCAATTGAAAGGGGTAATTCCATGCGCCAATAACCAAACAAACGCCTAAGGGCTCTGGGTAAATATAACTACTACCGGGTAAGTTAATTAAGTTGGTGCTTACCCTTTTTGGCTTTGCCCAATCTTTTATTTTTGCAATAGCTTCGTCTATATCTAAAAATAACAAAGCCAATTCATTGCTAAAATTATCAAAAGAAGATTTTTTAAAATCCGCATAAATAGCTTCCGCTAATAAAGGTTCGTCTTCCTTCAGCGCGGCTTTCAACTTTGTAAGTTGTTGTATCCTAAATTGGATATCATACGTTGCGCCTGTTTCAAAAAATGCTCTTTGATAATTTACAATTTCTTGCATGACTATTTCTTTCTAAACTGCTCCCCAAATACCTTCTCAAACTTTTCTAGCTTGGGTGCAATTACAAATTGACAATAAGATTGCTCGCTGTTCTGATTGTAATAATTTTGGTGATAATCTTCGGCAGGGTAATAATTAATTAGCGGTGAAATCTCTGTTACAATCGGATTTGTAAATGCGCCGCTTTTATCAAGTTCTGCTTTCAATCTTTCTGCACTTTCTTTTTGCGCTTCATTCTTATAAAAAACTGCCGAACGGTATTGTGTGCCTTCATCTCCGCCTTGCCTGTTTAAAGTTGTTGGGTCGTGGGTTTGCCAAAATACAGATAGCAATGTCTCGTAGCTTACTTGTTTAGCATCATAACTTAATTTAATTACTTCTGCATGCCCTGTTGCGCCAGTGCAAACTTCTTTATAAGTTGGGTTCTCTGTTGTACCTCCACTATAGCCAGATTCAATTTTAACTACTCCTGGCACGCGCTGAAAAATGGCTTCAACACACCAAAAACAGCCTGCGCCAAAAATGGCTTCTTCATTTTGTAAACTATCCATTGTTGTTTCTTTTAAATTTGTTTGCGAATTTTCTGTTTTCTTTTTCTTTGTTTGTGCCTCACAAGAAATGGTAAACATAAGCATGCTGGCTAAAAAAATCAAATTTTGCTTCATGGTGCAATATGGTTTATTCATTACTATTAAACACCTAATTTATCTTGGCATAAGGCAATCTTTCTAGAAGTGATGGTTTAAAGTAAGTTTCTAAGCCATGCACCAAGGCAGTTTGTGCTTTGTTCATTTCTATAAATCCATCTGCATGCAACAATTGCTCGGCTATCCAAATTTCCTGAACCCTTCCAACTATTAGTAAGGTTTGATTGGATTTTATTTCTATTTCTTCTTCTAGGTTCAAGCCAATTTTAATTGGACTTTCTAGCACATAAGGTGCTGAATGTTTTTCAGAAAACCAGGGTGTAAAACCACAAGCTTCAAACTCGCTGGTACTCCTATCAAATCTGGCCGAGCTTTGATGGGCTGCTTTGTAAAGTGCTTCTGGTACATGGTTAAGGGTATATTTTCCATTGGCTTTTATGTTTTCATAAGTGTGCTTTTCAACCGATACTGGCCTATGTATAAAGCCAAGTAAAGGTGGGTTTGCACCAATGTGAACTACATTAGAAAAAATGGCCAAATTATGTTGTGCATGGGCATTGGTGGTGCCAATTAAAAAAGCAGATTTAATACCACTAAGCCCATTTATTAAATTGGTGCGGTATTGTTTGTCAAAGCCTAGAATATCTTCAAAGGTGATATGCATCTTAGTT
>JBIKKC010000304.1:0-2568 GCA_044360615.1 Bacteroidia bacterium | reverse complement strand
TCTAGAGTATTTCGATTCTTTACAAATAGAGTTTGTAAATCAAAAATTAAGATTTATAAATCCTGGCAATGGTTTTAGTTTTTATGTGGCTAACCAATTAAAACAAGTGGCGCAAATTTATGTGTCGCAACCCTATGCCATGCCTTATGTAGCAGTGCTATTATTAAGTCCTGTATTGCAAAATCAATCAGAATTGTTGCTCATAGATACGCAAAGTAACTGTGTATTTAAGAAGCAGTATAACACGTATTACAATGTAATGAGCACAAGTGCAAACGGACACTATTTACGTTTGCAAAGCCGCACTTATGAAGATAGCGTTAGTATTGGTATTGCTTACAATTTAAGTAGCAATTAATCGAGCTGAAATAAGTCGGCAGCTATGCCATCTGCAAAAAACAATCCCGCTTCACTTAACTTAAAATAATTATCGGCTTCAATTATTTTGCCTTGCGTAATAAAGGGTTCTACTTGTTTTTGTAATATTTCTAAACGCTCTGAACCAAAAGTTTCTTCAAACCATTTTAAGGAGATTCCCCATTGGGTTCTTAAGCTTGTCATAATATACTCATTTACCCTATTGTTTTCTGTTAAGGTTTCTGTTTCTATTGGAAGTTGGCCGCTATTAATTGCATTAATGTATTGAAGGTTATGACTCACGTTCCAACTTCGCTCAAGGCCAGAGAAGCTGTGTGCACCAGGTCCTATACCCAAATAGGTTTCGCCCTTCCAATAATTGGTATTGTGTAAGGCAAACTTCCCAGGTTTGGCAAAATTGGAGATTTCATAGTGTTCATAGCCATTTTCAATTAGCAGTTTGCGTAAGTATAAAAATTGTGCCTCTGCCAATTCCTCGTCTATTAATTTTACTTTTCCTTTCTTCACCTCATGTGCTAGGGCAGTGTCTTGTTCAACGGTAAGGCAATAAGCAGAAATATGGTCGGGCTGTAAAGCCAATGCCTTTTGAATATTACTTTCCCATTGTACCTCACTAAGATTGGGTAAGCCGTAAATTAAATCTAGGCTCAAAGAGTGAAACCCATATGCTTTGGCAAGTTTTACACTTTTTTCGCCTTCATCGGCTGTGTGCGCTCGGTTCATCCAACTTAGATGGTTAGCTTCAAAGCTTTGTATACCTATACTTAAGCGGTTAATGGGTGTAGTTTGTAAATAACTTAAAAATGCTGGATTTAAGTCGTCTGGGTTGGCTTCTAAAGTAAATTCTTTAACCTTGCTAAGGTCAAAATTATCATTTAATGAACTTAGTATTAAATCTAATTCTGAGGCTAGAAGTAAGCTGGGAGTGCCACCACCAAAATAAATTGTTTCTATGGCCAAATTGGCTAATTCTGATTTTCTTAAAGAAAGTTCTTTTGTTATTGCCTCGCACAGTTTTTCTTTGTAATGCAGTGTTGTGCTAAAATGAAAATTGCAATAATGGCAAGCCTTTCTGCAAAATGGAATATGAATATAAATACCTGCCATAACTAAATGCGAAAGTAATGCTGCAATTTGAAAAGTGGATACACGTTTTACTTTTTATGAAACTAAGAGCTGTTTCTATGTTTATTTTATGCCTTGGTTTTACTCCTATTTTTGCGCAAACAAATAAGGATACCTTGCTCCAAATTCGCAGTAATTATCCAGTTAAAAGGATAACTTATAAAGACGTGCCTCAAGAGTGGATGGGCGCAAGTGTTCAAGCCAACGAAAGAAAAAGCGCAAGCCTTAGCCAAGTAGTAAAGTCAATAAATTTTATGTTGAACCAAGCCCAAACCAATGGGTATCCGTTTGCAGAAATATGGCTCGATTCTATCTTGGTTGATACCAATGGTATTTCTCTTCAACTTAGATTAGACCAAGGCAAACTCATCCTTTTCGATTCACTAGAATTTGGAGGTACGGCCAAAATAAAAAAGCAGTTTTTGTTTCAATACCTAAGTATAAAACCTGGTGAACCCTACAACGAACGTTTAATAAAAGCAGCCGACGCGCGCCTTAGCGAACTATCTTACCTAAAAGTAAATAGACCAGTTGGTATTTATTTTTATGGCAATAAAGCAAAGCCTTATGTGTATATAGACGAACGTAAGGCCAGTTCCTTTGATGGTATAATTGGTTTTGCCCCTAATAGTCAGTTAAACAATAAACTGGTATTAACGGGCGACCTAAACCTTAAGCTTGCCAACTTAGCTGGTAGTGGTAAAAGTCTAGAATTTGGTTTTAGGAGTTTCTTAAATGGCTCACAAGATTTACAATTTAAGTTTGCTTGGCCCTACTTTTTTAAAACACGTTTAGGTTTGGATTATGCTTTTAAACTCCTGCGCTTCGATACCACCTATGTTGATTTATTTAATGAAATTGGGTTGCAATACCGATTTATTGGTAACAATTATGTGAAGTTCTTTTTTCAACAACAGCAAGTTAATGTGCTGGCGCCAGATACTAATTTTGTTAGGGCATTTAAAACATTACCTGCCTTTACAGATGTACGAAGTAGCCTGTACGGTATTGGTTTAAGGCATGCTCAGCTAGACTACGCACTTAATCCTCGTAAAGGGTTTGTAG
>JBIKKC010000095.1:0-8282 GCA_044360615.1 Bacteroidia bacterium | reverse complement strand
AGTGGTGCTTTTATAGTTGGCATCTCCGCGCTGCATGGCAGCTAAATCCAAATAAAATGTAGGCAAAACAATAACACCCACCTTAACTTTTCTATTGTCTTGTGTTACCTCTTTTAGGCTACTTTTTGCAGCTTGGTCTTCCAAAACAATTTTGTCTCTTACAATTTCTATAATTTTTGTTTTGTTACCTATGGCATCAACAGGTAAAATCTCTAATCTAACTAGTGTTCCCTTCTTGCCTCTAATTAATGAAACCACATCGTCAATTCGCCAATCTAGCACATTTACCATTTCTCCGTCTTTACCTTGGCCAACTGCTACAATTTTATCGTTTGCTTTTATTTGTTTGCTTCTATCTGCTGGTCCGCCTTTTACAACTTCCCTAACTTTTGTATATTCATTTTCTGTTTGCAGGGTTGCACCTATTCCTTCTAAACTAAGGCTCATGCTGGTTGCAAAATCTTCTGCAGCCCTTGGAGAGAAATAGTTGGTGTGAGGGTCTGAAATTTCTGTTAAAGAATTAGCAAAGAACGAGAACACATCTTCATTCTTGGTTTTAGCCATTTGCTTAAGCAGGTTATAGTAGCGTTTGCGTAATATATCTGACCAAGTCTTAAAGTCTTTGCCATCTGCCTTTAATTGCAAAGCTTCATTTTTAGTTTTCTTTCTCCAAAGTTCATCATATTCTTTATAACTGCTTATCCATTGGGCGTTTTCTCTATCAACTAAAAAGGAGTCCATAATGCTAAAATCCATGTCATTGTTTAACAAATCAAATGTAAACTGTATACGGTCGTACATTCTTTGTTGGTAAACATTATAAATATCAAAAGCTTTAAACACATTCCCTTGCAATAAGTCGTCATCAAATTGATTGCGCCAAGCGTTAAAGCGATTGATGTCTTCTTGTAAAAAATAAATTTTACCAGGATCTAAATTCTCTAAATAATTATCTAGAATTTTAGAACTCAATTCATCATTTACTGTCAGTTTTTTGTAGTGATAAGAACTTAAGATTTGTCCAATCAATTGATAAACCATAGGGTGTTGGTCTTCTGCACTAAAACTTTTGAGGCTTACTTTAAGGCTGTCTTGGGCAAATAGCGTGCTAAAAAGGCTTAAGCCTATGAGCAATAAAATCAGTTGTTTCTTCATCATTCGCAAGGTAAATAAATAATTCTTTGGTTCAAGCAGTATGCACTAAATGGATAATTGGAGAGTTAAACGGAAATTCAGTGCTTTGAGTGTAAAATTTGTAATACATCTTTTTCTATGCTTTCTTTTGGTGTTTCTTCAATTCTGCCAATTTCTTTTCCGGCGTGTAAAATCAAAAAAGTGGGCACCAATAAAATGTTATATACAGATGGGGTAACAAATTTTGATTTTTTATTTAAGTCAAGGAAATATATATCCATTGGATTTTTGCCTAAATTTAGGGTATCGATTACTTTTAAAAATCTAGGCAGTTCCAATTTTGTATCACTGCACCAAGATCCAGCAAAAATTATAAAACTAAGGCTATCAAAATCGGTTTGAACCAAATTTTTATATATTGAGTTATCTGGCCTGTAGGATGTGTAGTTATTTGTAAGCCAATTTTCTTTTACAAGTACATTAAGTTGCTCTCGGTTTAACCTCCCATCTATCACTAATTTTTGATTTACAGTTGAAACCGTATAATTTTTTTGAACCCTACATGCGCTAAAAATCAGGAGACTAAGCAGAATTAGCAGTGTTTTACTTTTGTTTCTGAATAAAAAAATATTACACATGAAATTTGGTATGTAAAAATTGGAACGTTATTTGTAAAATTGAGAAATAAAACAATAATATGAAAAAAATACTATTTGCCTCGGGTCTTGCTGCAATTTTAATTTTCAGTAACTGCGGTCCTTCTAGGAAGGTTGAGCGCATGGACCCAAATACTGCCACAGATATTAGCGGTCGTTGGAATGATACAGACGCCAAGTTGGTTGCCGACGAAATGATTAAGGATGTGTTAGATCGCCCATGGCGCACGAACTTTGAAATGAAAAACGGTAAAAAACCAGTTGTTATTATTGGTCAGGTAAGAAACAAAACATCAGAGCATATTGATGCAGGTTTTTTTATTAAAAGTATGGAGAGAACGTTTATCAACTCAGGAACCGTTTCTGTTGTTCAAAGCGGAGAGGAGCGCAATGAAGTTAGAGATGAAAGAAATGATCAGCAGACTTTTTCTAGTGAAGAAACACGCAAGAAATGGGGAAAAGAAAAGGGTGCAGATTTTATGTTAAATGGCGTCATCATGAGTGTGGTAGATCAATACAAAAAACAAAAGACTGTAAAATACCAAGTTAACTTAGAGCTAACCAATCTAGAAACTAATGAGAAAGTTTGGATTGGAGAGAAAGAAATTAAGAAGTTTATTAAGAACTAATTTTGATTAAAAAAGGTTTATATAAAGGCGGCATAGTGATCTATGCCGCTTTGGTTTTGTTGCTATTGTTAGCTTCCTGCGCCAGTTATTATGATCGCAATCAGGAACTGATGAGAGCAGTTTATACCAATAATTTGGAATCAGCCCAAAATATTTTGGAAGATGATGTTAAATGGGAGAAGAAGGAAAAAAATGTATTACTCTTCTACCTTAACAAGGGCACCGTGCTTTGGATGGCTGGCAAGAATAAAGAGAGTAATGTGTATTTTCAAAAAGCCGATTTATTTGTAGAAGATTACAATAAAAAGGTTGGGGATGCCGTGCTTACTATGTTAGTAAATGCTAATATGAGCACCTATCCAGGAGAGAATTTTGAAAGAATTATGTTACATTATTATGGTGCCATTAATTATTTACAGTTAGGTGATTTAGATGCTGCTTTGGTAGAGGGTAAGCGAATGTTGGAAAAAATGCAGCGCATTACAGATTCCTACAAAAGTGAAAATAAATATAAGCGTGATGCATTTGCCCATAATTTACTGGGAATGATTTATGATGCTAGACACGAGTACAATGATGCCTTTATAGCTTACAAGAATGCTTATGAGGTTTATAAAGAGGATTATTTGCCTCAATTGCAAACGCCTATTCCTCATCAGCTGAAACTTGATTTATTAAGAACCGCTTACCTTACAGGCTTTTATGACGAGGTTAGGTTTTTTGAAAAGGAGTTTAATTTTTCTTATGTAAAGCCAGAAGGTAGTGGTAAAAATAAATCAGAAGTGCTGGTTTTATGGAACAATGGGTTAGGCCCTGTAAAAGATCAACTTTCTATAACTATTTCTATTATCCCTTATGGCAATGGATGGGTTCAATTCATTAACCATGAAATGGGTATTTCAATTCCTTTTTTTGTTGGAGATCAAGATCAAAAAGATTTATTGGATATGCGATTTTTTAGATTGGCTTTGCCCAAATACGTGAGTCGTTTACCATATTATGAAAGTGCTAAAGTTAAAGTGAAGGGTCAAGAACATGCTTTTTCTTTGGCTCAAGATATTAACGCAATAGCCTATAAAAGTTTACAAGATCGCATGCTTAAAGAGCTTTCTGTTGGTTTGTTGCGTGTGGCTTTAAAACAATTAGCTGCTTATAAATTACGCCAAAATAAGGATACGCAAGGGGCAGCTTTTGCAGCTTCAATTTATAGTGTGGCCTCAGAGCAAGCGGATACTAGAAATTGGCAATTGTTACCTTATTCAATTTCCTATACTAGGATTTCTTTAGATAGTGGAGATCAAAAAATTGATTTTGAAGCCTATCATGCCACAGATAAAAAAGTAAACAAGGAAATAGCGTTTAGACTTAAGCAAAGAGAAACTAAGTTTATTACTTTACAAACTCCAGAGTTTAGCGGTTATTCCCAAAGATAGCATTAGGCAAACTATAGCCAATGCTCCATTCCATAAAATCGCTTTTTAATTGTCCATTAGCGTTTATTGTACCCTTAAAAAAGCTACCTATAAACCAGTTTTTTGAAAATTGATAGCCTAAGCCAAATCTAATATAAATAGGCTCCTTCACTTCTTTAAGAGGTGCTGCGTAGGTATATATGCCAAAGGGTAAAAATAGTTTACCAAGGTCGAAACGTTGAGATAAACCTAAAGCCAAAAAGTACTTTTCATTTTCCATCACTTCATAAACATTTTTGCCAGGCTCATTTATGAGAGATTGTGTAGCGTCATAAAATACATCTGCGCCTAAACCAATGCTATAAAGGTGATTGATGCGGTAATTGAGATGTTGGTTAAATCCAAATACCCAAAATTCCTTCATATCGCTAAAATAGTCCATTTGTTTATAAGCGGCAAAGCCATAATTCCAATAGCGCCATTTTTGAGTCTCAAGCTTGTAATGGCTTGTCTCTATTGCTTTTTCAGGAGTTTGGTTCAAGCCTATACCAGCTTTTAAATAAATAATATTTATACCTCCGTTGGGCATATGTAAACTACCGTTAGATACATGATAGAGACCTGTACTTAAATGGTAATAACGTTTGCTCGCGGTCTGGTATTCATATTCTGCAGCCAAATCAAACCCAAAATTAATAGGAGAGCTAATGGCGCGGTTGTCAAAATTTGTTTCCTCTCTAAAAAGTTTTGTATTAAAGTTTATTCCATACGCTACTTTAGCACTTATTGTATGTTTATCATTTGTAAATAAAGGGATATTAACACTTGGCAATACTGCTAAACAATACCCAAACGTATCTGTATTGTTCATTTTTATTACCCTAAAATTGAGCATGGCTTTCTGAGCTCCATAAATTTTTTTATAAGCATTAGAACCTATCCCCGTTTTACCAATACTATAATCAAAGCCAATTGGTATACCGTTTAGGGATTGCCTCGTTTCCCAGACATTGTTAGAAGCAAAATGATAGCCACTTAATGCCGAGAACTCTTTTCTAGTTATTTGGCCTTTTGTGAGTAATACCAATAAGCTAAATAATAGTGTTAGCGTATTTATTTTATAGTTGAGTTTCAATAGGGAAAAGAATATACGTTTGCAATTTAATTAAGAAACAGACATATTTAAGGCATGATTAAAGTATTATTTGTTTGTTTGGGCAATATTTGCAGATCGCCAATGGCAGAGGCCATCTTTTTGGATTGTCTAAACAAGCTGGAATTGACGGCTAGTTTTGAGGTAGCATCTGCAGGAACTGCCAATTACCATATTGGTAAGGAACCAGATAGCAGAACTTTGAAAGTACTAAAGAATAGACAAATAAATTTTAACCATATAGGCCAACAAGTGCAGTTGCAACATTTTTATGAATACGATATTATGTTTGCTATGGACAGTGAGAATTTGGCAAATTTAGAAAGAATTAAACCTAGCAATAGTGCGTGTAAGTTAGCCTTAATTAGAAAGTTTGATGAGTTTGCTTTTGGCGGTTTAGATGTTCCAGACCCTTATTATGGCGCAGAGAAAGACTTTATAGTTGTTTATAATATCCTAGCAACTTGTATCGAAAAACTGTTAGAGGATTATCAGAGTTTTGGGCACTTTGCGGGTTTAGAATCTCCAAAAAATCATGCTGACAATGCCAGTTAGCATAATCAATTTGCTAATGAGACTTAGGCGGCTGTAATCTGCTTTAACATCAGCGGTTCTTGTTAACCAAATCAAGATAAACATTGGAATAATAACCATTAACATCATATACATAATAAACACGCCAAAGATTTTATTGGAGCTAAAACTGAGTGCGCCAAAAAAGGTGCAATAGGCAAGGGTTAAAGCTAAAGTGGCAGCTTGAATCCAAATTAGTATATCCCGCGTTTTTCTTACGCCTAAAACAATAGGCATAGTCCTACATTTAAATTTTGAATCGCCACGCATGTCTTCAGTATCTTTTACAATTTCTCTAAAAAGGGTGGTTGAGAAAGCAAAAATACTATATACCCAGATGCCGTTTAGCATCACATGTGGATCAAAAAAATATATAATCCATAAGGTGAAACAAGTCAAAAAGGCTACCATTAAATTGCCTACTAAGTAGTTTTTCTTTAAAAATTGGGAGTAAATCCAGAGGCTTACAGCACAAGTAAGCACAAGTATTGCTACCGTTTTATTTATTTGATAAGCGAAGATTATTGCTAAGAAATTCATACCAAAATGCAAAAGCATCGCCCATCTTCTGCTAATACTTTTTCCTACAATTACTTTATCTGGCTTATTAACCAAATCAAGCATTACGTCCATATAATCATTAATGATATACCCTGCACCTGCTACTAAAAATGTACTTGATAACAATAATATAAAGTCTATAGAAAACACGTCACTCAAGCGAATACTTGGGCTTAAGAAATAATACGCAAATGTTTGGGTTAACCCAATAATTAGTAAGTTGTTAAACCGAATGAGTTTTAAGAAATCAATGGCTTTATTAAACATTTTACTCTGTTTTTTCTTCGTTATGTATTACGCCACCAGAAACTATAAACTTCATTAATTCACCGCTATCGCCATGGTAAGTCCTTAGTTTACCTTTATCTACTAAAAACAGATTTCCAGAAAATGCATAGGAGTGAGGTAGGTAAACAGCAACCATACCAGGTAAACCAAGCAAGCTAAGGTCTTCTTGGGTAATAAAACCAGGCTTAAAAATTCCCGGGGTTAATTCCACAATAACCGGCTTGTCAAACTTTTTCTTATCTCCTACAAAGGCTTCAATTAAATCTTTTATAGAGGTGTAAATTACTTTTACAAATGGAATATTGGAGAATAGATCATCCATGAGGTCTATGATTGGGCGGGTCATGATGGTTGACCCAATAAAGCCCAAAAAGGTGATTGTTGAAATTACCATTACAAAACCTAGCCCTTTAGTTTCAAGGTCGAGCACCGCATCTATAGACTCTACAGAACCTCTAATGATTCTGTAGGTTGCATAAATTGGCAAGGAAATGAGTAAGCCCTTTAAAAAATAGTTAAGGAGCTTGCGCAGTCTAGAGCCCAATGATTGTCTTATGATTTGTTTTTGTTTCGAGTACATTTTAGTAGTCAATTTCTAGCCCTAATCCTTGAACAAATTCACCTATGATTGGGTTTTTATCTATCATCATTTTTAACTGATCTGCTTTGGATACTTTATTTACCTGAACAATTCTATCCTTATTTACTTTAAACTTAAGTTCAAAATTAGCGTTTTTCAATTGAGCTCTAAACCAAGGCATAAAATTTAAACGCTCTTCATTTATCATTTCTAATTCCATTTCGCTTTTAAGTTCTAATTCTGCGGTACAAGGTTCAAACCAGGTTAAAGGTGAATCTTTTAAGAAAGCGGCTAATCTTGATTTACTTGTGGCTTCGAGGTTTTTAAGGTAAAGTTCGAAGTGTTTTATGAAATCTGATTCCTGTATAGATTCGTTTAAAACAGGTGTTTGATAGAGTTCTTGAGGAGTATCAGTCTCTATTTTTGTTTCTTCTCTATTCTTAGCTACTTGGGCTTTAATTTTATCTAAAGCACTAACACCTCCAGTAGATAAAGCATGCGCAACAGGTTGGGATGAAGTTATAGGATTGTTGGAAGTAAGAACTGGTTTTGGTATTTCAGCTACTACATCAATTACATTAGTTTTTTTTTTCTCATCAACCAATGGTTGCTGAGTATGCAATTGAATAACTCTGTTTAAATTACAGAGTTTCATCAAAGCTAATTCTATGTGTAAGCGTTGATTTTTACTTTGCCTAAGATGATAATCTGTTTGGGTGATTAGGTTCAAGGCGTTTAATAAAAAAGTAGCGCTAACTACACCACTTTGCTGTGAAAATTTAGCCGCAATATTTGGCGCAACTTCAAGTAATTTTAAGGTGTCTGGGTGTTTACAAACCATCAAATTTCTAATATGCTCTGCAAATCCTTGAAGAAAATGTTGTGCTTCAAAACCGTTGTTTAAGATTTCATCAAAAAGTAAAAGACTGCCAGCGATATTACCCGTTATGGCTAGATTAGTGGCTTTGAAATAGTAATCGTAATCGAGAATATTTAAATTAGAAATTACATCTGCGTAGGTAATTTTTGAACCACTAAAACTCACGATTCTATCAAAAATAGATAAAGCATCACGCATGGCGCCATCTGCTTTTTTAGCTATTACATGTAAGGCTTCTTCTTCGGCTTCAACTTTTTCCTTCTCGCAAATAGATTTTAGCTGTTTTACTGCATCTTCAATTTTGATTCGGTGAAAATCGAAAACCTGACAACGAGATAAAATGGTGGGAAGGATTTTATGTTTCTCTGTAGTAGCTAAGATAAATTTTGCGTAAGGAGGAGGTTCTTCAAGGGTTT
>JBIKKC010000008.1:0-24389 GCA_044360615.1 Bacteroidia bacterium | reverse complement strand
CATTTTAGAACAGAAATGGCCAAAACAAAACCCGTTACACGCTTTCAAGTGCATAGTGGTATTTTTAGTCAGCCTAAAAATTCTTCTTTAGTATGGAATCCAAATACACTCATACAATATGGCTTTACCGGCTTTCATAGTTTTAGAAAAGAAAAATCTGCCTTTGCTTTTTCTATGGATTATTTTAAAGACCAAGGTTATCGCATGGGCGAAAATGACCATCGTTTAAGACTAACTGCCCGTACCGAATTCTCTACTAAAGGCAAAGCTAAATATGGTTTAAATGCCGGAGCCTTACTTACAGATGGGGGCTCATTTTTACTCTGGGAAAGTTTTGAAAAGGGATACACCGCGCTCGACTCACAAACTACTTCTACGCTTTCCAAAAATATTTACCTCGACCCTTACCTAACTTTTTACACTGGCACCACCAAACATAATATAAGAGCCCGTTGGTTGTATATTAACAATGATATTACCAATGCCGATCCTGCCAATAACCAAGATAATGCTTCTCACAATTTATTTAGTGAGTATCAAGCGATGCATTATTTTCAACAAATAGGTTTGGTTGCCACAGCAGGTGCGTTGGCTCAATTAAGTGAAACAAATTCTCCCTTATACCAAGGCTATCAGAAAAGTTCTAACCTGGCAGCTTTTGTACAATTTGATAAAGCTTTTGGTAAACGTTTAAATGCCACTGCAGGCGCGCGCTTCGAGTATTTTCAAATTAATGGGAAAGGAGAAAGTAAGCCAGTGTTTAGGGCAGGTTTAAATTATGAATTGGCAAGGGCAAGTTTTTTAAGGGCCTCTTTCGGACAAGGATTTAGGTTTCCTGCTATTGCAGAACGTTATGTGCAAACTTCTGTGGGCTTATTAAATGTTTTTCCTAACCCTAGTTTGCAGGCCGAAACAGGTTGGAATGCAGAAATTGGCATTAAGCAAGGTTTTGGAAAGAATAAACTTAGAGGGTATATAGATGCAGCTTATTTTTTTACACGCTATCAAAATATGATAGACTTTAACTTGGGTGTTTGGAAGCCTATTGCAGATCCGTTTAACCCTTTCCCTAGCTTTGGGTTTATGTCTATTAATACAGGAGAAACCCAATTGAGTGGCTTCGATTTTAGTATGGGCGCCGAGTTAAATTATGCTAAGTACAAGCTTAATTTTTTAGCTGGTTATACTTACACCATGCCTATTATGCTTAACATAGACGAGGTGTATGCCATAGATAGCCTTGGCCAACCTCTAAGCTTTAGAAGCACTAGAAGTGATAGTACAAATATCTTAAAATATAGGTTCAGACATTTAGTAAGAGCAGATATGCAATTAAGTGTTAAGAAATGGCAAGCAGGTATTGGATTGCGTTATAACAGCGCCATGGAAAACATAGATGCTGCGTTTGTAAGCATACCTTTAAACTTATTTATTACGGGCATAGATAAAGGAAGGCAATTAAGTGCAAAGGGTAAAGTGATTGCCGATGTAAGAATTTCTTATCAAGTTACAAACTATTTAAAGCTTAGTTTGATTGTAAATAATGTATTCAATGCAGAACTTATGACAAGACCAGCCGACTTAAGACCTCCAAGATTAACCATGATTCAATTTAGCTTTGCTTTTTAAATTATGCAAGAAGCTGGTTTGATCCAACTAAGTTCGAAAGGACTTTATTGTGCCGAAGGAGATTTTTTTATAGATCCATGGTATCCTGCAGGCAAGGCTATTATAACGCATGGCCACAGCGACCATGCAAGGATGGGGCAATCTGCCTACTTAGCCCATCCAACAACCTGTGCTGTTATGAAACACCGCTTAGGGGATGTGAATATACAAGCATTAAATTACGAAAAAGAACTCATGATTAATGGAGTAGGGGTTACCTTATTTCCTGCGGGACACATTCCTGGTTCTGCACAAGTGCGCATTAGAAAAGGAAAAGAAACTTGGGTAGTTTCTGGTGATTATAAATGTCATGCAGATGGTTTGTCTGAGCCGTTTGTGCCTGTTACTTGTAATCACTTTATTAGCGAATGTACTTTTGGTTTACCTGTATTTCATTGGCAGCCTCAAGAGGAGGTAATGGCAAGCATTAACCACTGGTGGCGGCAAAATGCAGCGCAAGGGTTGCAATCTGTAATCTTTGCTTATGCCTTAGGCAAAGCACAAAGAATATTAAATGGTCTCGACCCAAGCATTGGTAAAATTTTTGGACACGGTGCGGTTGTTGCCATGAACCAAACTTTACAAACTGCAGGAGTAAAAGTAGCTGCTTGCCAAGCGGTAAACCAAGCAAGTAAAGAAGAGTTAAAAGGAGCCATCATTATTGCACCACCTGCTGCTAGTGGCACGCCTTGGTTAAATAAATTTGAACCATACAGAACCGCTTTTGCCAGTGGTTGGATGGCCATGCGGGGAAGCAAGCGCTGGCAAGCTGCTGATAGAGGTTTTGTCTTGTCGGATCATGCAGATTGGAAAGAATTAAACAACGCAGTAGAAAGCAGCGGAGCAGAAAATATTTATCTTACACATGGCTATAAAGCAGTTTTTGCAAAGTACTTGCAAAGCAAAGGTAAACGGGCCTTTGAGTTAGATACCCTTTTCGAAGGAGAGTCGCTAAACCACTTAAGTGAAAAGGAGCTTGATGCCAATGTCTGATTGGGTAACCCTTTTTGAAGCCATTGAAGCGAGTAATAAAACTTCTGATAAAGTAAAAGCTTTATTGGCCTTTTTTGAGTTGGCAAACGAAGAAGATAAACTTTGGCTCATCGCAATATTTACGGGTAGGAAACCTAAGAAGCCAATTACAGCAACCGAAATGCGCGAATGGGCGGCAGAGGCAGCAGGTGTTGAGCAATGGCTATTTGAAGAATGTTACAGTGTGGTGGGCGATGTGTCTGAAACGATTGCCCTATTGCTGCAAACAAAATCTTCGGATCAACCCATACATTTTACCTTATCACAACTCATGCATGAATTGATACGCATAGGTAAGTTACCTACTGATGAGAAAAAAGATGTATTGCAAAATTTATGGCTTAAGTTAGATAAAGGCTCCTGCTTTCTTTTTAATAAAATGATGACAGGTGGATTTAGAATTGGGGTTTCGCAACAATTGTTGGTTCAAGCCTTAGCAACGCATTTAAAAGTAACTGGGCCGCAAATTGCACACCGCATTATGGGCAATTGGAGTCCGCTAACACATCAATTTCAAGAGTTATTGTTGAACCCAAATCCAAATGCTGATGCATCAAAACCTTATCCATTTTATTTGGCTTATCCCTTAGAAATTAATCCCGAAGAATTAGGAGATGTTGCGCAATGGCAGATTGAATATAAGTGGGATGGTATACGTTGCCAACTTATCAAACGCAATAACCAAGTGTATCTTTGGTCGCGTGGCGAGGAATTAATTAGCGATAATTTTCCCGACTTAATTGCCGCTGCAATGGCTTTACCTACTGGAACAGTTTTAGATGGAGAGTTAATGGCGTGGGAACATAATGCGGCACTGCCTTTTGCGCTTTTGCAAAAAAGAATAACAAGAAAAAAGCCCTCAAAAAAGATAATTGCCGAATGTCCTTGTGCTATCTTGATTTATGATTTACTTGAATATAATGGTGTTGATTTTAGAACTCAAGAACTGTATGTAAGACGAAGTGTGTTAGCAGAGTTAATTGGAACTGAATTGCCCTTATTACATCTCTCGCCAGCATTGCATTTAAAAGATTGGGAGGCGGTAACAAAGGCAAGGCTAGAAAGTAGAAATTTAAGAGCAGAGGGCCTCATGCTTAAAAGTGTTCAATCTCCTTATCAAAGCGGGCGTAAGCGTGGCGATTGGTGGAAATGGAAAGTGGATCCTTACCAAATAGATGCGGTATTGGTATATGCTCAAAAAGGGCATGGCAGAAGGGCAAACCTCTATACCGATTATACATTTGCGGTTTGGCATCAACAAAAATTAGTGACCTTTACCAAAGCTTACAGTGGCTTAACAGATAAAGAATTGGAAATGGTAGATCAGTTTGTTAAGAAAAATACGTTGGAGAAATTTGGTCCAGTGAGAACCGTAAAACCCGAACTTGTTTTTGAAATTGGATTTGAAGGCATACAAGAAAGTGCACGCCATAAAAGTGGTGTAGCCTTGCGCTTTCCAAGAATATTAAAATGGCGAACAGATAAGAAGGCAGAAGATGCGAATACGCTTGATGAACTCAAGCGCTTGCTTTAATCTTCTTGAAAGGAAATAACTTTATCTGCAAGCTCTTTGCCACCCATCACATGTTCTTCAATAATACGTTTTACATCATCTGGTCCAACTTGCCCATAATAAGTGCCCTCTGGATAAACAACAACAGCAGGTCCGTGCTTGCAAGCATCTAAACAACCTGCACGTTGGGCTCTCACTTTTCCAACAAGGCCAGCCTCTTTAATAGCATCTCTAAATTTCTCAACTAACTCCATACCTCTGGCTTCTCCGCAGCAAGTTTTGCCTTCGGCTTTTTGGTTGGTACAAACAAAAATATGATTCTGATAACGCATTTTATTTTACTGAAAATTGTATTGCAATAACGCTTATTTTTAGGTTAACACAAAGTAAGAATTGGCTGATTTTAATTAAAATCAATATACTTTTGTGGGTATGATGTTAAAGCATTTTCAAATCATTTTATTTCTAGTAGTTACGCTATTTTCTAAAATTGTGTTTGGTCAGCAACTCAATTATGGAAGCCTTAAAGGAAGGATTTTGGATAAAGATAATAACCAGCCAATAGGAGGGGCTTTGGTTATTTTATCTATTGATCAAGTTTCTGTTATTAGCGATTCCTTAGGACTTTTCGAATTTAAAAAAGTTAAATCTGGTAATTATACTATAGAGGTTAGACTTTTAGGTTATGAGAACCAACTCATAAATGATATCAATGTTTTGCCTAATAAATCAACCTTCAAAGAAATTAACCTTCAAGAGGCCATTAATACTTTAGAAGGGGTAGAAGTAAAGGCCTTTAAATATGAAAATAATAGAGTAACTCCTATTTCCTCCTACAGTTTTTCAAGAGAAGAAATCTCCTTGAACCCAGGTTCTCAAGGTGATATTTTTAGAGCCATTGGGATGCTTCCCGGAGTTTCTAGTAGTGGGGGAATTTATTCTGCCATTGCAGTTAGAGGACAAGGGGTTAGGGATAACGTTTATATGGTAGATGATATTCCATTAACTGAAGTAGGACACTTGGAGGGGAATAGTTTTTTTAATGACCCTAATGGAGGTAGATTTAGCATTTTTGCTCCTAGAGTAATAGACAATGCTCAGTTTCAAGGTGGCGGTTTTGGGCCTGAGTACGGACGAAGAAGTGCATCTTATTTAGGGTTGGGAATTAAAGAAGGAAATGAACATAACGCAATTATTGATGGTCAAGTTGACCTCCTTGGAATCACCGTTAATTATGATGGGCCAACAAAGGTTTTGAAAAAAACGAATATCTTTATTTCTGCCCGCTATCAAAATTTTTATGGCTTGGTTAATTTAGTTGGCCTAAAAGACATTGGTCTTCCTATTTATGGGGATTTAATTTTAAAAACTACAACAGCCTTAAATCCCAAAAACAAACTTTCTTTTATAGGTATTGTGAGTCCAGAAAGTTATGTTAGAGATATTGAAAATGTATATGCCGATAAGAAATTAAATTTACTTTACCTCCCAAACTTTAAACGAAATAAAGTAGTGCTTGGAGTAAACTTAAGAACCCTTACTAGTAGTAAAAGTTATTGGAAGAATGTACTCTATTTTACTTCCTATACATCGAATGTAAAGGTTGGAAAGGCCTTTCCAGATGCCGATACACTTGCCAATTTAAATAACCCGATTATTCCCTATATTGAAAGTGTTCAAACTCAGAATTATGCAGAAACAAAATTAGGTTATAGGTCACTTTTTAACTTAACAGTTAATAAAAATCAAAAGTTGGCTGCAGGTGTTGAAATTGATTTACAGAAGTTAAGTAACGAAAGAGTACTCGAGTTTAATGACACAAATTTTGTTTATAGAACAGCCGAATTACTTAATCCAACCCTAAAGTACCAACCCATTTATCCTCAGTTTGTAAATGCTAATTTCAATAATGCTAGCATTAATTATTCTGCTTTCGTAAATTATTCATTGTTGTTTGGTAAGAGAATTTCCATAAATGCCGGGTTAAGGTACGATTATACTGGATTTTCCAACCAGCATGTTGTTTCTCCAAGGTTAAGTGGTAGCTACTATTTGAATGAAAGAAACAGCTTAAATTTTGGTTATGGAATTTATTATCAAGATCCAGTTTACTCTGATATAGCAGACCAACCGAGTGGTAATAACCTTAGAATGGAAGAGGTAACACAATATATTCTTGGTTATAGGCGCTACTTTACAAGTGATTTAAAGTTAACCATTGAAGTTTGGTATAAGAAATTTGACAATATGGTTGTTACTCCAATTAATGGAACTGTTTTAAAAAATAATAATGGAACTGGTTGGGGTAATGGCCTTGATATTAATTTAACAAAGCGACTTATTAGTAAATTGCATGGGCAAATTGGCTATTCATTTATAGAAGTAAAACGTAATGACCAAGATGGAATTGGAGAATATGATTTTGCATTTAGTCAACCACATCAATTTAATTTAATGCTAAGTTATAAGGCAAATAGGCACTGGCTTTTCTCTATGAAGTACAGATATGCCACGGGTAAGCCTAAGGATAATTACATAATTCATCGTGATGTTTTAAATAACCTGGATTATTTAAGATACTCAAAAGAACTTGTTGGTAGAAATGAACTTCGGCTTCCAGATTTTACAAGTCTAGACCTTAGGGTGAATTACAATTTTAAGTTTAGAACAGCTAACCTAACAATATTCATAGACATTGTTAATGTATTTAATAAGCAGATTGCGAATAGTGAAAGTTTTAATTCTATTACCGGCCAAAATTATTACGATGGACTTGCCATTTTCCCAACAGGAGGATTGAAGTTTGAATTGTAATAATGTTGCTCATCCATCCTTTGGCAAACGGCATATATTTCTATACGCTTCAACATGCGTTTGGTTCAGCCAGAGGGAAAATTGTAGTGCAGCGGTAAAACCCAACACCCAACACCCAAAACTCAACACTCAATTCAACAA
Organism: Bacteroidia bacterium; assembly: GCA_044360615.1. Classification (GTDB taxonomy): domain Bacteria; phylum Bacteroidota; class Bacteroidia; order UKL13-3; family UKL13-3; genus B1. The sequence goes on along the minus strand of JBIKKC010000008.1, from coordinate 17,221 downwards.
CAACGGCTTAAATTTCCAACTTTCGTCTCCCTTTTTGCTAAAGCCTGGAGCAGGGAAATGGTAATAATCTACCATGTTTCTTATGGCTTGCCAGCCTGGTTTTTTTGCAGGTATTGCACTTAAATTATAATCTAAGCCAATATGAAATTCTCTAATTAAAGGTGGGCCTGGTGTATTAGGATCTTCTGGTCTAAAATTTTGTATGCCATACCCTGCTGCTAAGTTTAAATACTTAGGCCAATAAGGTTTTGCGGCTTTGGGTAACAAGCCGTTTACATCCATGGTTAACCAATAAATATGTCCATCATAATCACTGGTTAAACTCCAACCTGCCATATTTCTGTCTCTATAATATTGCGAAGGGAAATAGCTAAACTTTACTTTAAACTTATTTAAAACTGGTACCCTTCTTTGAGCAAAGGCATAGGCAATACCAATAGTGTTTGCTAATAAGTCATCGGGGTTAAAGGCATACTTAGAAAAGCCATCTCCAAGCTCTATACTCAAGGCCCAAACAAAAGGTAAGGTAACACTCACCCATTCGCTTGTATTCTCGCTAAACTCTCCCCATTTCATTAACTCATAAAGTAAATTACTATACATGTAAGAAGTGTAAAAATGTCCCACCTTATCTATTCCTAAACTATAATTATTAAAGCCTCCATCATTTTGCACCACAAAAGGATGATAGTTATCCTCCCACCACCATTTGTATTCTAAATAAAAACTTGCAGCTTGCTGGGCAGCAACGCCTGCTATTATCCATTTTTGTCTTTTAGTTAAGCCTGTTTTATTTGCTGTGCTTAGGCTGTCTTGTGCCAACACTTGTAATGTGCTTAGCATAAAAATTAATGCAATGAAAATGGTTCGAATTAGGTTCATGTTAAAAATCTAAATAAAGGCCTATGCGTGCAAAATTACGGGTGTTATACATAAAACTTCCTCGTTCTTCTTTCCCCCAAGTTTGGTCTATAGCTAATCTTAATGCTTGCGAATTCTCTTTGCCCATTCGCAGGCCTGCTTGTATATTCAAAGTGGGTTCAAAATTAAGCTCTTCTTTAAATTTTATATCGCCTGCATAATACAGATGCATGGTTTTATTGAGATGAAAGGGCGCGTGTTCAAAGCCAAATTGAAACAACCACTTGCCAGAAATATCTGTAGTTGTTTTAAAGTTATATATATAATGTGCTAGACTGTAGGCCTGCAAATGCCAAGCACTGCGCTTGTATATGAGTCCAACAGTATGGTAATCTTTAGCATAATTAGAAAAACTTAAGCCTCCTATAATGGCATCATCAGATAAATGCTGACTACTATGCCCTGTTCCTAAACGTAAGTAGTAATATTTGCTTAGGCTGGCATCTAAAAATACTTCTGCAAAAAAATCTGTATTCACAACAGAACCTCCGCCATTAGCTCTTTTTAAGGTGAGGTAGGTAGAACCCGCTGCACTTAATTGGCCATTAAATTTTCCTTGCTTTACTCCTATAATAGGTAAAATTCCTCCCATGGAAGCATTGTAACTATTTTCATCACTATTACGCGCTATGCTAGTACGATTAGCTCTACTATCAGCGGTGAAAGTTTCTACTAATTTAGGTTGTGGCAAAACAAACCATTTGGTGCAAATTGTGTCGCCTGCAAATACAACTAAAGGTTGCAAAAGCCATAAAAAGATATAAATGGTTTTTAGTTTCAAGGTAGATTTAATTTATTTTGGCGTTTAAAGCGTGCAACATGGCTTGTGCTTTTAACAAACATTCTTCATATTCTTGCTCTGGGTTGGCATCATAAGTTATGGCTGAACCTACCATAAAGTTTAAGTAATTGGTGGCGGCATTGTATTGTATACTTCGAATAACCACATTAAAATCAAAATCTCCATTGGGAGCCAAGTAACCAATAGCACCGCTATACAAGCCTCGCTTAGTTATTTCAAATTGCTCTATCAACTCCATAGCTTTTACCTTAGGTGCACCTGTCATGCTGCCCATAGGAAAAGCATTTGCTATGGCTTCCACTGGGTGCACTTCTGGCGAGATGGTGGCAGATACAGTTGAAATCATTTGATGCACTTGCTTAAAACTATAAATCCCAAATAATTCGTTTACTTCAACAGAACCTGTGGTGCTGCTATGTGCCAAATCGTTTCTTACCAAATCTACAATCATCAAGTTTTCGGCACGCTCTTTTTCAGAGTGAAGTAACTTGTGTTTAATGGCTTCATCACTAACTTCATCATTGGCTCGCCTAGCAGTACCTTTAATGGGTTGTGAGAAAAGTTTATCGGCAGATTTTTTTATAAATCTTTCTGGACTTGCACACATTACATATTGTTGGTTCAGCTTTAAAAATGAACCAAATGGGGTTGGCGAAATTGCTTTTAATGAAAGGTACACTTCATAGGGATTGATATGCGTATCCTTATTAAAAAACTCTACACAATAATTTAATTCATATACATCTCCTTCAACAATATGCGTTTTAATTTTTTCAACCATGGTAATGTATTCCTGCTTACTCACTTTTTGTTCCATCACCAAACTTTTTGTTGCAGCAGTGTTTGGTTCAAGCCGAGTATTTTGAATGGCTTTTAAAATGCTTTCACCGCTATCACTAACTACCATCAATTGTTCATGGGTGTCAAACAAAAGCAAATGTTCTGGTACAAAAAAGTAGAGTGGGGGAAATTTGATTTGATCCTCATGCGCAGATTGCAGCTCCTCTAATTGATTTTTTAAATCATAGGTTAATAGGCCAAATATTGGTTCAGCTTCATAATAGGTATTACTAAATAGCTTTAATTTCTCCCAATCGTTTTCACCAGTTCCTGTAAGGCTATCCTTAACACCTACTGCAATAGCAAATTCAACTTCGTGTAAGTTAAAAGCATTAATGCAGGCATTGTTATCTAAGATACAAACCGTATCAAATTGCTTGGCCCATTGTAAAGCTTTTTGTTTAAATGTTTCGTCTGCTTTCATGCTTGATCCGAGTGAAAATGTGCGTACACTAATTTGCCTTTTGATTCGCCCACAATATCTACAATGAGTGCTAAACTTGCCTCTTTTATTTTTTTTACGCTCTTCAATTCTAGAAGCAAGGCCTTTGCAGTTTCTGGACCTACTCCTTTTATATTTTCTAACTCTGTAACCAAGGTATTGTTACTTCTGCGTTTGCGATGATGTGTAATACCAAAGCGATGCGCCTCATCACGCAATTGTTGAATGATACGTAGGGTTTCAGATTTCTTATCAATATATAAGGGCATTTCATCTTCTGGATAATACAATTCTTCCAATCTTTTAGCTATTCCAATAATGGGAACCTTACCATAAATACCAAGCTCTTTTAAGCTTTCTACTGCAGAACTCAATTGACCCTTTCCGCCATCCACAATAATCAGATTTGGTAAAGTTTGGTTTTCTTCAAGGAGTCGGGCATAGCGCCGGTAAACCACCTCTCGCATGGTGGCAAAATCATCTGGTCCAACTACGGTTCTTGGAATAAAATGCCGGTAATCTTTTTTACTTGGTTTAGCATCTTTAAAAACTACACAAGCACTTACCGGATTAGTTCCTTGTAAATTACTATTATCGAAACATTCTATATGCTTAGGTGGTTCAGTTAAACGAAGGTCTTGCATCATTTGGTTTAAAATGCGGTCTACCTTTATTTCTGGATTTAACTTCTCATATTGAGATAACTTTTCTTTCTTGTAGTAAAGTGCATTTTTAATAGACAGATCCAATAACTTTTTCTTTTCTCCACCTTTAGGAACAGTAATGGTTATGCGTTCATCTTCCCAATCTAGGTTTATGGGAACAATAATTTCTTTAGACTCACTTTGGTATTTTTCTCTTACCTCGGCAATGGCAAAATTTAGTAAAGTGGCATCGCTTTCTTCAAGTTTCTTTTTTATTTCAAAGGTTTGTGTTTGGCAAATAATGCCATTAGATACTTTTATATAATTGGCAAAAGCAAAGCGCTCATCGCTAACAATTGAAAATACATCTACATCATGTTTAATTTCGTTTACAACAGTAGATTTACTTTGGTAATTCTCGAGGCTATCTAATTTCTTTTTATAGCGGGCAGCAGTCTCAAAATGTAATTCTGCGGCGGCCTCTTGCATTTTATTCTTTAGTTGTAATTTGGCTTCACTTAACTGACCCTTAATCAAACTTTTGGCAGCGCGCATGTTTTCATTATAGTCTTCTTCACTTTGCAAACCAATACAAGGAGCAAGGCAATTGCCAATATCATATTCGAGGCATGCCCTAAATTTGCCTTCTTTTATATTTTTTTCGCTTAGGTGCAAATTACAAGTTCTAAAAGGGTAGGTGGTTTTAATCAAATCAAGCAAGGTATGCATCATTGCGCCACTCGCGTAAGGGCCAAAATATTCGCTGCCATCCTTAATGAGATTTCGTGTGTAAAACAAGCGAGGAAATTTTTCTTTCTTTATAATTATAGAAGGATAGGTCTTGTCATCTTTAAGGCTAATGTTGAACCTAGGTTGAAACTGTTTAATTAGGGCATTTTCTAGCAACAAAGCATCCATCTCAGATTCAACTAGAGTAAATTGAATATCTACAATCTTACTTACCATCACGGCCGTTTTGCGGTTTTCGTAATGTGTTTTATTAAAGTAACTACTTACACGTTTTTTTAGACTTTTAGCCTTACCAATATACATCAATACCCCAGTGGCATCATAGTATTTATAAATACCAGGGCTATCTGGTAGGGAGGAAATAATTTCTTTAAGGTCTTTTACCACTTTACGAAAGTAAGCAAACCTTTATCTAAAATAAATTCTCCAAAGCCATTTTTAACTTTAAAAACTCAATAGTGAATTCGCGCCCTTTGTTTGAGCTAACACGAAGCAACAAAGCAACGGTAAGGCTCATTAAAAAGTAGAATTAAATATCTTATAAAAGTAAAACCGTGCCTTAGCGCCTTGGTGGCTCAGCAGCTAACATAAAAAAAAGTCGCAAAAGTTTATGAATTTAAATATTTGAAAATCAATTGTTTGAAATCAATGGCGAAATAATTATTAAGTGATTCTATATTATTTTTTGGCTATAGCTTGTGTATGTTTAAGAAGTAGCCTAAGTTTGCAGCCCCTTAAACGAGGGTTTTCTCGGTAAGACTGATGGTTAAGTTTAGTAATAACCCGCTCAGCAATCAATATTTTGCAATATTTTTTGCCAAGCGCTTGCACTACTAGACGGAAATCATTACCTTTGCCGTCCCTTTTTTAAGACAAATAGAGTATAATTAAGTAGTTAACAGCAAGATATGCCTACTATTCAGCAATTGGTTCGTAAGGGCCGCAACGATGTAACAACAAAGAGTAAATCTCCAGCCTTGGATTCATGTCCTCAGCGCAGAGGTGTTTGTACCCGTGTGTACACTACTACTCCTAAGAAGCCTAACTCGGCAATGCGTAAAGTTGCCCGTGTTCGTTTAACAAACGGAAACGAGATTAACGCATACATTCCAGGTGAAGGTCACAACTTACAAGAACACTCTATTGTACTCGTAAGAGGTGGTAGGGTTAAGGATTTACCGGGTGTTCGTTACCACATTGTTCGTGGTGCGTTAGATACTGCAGGTGTAGCCGGACGTAACCAACGTCGTTCTAAGTATGGAACTAAGAAACCAAAGCCAGGACAAGCAGCGGTTGATCCTAAAGCAAAAAAGAAGTAATCATTAAGCGCTAGTAATTCATACAATGAGAAAATCAAGAGCAAAGAAGCATATTCTGTTACCAGATCCTAAGTTTAGCGATATGTTGGTAACTCGCTTTGTGAACAATATGATGTGGAGCGGTAAGAAATCTACAGCTTACCACATTTTTTACGAGGCCTTAGATAAAGTTGAAGCCAAAGCGCAAGAGCGTGGCTTAGACGTTTGGAAGAAAGCATTAAATAATGTAATGCCTGCCGTAGAGGTTAAATCTAGACGTGTAGGTGGTGCAACATTTCAAATTCCAATGGAAGTACCTGCAGATCGTAAGGTAGCCGTAGGAATGAAGTGGTTAATTAAATACAGCCGCTCACGTGGCGAAAAAACAATGGCAGATAAATTGGCCGGAGAAATTTTAGCTGCTTCTAGAAATGAAGGTGCTTCTGTTAAAAAACGTGAAGATACACATAAGATGGCTGAAGCTAACAAAGCCTTCTCACACTTTAAGATTAGCTAATTAAATAGAGGAATAATTATAAATGTCACGCGACCTTAGATTTACAAGAAACATCGGTATTGCTGCCCACATTGATGCGGGTAAGACAACTACAACTGAACGTATTCTTTACTATTCTGGTGTAAACCATAAAATAGGAGAAGTTCATGATGGTGCCTCTACAATGGATTGGATGGTGCAAGAAGCAGAACGTGGTATAACCATTACCTCTGCAGCAACCACTGTAGGTTGGAAGTACCGTAACCAACAATATCATATAAACATCATTGACACACCTGGTCACGTAGATTTTACAGTAGAAGTTAACCGTTCACTGCGTGTATTAGATGGATTGGTGTTCTTATTTTCAGCAGTAGATGGGGTAGAACCTCAATCAGAAACTAACTGGAGATTAGCAAATAACTATAACGTAGCTCGTTTGGGCTTCGTAAATAAAATGGACCGTTCTGGTGCAGATTTCTTAAACGTGGTAAAACAGGTTAAAGAAATGTTAGGCAGCCATGCAGTTCCTTTACAATTACCAATTGGTGCCGAAGACGGGTTTAAAGGAGTTGTTGATTTAATCAACTTCCGCGGAATGGTTTGGAATGAGCATGATAAAGGTATGACTTACGAGGTAGTTGAAATTCCAGCTGATATGGTTGAGGAAGCTACTGAGTGGAGAGAGAAATTATTAGAAGCTGTTTCAGAATATGATGATAAGTTGATGGAGAAATTCTTCGAAGACCCAACATCAATTACAGAAAGAGAAATATTAGATGCCTTGCGTAAAGCGGTTATTGATATGAAGATTGTACCTATGTTGTGCGGTTCTTCTTTCAAAAACAAAGGTGTTCAAACCATGCTAGATTTAGTTATGGAGTTACTTCCTAGCCCTATCGATAAGCAAGGTGTAACAGGTACTAACCCAGATACAGGTAAAGAAGAAACTCGCATGCCAAACGTAGACGAGCCTTTCACAGCCTTAGCCTTTAAGATTGCTACAGATCCTTTCGTAGGTCGCTTAGCTTTCATGCGTGCTTATTCTGGTAAATTAGATGCTGGTTCATATATTCTAAATACACGCAGTGGTAATAAAGAACGTATCTCTCGTATCTTCCAAATGCATGCTAACAAGCAAAATCCTATCGATGCCTTAGAAGCTGGAGATATTGGTGCAGCAGTTGGGTTCAAGGATATTAAAACTGGAGATACTTTGTGTGCAGAAAAGTTTCCAATTGTTTTGGAGGCTATGGATTTCCCAGATCCAGTTATTGGATTGGCGGTTGAACCTAAAACGCAAGCAGATTCAGATAAGTTAGGTATGGCTTTGGCTAAATTAGCAGAAGAAGATCCAACTTTCAAAGTTCACACAGACGAAGATTCAGGTCAAACTGTAATTTCAGGAATGGGTGAATTACACTTAGAGATTATCGTTGACCGCTTAAAGCGCGAGTTTAAAGTTGAGATCAACCAAGGTGCCCCACAGGTATCTTATAAAGAAACAATCACTCAATCTGTTTCACACCGCGAGGTTTACAAGAAGCAGTCAGGTGGTCGTGGTAAGTTTGCCGATATCCAGTTTGAAATCATACCTGGTTCAGCAGACAAACCAGGATTAGAATTTGTAAATGAAATTGTAGGTGGATCTATTCCAAAAGAATTTATCCCATCTGTAGAAAAAGGATTTAAAGCAGCAATGTCTAATGGTGTGTTAGCTGGTTTTGCAGTAGAAAGTTTAAAAGTACGTTTATTTGATGGTTCATTCCACGCAGTAGACTCGGATTCACTTTCTTTTGAAATTGCAGCTAAGATAGCCTTCAAGGAAGCCTCTAGAAAAGCTAGCCCAATTCTACTTGAACCTATTATGAAGCTTGAGGTAATTACACCTGAAGAGAATATGGGTGATGTTATTGGTGACTTGAACCGTCGTCGTGGTCAACTCGAAGGAATGGATTCAAGAGCCGGAGCACAAGTAGTTAAAGCTAAAGTTCCATTGGCCGAGATGTTCGGATATGTTACACAGCTTAGGACCTTATCTTCTGGTAGAGCAACATCTACTATGGAGTTTAGTCACTACGCAGAAGCACCAAGAAACGTGCAAGAAGAAGTATTAGCAAAAGTTAACGGTAAATCCGCCAAAGCATAAGAGTTATGGTAAGCCAAAGAATAAGGATTAAATTAAAGTCGTTCGATCACAACCTCGTTGACAAGTCAGCTGAGAAGATCGTGAGAACTGTGAAGGCCACTGGTGCCGTAGTTAGCGGACCAATTCCGTTGCCTACCCACAAGAAAATTTACACAGTTCTACGTTCACCGCACGTGAACAAAAAAGCCAGAGAACAATTCCAGTTGTGCTCATACAAAAGGTTGTTGGATATTTACAGTTCTACCGCAAAAACTGTCGATGCTTTAATGAAGCTCGAATTGCCAAGTGGAGTTGATGTTGAAATTAAAGTTTGATAGCTATTATTATGTCAGGTTTAATAGGAAAAAAATTAGGAATGACCAGCATCTTTGGTTCTGATGGTAAGCAAATTGCTTGCACAGTAATCGAAGTAGGGCCTTGTGTAGTAACACAAGTAAAAACCAACGATAAAGATGGTTATGCCGCTGTGCAGATTGCGTATGGAGAAGCAAAAGAAAAAAATACTCCCGCTGCGTTGAAAGGTATCACTACCAAAGCCAACACTACACCAAAATCAAAAATGGTAGAGTTTCAAGGTTATGAGCAAACACTTAGTGTAGGCCAGATCTTAACTATCGACCTTTTTGCTGAAGGCGAGTTTGTGGATGTGGTTGGTACTTCTAAAGGCAAAGGTTTTCAAGGTGTAGTTAAACGTCACGGATTTAGTGGTGTTGGTATGCAAACGCATGGTCAGCATAATCGTTTACGTGCGCCTGGTTCACTTGGAGCATCTTCAGATCCATCACGTGTATTCAAAGGAATGCGCATGGCTGGAAGAATGGGTGGTACTCGTGTTAAGAAAACTAATCTTGAAGTACTGAAAGTCCATAAGGATCAAAACTTAATGGTAGTTAAAGGTTCAGTACCTGGTCATAAAGGTTCAATTGTATTGATAGAGAAGTAACATGGAATTAGCAATATTAAATACCAGTGGATCAGAAACCGGTAAGAAGGTTACGTTGAATGCCGATATTTTCGGTATTGAGCCTAATGATCACGCCATCTATCTGGACGTAAAACAATATTTGGCCAATCAGCGCCAAGGAACACACTCTGCCAAAGAGAAATCTCAAGTAAGTGGTTCAACTAAAAAGTTACACAGACAAAAAGGTACTGGTGGATCTCGTAAAGGATCTATTAAATCAGGAACTTTTGTAGGAGGAGCGCGTATCCACGGACCACGTCCGCGTGATTACAGCTTTAAACTTAACAGAAAATTAAAGCAATTGGCACGTAAGAGCGCTTTAACCTATAAGGCTAAAGAAAATAGCATTACCGTGTTAGAAGGTTTTACAATGGATAGCCCAAAAACTAAGAATTACATAAGCTTATTAAGCAGTCTTAAGGCAGCTAACAGTAAGACTTTAATGGTTCTTGCAGATTATAACGAAAACATCCTAAGAAGTGGAAGAAATCTTCCAAAAGCCAAAATTATGGCAGCAAAGGATTTAAATACGTATGATATTTTGCATGCAGATCATTTGATTCTTGTAGAAGGTTCAATGGAAGTAATTGAGAACATTTTAAAATAAGGCAAAATGAGTATATTAAAGAAGCCTTTAGTAACCGAGAAGTTCACTGCCATCAGCGAGAAGTTGAATAAGGTGAGTTTCATTGTAGCAAAAACGGCTACTAAAAACGAAATTAAAGAAGCTGTTGAGTCTGTTTACAGTGTAAACGTTACTCAAGTGAACACAATGATTTACGCTGGTAAGGCGAAAGCGAGATTTTCTAAGAAAGGATTTTTCTCTGGCCGTAAACCATCGTTCAAAAAAGCAGTAGTTACATTGAAGGAAGGTCAAAAAATTGACTTCTTCGCTAATATCTAATACGAGCAATGGGAATCAGGAAATATAAACCAGTAACACCGGGAACAAGATTCAAGGCAGCAAATACCTTTGAAGAATTAACCCCAGGCTATAAAGTTGAGAAATCGCTTATAGTTAGTCAGAAGAGCTCTGGCGGTAGAAATAATTCCGGTAAGATGACAATGCGCTACTTAGGTGGTGGTCATAAACAATTATACCGTATCATCGACTTCAAACGCAACAAGCATGGAGTAGAGGCAACTGTGGATTCAATCCAGTACGATCCAAATCGTACTTGTAGAATTGCATTGTTAGTTTATGCAGATGGTGAAAAGAGATATATCTTAGCACCACGTGGTTTAGAAGCGGGTCAGAAAGTAATGAGTGGCCCTGGAATTTCACCTGAAATTGGTAATTCATTACCTTTATCAGAAATTCCTTTGGGAACTACAATCCACAATGTAGAATTACAACCTGGTCGTGGTGGTCAATTAGTAAGATCAGCTGGATCTGCAGCACAATTACTTAACCGCGATGGTAAGTATGCTACAGTTAAGTTGGCTTCTGGCGAAACAAGAAATATCTTAGTTACTTGTTATGCAACTGTAGGTCAGGTTTCAAACCCAGACCATATGAACGAGGTTAAGGGTAAAGCAGGTGCTAACCGTTGGTTAGGCAGACGTCCAAGAACTCGTCCTGTAGCAATGAATCCAGTAGATCACCCAATGGGTGGTGGTGAAGGTAGAGCTTCAGGCGGTCACCCACGTTCACGCAAAGGCTTGAAATCGAAAGGTTACAAGACACGTACTCCTAAGAAGTACTCAAATTCAATGATCATCGAAAGACGTAAGAAGAAATAAGTAATATGGCGCGTTCATTAAAGAAAGGACCATTTGTAGATGTAAAACTTGAAAAGAAAGTTTTTTCTATGAATGAAAATAAGAAGAAATCGGTAATAAAGACTTGGAGTCGCAGGTCTATGATTACGCCAGATTTTGTTGGACATACCTTCGCTGTTCACAATGGCAGTAAGTTCATACCTGTGTATGTAACTGAAAACATGGTAGGACACAAGATGGGAGAGTTTGCACCAACCCGTACATTTAAGTCGCATCCTGTTAAGAAAGATTAATAAGAATGGAAGCAGTAGCTAAATTAAATAATTGCCCTACCTCTCCTCGTAAGATGAGGTTATTGGCAGATCTTATCCGCGGAAAACGCGTTGAAGAGGCTTTCAATATCTTAGTTTTTAATGCTAAGAAAGAAAACTCAATGCGTTTGGAAAAACTTCTTCGCTCAGCCATTTCAAATTGGCAAGCTAAGAACGAAGGTAGTCGCGTTGAGGAAAGTGAATTATACGTAAAAACCATCTTTGTTGATGGTGGTCCAATGATCAAGCGTATTTTGCCAGCTCCTCAAGGTAGAGCACATAGAATTCGTAAGCGCTCAAACCATGTTACCTTAGTGGTAGACAGTAAGGTTGCAGCAGTTGTACCAAGTAACGAAGTAGTAAACGCATAAAATAAATAGAATGGGACAAAAGGTTAACCCAATAGGAATTCGTTTAGGCATTATCAGAGGCTGGGAGTCTAACTGGTATGGAGGTAAAAATTTCGCTGAAAAATTAATCGAAGACGAGAAAATCAGAAAATACCTAAACGCGCGTATCACTAAAGGTGGAATTGCAAAAATAATCATCGAGCGTACTATCAAGCGTGTGATTATTACAATTCATACTAGCAGACCAGGTATCGTAATTGGAAAAGCAGGTTCTGAAGTTGATAAAATCAAAGAAGAGGTTAAGAAATTAACCAAGAAAGATGTAGCCATCAATATCTTTGAAATTAAACGCCCAGAGTTAGATGCTGTTTTAGTTGGAGAATCTATTGCAAATCAAGTTGAAGCGCGTGTTTCATATAAGCGTGCAGTTAAGATGGCAATTGCTTCAACCATGCGTATGGGTGCAGAAGGAATTAAAGTTATGGTGAGTGGACGTTTGGGTGGAGCTGAAATGGCCCGTTCAGAAGTGTTTAAAGAAGGAAGAACACCACTACATACTTTGCGTGCAGATATCGATTATACCATTGCAGAAGCCTTAACGGTTTATGGAAAGATTGGTATTAAGGTATGGATTTGTAAAGGTGAAGTTTACGGAAAGCGCGACCTTTCTCCTAATGTTGGCTTAACTCCAGGTAATGATAGACCAGGTGGAAGACCAGATAGAAGAGAAGGTGGTGGCGATAGAAGAAACGATAGAAGAGGTGGAGAAAGAGGAGGAGATAGAAGACCTTCAGGTGGCGGTGGTGATCGCAGAAGAAAATAATAAATTGTTCGAAAGTATAATTAACTGTAAAAATGTTACAGCCTAAAAAGACCAAATATAGAAAACAGCAAAAAGGAAGAATGAAGGGTAATGCCACACGTGGTTACAACTTATCATTTGGAAGCTTTGGAATTAAAGCCTTAGATGGCTGTTTTTTAACATCCAAGCAATTGGAAGCGGCTCGTGTTGCTCTTAATCGTTTCATGAAACGTGAAGGACAAGTTTGGATCCGCGTATTCCCAGACAAACCAATGACCCGAAAACCAGCCGAAGTTCGTATGGGTAAAGGTAAAGGTGCTCCAGAATTCTGGGTGGCCCGTTGTTGGCCAGGTACCATCATCTTCGAAGCAGATGGTGTTCCTAAAGCAGTAGCTGAAGAAGCCATGCGTTTAGCGTCTCAGAAGCTTCCTGTTATTACAAAATTTGTTGTTAAACCTGAATATAGCGAATAATTATGAAGAACACAGAAATCAGGGAATTGTCCAATAAGGAATTGGCAGCAAGAATCCGTGAGGAGAGATCAGGCTTGAATAAGTTAGAATTAGGTCATGCTATTTCTCCTGTAGAAAACCCGAATATCATTAGTGCAAATAAGAAGTTGATTGCCCGCTTGCTAACCGAGCAACGTAAACGTCAATTATTAAGTGCTCAATAAGCGTTGAATATGGAAAATACAACTGTAGAAAGAAACTCAAGGAAGGTAATCATAGGCAAAGTGGTAAGCAATAAAATGCAGAAGACTATTGTCGTATCCGTTGAACGTAAGGTAATGCACCCCAAGTACGGAAAGTTCATCAAAATGACTTCCAAGTTTAAAGCTCATGATGAGAAAAACGAATGTAGTATCAACGACGTCGTTAGAGTTATGGAAACTCGTCCCTTGAGCAAGGATAAGCGTTGGAGATTAGTAGAAATCATTGAAAAAGCTAAATAACGATGATACAACAAGAATCAAGGCTCAAAGTAGCAGATAATAGTGGCGCAAAAGAAGTATTGTGCATCCGTGTTCTCGGAGGTACAGCTAGACGTTATGCTTCTGTTGGAGATAAAATAGTAGTGACTGTTAAATCAGCAATACCTTCAGGTACCGTTAAAAAAGGTACTGTATCAAAAGCGGTTGTAGTTCGTACTAAGAAAGAAGTACGCAGACAAGATGGTTCATACATTCGCTTCGATGATAATTCATGCGTATTATTGAACGCGCAAGATGAGCCTCGTGCAACCCGTATTTTCGGTCCAGTTGCGCGCGAACTCAGAGAAAAACAGTTCATGAAAATTGTTTCATTAGCACCAGAAGTACTGTAAGATGGAAAGAAAGTATAACAGTCAAGTAAAACGCCATATCAAAAAAGGAGATAATGTACAAGTTATCGCTGGTGATGATAAGGGTAAAAAGGGTCGCGTAGTAGAAGTAATTACCGACACTAACAGAGCTATAGTTGAAGGCGTAAACGTTGTAAAACGTCATACCAAACCTAATGCTCAAAATCAAAATGGAGGCATTATTTCAAAAGAAGCTCCTGTTCATATCTCTAACCTTATGGTAGTTGATAAATCAGGTAAAGCTACTAAAGTTGGCCGTAAGTTAAATGATAAAGGTAAACTTGCCAGAGTATCTAAGAAGTCTGGTGATTTTATTGATTAAGGAGTAAAGTAGTATGTATACACCAAGATTAAAAGAACAATATTCGAAGCAAATTATTCCTGCTATGCAGGAAAAGTTTAACTATAAGAACTCAATGATGGTTCCTAAGTTATTAAAAATTTGCATTAACCAAGGTATCGGTGCAGCCGTTGCCGATAAAAAATTAGTGGATCAAGCTATTGAAGAGTTAAGTAATATAACTGGTCAAAGAGCTGTGCCTACTCGTTCTAAGAAGGATATCTCTAACTTTAAATTGAGAAAGCATGTTCCAATCGGAACACGTGTAACCCTTCGCGGAGATCGTATGTACGAATTTTTGGATCGTTTGGTTGCTGTTTCTTTACCACGTGTTCGTGATTTCCAAGGGTTAAAGCTTAAAGGTTTTGACGGAAGAGGAAATTACAATATGGGTATAACAGAACAAATCATTTTCCCAGAAATCGTAATCGATAAGGTAAACCGCATCAATGGTATGGATATTACTTTTGTAACTACAGCCACAACAGATGAGCAATGCCTTGAGTTATTAAAAGAATTCGGTTTACCATTCAAAAAAGCGTAATAAACTAAACATGGCAAAAGAGTCAGTAAAAGCACGTCAGCGCAAAAGAGAAAGAATTGTAGCCTTATTTGCGGCTAAACGTGAAGCGTTAAAACAAGCTGGAGATTTCGCTGGATTGCAAAAACTTCCACGCAATGCATCTCCTGTTCGTTTGAAAAATCGTTGTAAATTAACAGGTCGTCCAAAGGGCTACATGAAAGATTTTGGCATTTGCCGTAATCAGTTTCGTGAACTAGCTTTAATGGGTAAGATTCCTGGAGTAACCAAATCCAGCTGGTAATTCAGAAAAAAATTTGGTAAAGGGAGGTGAATATTATTATATTCGCAGCCCTTTTAAGTTTAATAACCACTTAGCTAGTAAGAGTAAAAGCCTTGGCTTACTGCTAGCAAGTAAAAAAGATAACATATGACAGATCCAATATCAGATTATTTAACCAGGCTCCGCAATGCGATCAAGGCAAACCATCGTATTGTAGAGATTCCTAGCTCCAACATAAAGAAGGAGATTACCCGTGTACTCTTCGAAAAAGGATATATCCTTAACTATAAATTCGAAGATGTTGAAAATCGTCAGGGTACTATTAAAATCGCGTTGAAGTACCATCCGGTTACTAAAACCTCAGCCATCAAAAATTTAGAGCGTATTAGCCGTCCAGGTTTGCGTCGTTATGCCGCAGCAGACTCACTTCCTAGAGTTATCAACGGTATGGGTGTAGCTATTGTAACTACTTCTAAAGGAGTTATGACAGAAAAAGAAGCACGCATCCATAATGTTGGTGGTGAAGTATTATGTTATGTTTATTAATTAATAGGAGAAAGCCAGCATGTCACGTATAGGAAAAGCAATCATTAAACTTCCAGCAGGTGTAGATATTAAAGTATCTTCTTCTAATCTAGTTACCGTAAAAGGTCCTAAAGGAGAATTAACACAACAATTAGATCAGGATATTACTTTAGAAATAACTGATGGAAATATACAATTACAAAGACCAACAGACCAAAAACGCCATAAGGCATTGCATGGTTTGTACCGTTCTTTAGTAAACAATATGGTAACAGGAGTTACCCAAGGTTACACCCAACGCCAAGAATTAGTGGGTGTGGGTTACAAAGCTACCAATGAAGGTAATGTTTTAGATTTAACCCTTGGTTATTCGCATCATATTTACTTTGAAATTCCTAAGGAAATCAAAGTAAAAACTGAGCAAGAAAAAGGTAAGAATCCAATTATTACTTTAGAAGGTATCGATAAACAATTGATGGGTCAAGTTGCGGCTAAAATTCGTTCACTCCGCGCTCCAGAGCCATACAAAGGTAAAGGTATCAAGTTTGTAGGTGAAACATTAAGAAGAAAAGCAGGTAAAACTGCTTCTAAATAAGATTGAGCTATGGTTAAGAAAGAAACAAGAAGACAGAAAATTCGTTCCCGTATTCGCAGCCGCGTATCAGGAACTGCTCAAAAGCCACGTTTGTCGGTATTTAGGAGCAATAAATTTATCTATGCCCAACTGGTTGATGATTTGAGTGGTAAAACTTTAGTTGCCACTTCATCTAGAAGTTTGACAGAGAAATCTCCTAAATCAGAATCCTCTGTTTTAGTGGGCAAAGCACTTGCAGAAAAAGCAATTGCAGCTGGTATAATAGAAGTTGTATTTGACCGTGGCGGTTATTTATACCATGGAAGAGTGAAAGCTCTTGCAGAAGGTGCCCGTGAAGGTGGTCTTAAATTTTAATCGGAGAAAGAAAGTATGTCAACAGCGAACATAAAAAAAGTTAAAACAACTGATATCGAACTTAAAGAAAAAGTTGTTTCTATAAACCGCGTAGCCAAAGTAACCAAAGGTGGTAGAACATTTAGTTTCTCTGCTCTAGTGGTAGTTGGTGATGGAAATGGAGTGGTTGGTTACGGATTGGGAAAATCTCTTGAAGTAACTGATGCTATCTCTAAGGGGGTAGATGATGCAAAGAAGAATCTAGTAAAAGTTCCAGTATTGAAAGGAACTGTGCCTCACGAACAATTAGGTAAATATGGCGGTGGACGCGTATTTCTTAAGCCTGCTGCACATGGTACTGGTGTAATAGCTGGTGGTGCTATGCGTGCAGTTCTTGAAAGTGCTGGAGTTACAGATGTATTAGCAAAATCTAAAGGTTCTTCTAATCCACACAATGTGGTTAAGGCTACAATTAACGCATTGTTAGAAATGCGTGATGCCTACACCATATCTCAACAAAGAGGAATTAGTTTAAAGAAAGTATTTAACGGACACGAATAAGACCATGGAAAAATTAAAAATTACGCAGGTTAAAAGTGCAATCGACCGCATGGAAGGTCAAAAGCGCACCGTTCGTGCTCTTGGTTTTACCAAATTACATCACTCTAGAGAAGTTGAAGCAACTCCTCAAATGATGGGTATGATCAATAAAGTGGCACATTTGTTAAAAATAGAAAAAATCTAAGCACCAGGCAATGAAATTACATACATTAAAACCTGCAGCGGGTTC
>JBIKKC010000094.1:0-8314 GCA_044360615.1 Bacteroidia bacterium | reverse complement strand
TACAACAAGGTGGTAAAAGAATTTTGTTTAACTCAGATTTTATAAGAGGCCAAGCAATTCCAATTAATGGTTTAGTGTGGATGAATGCGCTTGAACCTATGTTGCAAGAAGCGCAAGAAAAAGTGAACCAAGGTTTTGATTGTATCAAATTTAAAATTGGCGCACATGATTTTGATGCGGAATGCAGGATGCTTGAAAAGTTTAGGAAAATTAATAGCCCCTCTAAAGTTCAAATAAGATTAGACGCCAATGGCGCATTTAATAAGGATGACGCTTACGCCAAATTAAAAGAGTTAAGACGGTTTGAAGTGCATTCTATAGAACAGCCTATTGCACCCAAACAATTTGATGCTATGGCCAAATTATGCAAAGACGCATCCCTTGCAATTGCTTTAGATGAAGAACTCATTGGGATACAAACTAAGGAAGAAAAAGAAGCCTTACTAAAATTACTTAAACCAGCTTTTATTATTCTTAAACCTACTCTTATTGGGGGCTTAGCCATGGCTGATAATTGGATACAAATTGCAGAGAAATTGAATATTAATTGGTGGTCTACATCGGCCTTAGAATCTAATATTGGTTTAAATGCCATTGCCCAATGGGTTGCTACCAAAGCTTGTAAATTGCCGCAAGGTTTAGGCACTGGAGCCTTATACTTAAATAATTTCAATTCACCATTATTTGTAAAAAATGGGCATCTTTATAGCGCAGAAAATAAACCTTGGAAAATTGAACGCTCACTAATGAAGGAACATGACTAAAGAGAAAAAACGTTTACTTCAATTTATTTTGTTAGATATTCTAACCAGTATTTTACTGATAGCAATTTTGCTAAAGAGTAAAGGCTTGGCTTGGCCAATACTATTCATAATTCCTAAAACCATTGCACTGTATTTATTTTATAAGGTAAAGGAAGAACCTCCTCAAATCATTGAGGCCCCTGAAGCTCCTAATGATGCAAAATTTTTAGCCTTTATGCATAACCACAAAGATGCTATATGGTGTGTTGATGCTAACTTTAACCTTACCCACTTCAATGACGTTTTTAGAAATTTATACAAAAGTTTTTGGAAAAAAGAAATCCAAATAGGACAAACCATTCTGCTACCAGATAGTAAGCATGGTATTTATAAACTTTGGAATAGCTGGTATGCAAAAGCTTTAAAGGAAGAGGCATTTTCGTTTAATTTTGATTATGATTTTAGAGAAGGAAAAAAATATTTCAAAGTTACTTTCACGACTTATATTGAAAGTAATGGAACAACAGGAATTATAATAAATGCAAACGATTATACCCAAAGGCAGCTAGAATCGATCCTAAAAGATCAACAAAGCGAATTTTTAAATAAACTCATCTCACATTTGCCTCTGGGCATCTTTGTTAAAAATGTAAAACAAGGCCTTACCTACACTTTATGGAATAAAGAATTAGAATACATCTTTGGCATTGAACAAAGCCTTGTAATTGGTAGAACAGATGAAGAGGTTTTTAATGATGGGGGCGAAATAAAGCGCTATACCCAAATAGATAAAATGATAATTAAGGACAAAGAACCTATTCTAATCCAAAAATTAAATATAGAAAAAGGAGAATCAACTATCATTGTTAAAACGTATAAAATTCCAATACTAGATGCCCATGGTGAAGTTGAACTAATATTGGGTATTGTAGAAGATATTACTGATGTTATTAAGCAAGACCAAGAATTAGAAAATGCCAGCAAGAGATGGAATTATGCATTATCTGGAAGTAGAGATGCCGTATGGGATGTTAATTTAGTAACAGATGAAAGTTTTTTCTCCCCCATTTTAAATGAAATTTTAGGCTTTAAATCTTTTGAAACCATTCCTTATCGCTGGGAAGAAATGGTTCATCCAGAAGATATAAAAACAGCTTGGGAGGCCTTTGTCAATCACTTAGAAGGCAAAACGCATTTCTATGAGCAAGAATACCGCATGCTTAAAAAAGATGGTTCATTTATTTGGATTCTAGACAGAGGGAAAATAGCTGAAACGGATGCCGAGGGAAATCCTACTAGAGTTATTGGCACCTTTAGCAATATTAATTACCGCAAACAACTAGAAGAAGAATACAAGATAACCTTGGAAAAAGCAGAGGAAGCCAATAGAGCCAAAAGCCTATTCTTATCTACCATGAGTCATGAAATTAGAACACCCATGAATGGTGTAATAGGAATAATAAATTTACTCTTAAGTGAAAATCCCAAAAGGGAACAAAGAGAAAACTTAAATGCCTTAAAATATTCTGCAGATAACCTCATGTATTTGCTTAACGACATCCTAGATTTTAGTAAAATAGATGCGGGCAAAATGGACATTGAGACCAGTAGTTTTAACTTAATTGAGTTGGTTCAAAATAGCCTTAAATCTTTTGCAGGGAGAGCCAATGAAAAGAATTTAAAACTACAGCTTAAAACCAGTAATAATATCCCAACAAGCATTATTGGAGATGTTACCCGCTTAAGTCAGATTTTTGGCAACCTTATTTCAAATGCTATTAAGTTTACCTTAGAAGGGCAGATTACGGTAGAGCTACTTACCAAAAAAAGAGACGAAGAAGAAATTAGTATTCAATTTAATTTTAAAGACACAGGTATGGGCATTGAGGAAGGCTACCTTCCACAGATATTTGAGCAATTTACACAAGCCTCTAATGAAACTACACGCAAATTTGGTGGCACTGGTTTAGGATTGGCCATTTGTAAACGGCTAGTAGAAATTATGGGTGGGCAGTTAGAAGTGAAAAGCGAAGTAAACAAAGGCACCCATTTTTGGTTCACCTTAACATTTAAAATTAATTCGGAACAAAAAATAAGTACAGCCTCTTCTGTATTAGAGGAACCGCCTAAAGCATTTGAAAATTTATCTGTGCTTTTAGTAGAAGATAACCAAATGAATGTTTATGTAGCCTCTAAATTTTTAGACCGCTGGAAAACTAAAATTAGCCTCGCCCATAATGGTAAAGAAGCCGTAAAAATGGTTCAAGAAAATACCTACGATTTTATTCTAATGGACCTACAAATGCCAGAAATGGATGGCTTTGAAGCCACTAAAAAAATAAGAGAAATGCAAATTACTACTCCCATCTTTGCACTAACTGCAAATGTAAATGCAGATGCTAGATCTAAGGTTTTAGAAAGTGGAATGAACGATTACATTAGCAAACCATTTAACCCGGAAGAATTAATCACAAAAATTTCGGGTGTGCTTTTTTCAGACAAGGAAAAAAAACCCATTAGTGGCGATTTAAGAAGTTTACTTTAAGCGTTGTTTCCCTTTACTTAAATAAGCAATAGGAAGTATGGCCACTGCTCCTATTACATCTGCTAGCATATCTGCATAATCAAAAGACCTATTCACGAAAACGGTCATTTGCATATACTCTATACTTATGCCATAAATAGAAGAGATAAAAATTGCCCAAAACAAATGGCGTTTTTCTGCAACATAAATGAGCCAAGCTAGGAGTCCGAAAAATATAAAATGAGCAATTTTATCTATGCCAATATCAAACGAAATCTGAGGAATACTATTTCCATTAATTCCGCAGGCCCCCAAAATTACCAATGCCCAAAGTAGGGCGTACTTATACTTTTTTAAAAACATTAGGCATTAATAGCTTCAATACCTGGAAGGGTTTTTCCCTCGAAGTATTCTAGCAAAGCGCCACCACCCGTGCTTACATAACTTACTTGATCTTCTAGGCCAAACTGCGCTACTGCTGCAGCACTATCTCCACCTCCAATTAAACTAAATGCTCCACCTTTTGTAGCTTCTGCTACTGCTATGGCAGCAGTTTTAGTGCCATTTTCAAAATTAGACATTTCAAAAACCCCCATTGGCCCGTTCCATAAAATAGTTTTTGAGGCTTTAATAACTTCTGCAAAATGGGCTGCTGCTTTCGGACCAATATCTAAACCCATCCAACCTTTTTCTATTAATTTATTATCGCAAACTTTAACAGTTGCCTCATTGGAGAAAGCATCGGCTACTACAGAATCTTCGGGTAGCAACAATTTAACACCCTTACTTTCTGCCTTCTTCATCAATTCTAAACATAGCTCTAACCTATCCTCTTCACAAAGGCTTGAACCAATTTCATAACCCATAGCCTTTAAGAAAGTGTAAGCCATGCCACCACCAATAATTAGATTGTCAACCTTATCAATTAAATTTTCTAGAATTAATAACTTATCCGAAACCTTAGCACCACCTGTTATGGCAGTAAACGGACGCGCTGCTTGGTGAATTACCTTTTCTGCATTGGCAATTTCCTTTGCCATTACGTAGCCAAAACACTTGGCTTGGGGGAAAAACTTAGCAATAATTGCAGTTGAGGCATGCGCTCTATGCGCGGTTCCAAAAGCATCGTTCACATAAACATCGCCATACTTGGCAAGCTTAGCAGCAAAAGATTCATCACCCTTTTCTTCCTCTTTATAAAAACGTAAATTTTCTAATAATAAAACCTCGCCAGATTTTAACTCCTTTGCCATTGCCGCAGCTTCATCGCCTATACAATCGCTGGCAAATTTTACAGGTACATTTAGCAATTCTTTTACCTTGGCCAAAGTGTTTCTAAGGGTATGTTTTTCTATATCAATTGTACCATCTTCTTTTAACTTCTTTAAAGGCCTACCCAAATGGCTCATTAATATACATGAACCACCTTCTGCTAAAATCTTTTTTATGGTTGGAACAGTTGCCCTAATGCGGGCGTCGTCTGTTATTTCTAAAGTCTTTTTATCTAAGGGTACATTAAAATCTACACGAACCAAGGCTCTTTTACCAGAAAAATTAATTGTATCTATTGTTTTCATAATGCAGCAAATATAGCCCTAAGAAAATTAAATTATTTTTTAATCTAATTTTTATTATCTTTAACCTGAATTTAATCTTATGAAAAAAATTACCCCCGCCTTTTATCAACTGCGCAATGCAGCTTACCTTGCTTTGCTACTCATTAGCATGGCTTGTGGCCAAGAATACAAGGCCGCTTCAACCTTAGATAAGCAAGAATATTGGGAAGCTATTAAGGCTTTTGAAGATAATTTTCCATCTGCTAATAGAGGTGGTAGCATTGGCAAAAAAGAACTACAGGACTTACTAAATAACGCCAAAAATAAAAAGGGTTTAATTTCCTTCAAGTTTTATAAAGAACCGCAATTTGGGCAACTTGGTATTTTAATTTTAGGTACTAACCCCTTGCCTCAAGACGAGAACAAGGCCTTTCGTTTAAAAACAGGTTTTGCCCACCATTCTAGCCATGCAGATAGTCAATATATTTTTGTTGAACCCATTACTGAATGGATTAACGATAACACATTTAAACTATTAATGAATTCTTACAAAGAAGACCATTTTGGAAAAACCCTCGGAGGAAATATAGATGTTGCCGCATTATTAAACATAATAGAAAGTATTCCAAGTAAGTCAGAAACTATCAACTTTTCTTTTGGCTTCGACCCAAGCTCCGAAAATATATTTCTCATTTTTGAAGGTGGCAATTATGGTAAAAATGATGGGACAATCTTACGCTTAAGAAATGGCCCCAATCCCAAAGCTTATTGTCCAGACAATTGTGAGGCAGAATAATTAACTAAAACGTATACCTAAACATAGGCACTGGAAAAAAGCCCAATTGGTACTCGTAAGCAATGGCATTGGTATATTTATTATAGCCTTGCGCAAAAATGTTTTGGTGGTTGGTTACGTTTTGCAAATCTAACGCAAACTCCATTGAGCTCTTTTTAATAACATTCGAACAGCGTAAAAGCCCTTTAAAGTCATTTTTTTAATGCTAGAATAGCTTTTTTACAATTTCTTCTTTGATAATTAATATAATTTCTTAAACTTTGATTTATCAAATAATAATTCTATGAAACACCAATTAACCTTATTTTTAATTAACTGCTTTTTTTTAACGAGCGGATTTTCACAAACACCTTGGGACATTGGAGGTAATACTTTTCAACCTAATCCTGCTGTGCCAGCCGTATTTGGAACCAGTACTAATAGCACATCTAATAGTATAGAATTCATTAACAATGGGAATGTTTGGTTAAAATCATTTACAGGGAATACCCTTTCAATTGGCGAAGGAAATTTAATTACTAATACTAATACCTACGTACTTGGAAAAGGAAATCAAATTCCCTTTTCTACAATTGGTCAAGATAACTTTTTAATAGGCAATAATGTTATTGGCAATTCTGGCACAAGAAGCTTTTTTGCTTTGGGAAAAGATATTGACGTTGAAGAAAAGGGTGGATTTATAATCGGTACTGGAACAAAAGATATTAATGGAAATATATACCCGCTCCAAGGGTCTACCCAAACTAATTCATTAACTGTAGGTTTTAATAGCGATATTCCAACCATTTATGTTACACCCTCTGCAGGAGTTGGAACAACAGGTAAGGTGGGTATTGGAGATGGTTTTGGCAGCAGTAATAATCCGCAATATAAATTAGACCTAAATGGTAATTTTCATGCAACAGAAAATACATATTTGGATCAAAATTTATATGTTCAAAATAAGGGATACATTGGTTTTAATAATCAATCTCCATTTAGCAATGCATATTTAGAAGTTAAATCTGAAGACAATGCGACTGATAATTTAAATATGTTTCTTTATAATCATAGAAGCAATGCTAAATTACTAAGATTAAAAGGTGGATTCTCAGGGAACAGTCAATTTTTATTTCAGGTTGAAGGCAACAATGCCAGCGGTAGTAACCTTATTGAAGATAATGTATATTTCAAAATTGGCTCAAATGGCAGAATTGGAGTTTCTACTATAAGCCCACAAGCAATTTTCCATGTTCAAGGAAAATACATGGGAACAAATACTGCATTTTTGGTAACTAATAATGTGGGTAATCCTATTTTTTCTATTAACCATGATAATGGAACTACTTATGCAAAAAAAGTAATAGTAACCAACTCTATGCCAGTGCCAGATTATGTTTTCGATTCTTGCTATTCTTTAATAGACTTAAATTCACTATCAGCATTCCTAAAAGTAAATAAGCATTTGCCAGGCATACCCTCTGCAACAGACATTGCCAATAGTAACAATGAAATTGATGTAAATCATTTTCAAATGCTATTACTTCAAAAATCGAAGAGCTAACTCTCTATATTCTTTCTCAGCAAAAGGAAATTGATAGTTTAAAAAAAAACTATAATTAAGGAATAAACTAAATCTAAAAAATGATGAAACTTTATCCAACACTATTTACTTTCCTATTAATAACAAGCGCCTGTAAGTATGAAGATATTGCTCCTACTAACCCTTGTATCAATTATTCAGAGCCAAGTGCTGAAGTTTTTTTAGATATGGCCTACGATTTTAATGAATATGCAATTATCCCTACAAAAGACACCTTTACTTCAAAACACTTCCTTCGTTTTAGATCACCCTTTGCTGGCAAAGAGTATACCCATAAATGGTATATTGGGGCAGAAGTATTAACTGGGAGCGCAGTTCAACGTGATTTTAACCTAGAAAAAATGCCCCAAAACTTTACCATTTATCATGCTATGCGCTGGAAACCCAATACACTTTGCAATCCAAAAGATGATGGTTATGACTCAACTGTATTCAACTTTAGGCTAACAGATCGATACATGGATATGGCAATTATGGGTAAATACCGAATTAAATTTGATACTACAAAAACCTTCGATTCTATTGATATACAGTTTTATTTCAGCGCTAGGAACTTTGGAGATAGTATTGTCAAAAACCCCATTAATGGTCCTTTCGGGAATTATGATGAGGATGAAGGCATAGCAAGTTCAATAGACATGCGCATAAAAGGATTGCCCTATTATTACCGCGAATTTGGTTACTTAGATTCAAAAATTAACCCTAATCTAAGGTATGTGATTTCAGATAAATATATTTACCTTCATGAACGTTCAAGTGGTTTGATGAATGGAGGGGAGTTTAGTTTAGACGAGCATAAAACCATCATTAGCGGATATTTTAGAAATGGAAATTATATCAATGGAGAATATCAGAAAGTATTTCTAACTGGCAGAAAAATTAACTAGCTATGAAACAAACTATTTACTTTACACTAATCTTATTTCTATCCATTTATGGTAGGTTATATGCACAATGTATTAATGGTTCTAAAACAGACCCAGCCAATCCCGTTAACATTGATTTTTTACCATGGGCTAATATAAACATTCCTGGAGGTCCATTCACCCATAACCCCTTTTTAAATACTTTTAATTGGGCAAATCCTTACTCACCCGTTTACATAGAGCAACA
>JBIKKC010000303.1:0-2593 GCA_044360615.1 Bacteroidia bacterium | reverse complement strand
CTTAGAAGTAACAGGCGGCATGCTAACCCATTACAAAGGAAGTAAATTATTTTACGAAACCTTTGAACCCAGCGAAACCTTAGCAGAAAGTGAAATATTAAGTTTGGAAGAAAAGTTTTTAGCGGGTCAAGGACAAAACATAACGCCAGCGCGATACGCTAAAACACCTCGAATGAACCAAAACATAAGTAAGAAAGTACAAGAAGTATTAAAGGCTGGGGCTAAAGTTTTAGGGGTTGAAGGTTATTGTAGAATAGATGCTTTTGTAAGAATTTATGCAGCCAATAAAGTAGAAGTTATTTTCATAGAAATAAACTCTTTACCTGGCATGACCCCCGCCACAGCAATCTTTCATCAATGCGCACTTAATAACTACAAACCTTATGAGTTTATAGATAAGATTTTAATGTTTGGAGAGGAGCGGTTGAGAAGGAAAAAGAAGGTTTAGAGGATACCTTTATAAGCTTTGTTTAAACCAAAACCTAACACCCATGCATACCTCAGCCCAAATAAACCCAGTAATAGCTTTTACTCAGTTAACGCAATTGAATAGCGCCTAATTGCTATTGGGGAGCGCTTGACGAAGTTTATTGCGGTGATATAAACGTTATGTGCAACCCTAAAATGACCGACAATGCAGCCTTAAACTGACAGAAAACGAAAGACAAAATGCCAACAGCTACAATTATTGATGTGCGAACACCTGATGAATTTTCAAAAGGACATTTAGCAAAAGCGAATAATTAATCGGCTGCGATAAACTCGCAACTATTTTTTATACTTGTCCTTACAAATTTTAATCTTTCAATGAAAAAATTAGCCCTCCTATTAATGAGCATACCTTTATTGGCCTTGGGTCAGAAAAAAATGGATATAGAAACGCTTTGGCAGTTTGGTAGAGTAAGCGAACCGCAAGTTTCGCCCGATGGTAAGCTGGCTATCTTTGGTGTTAAAACCTATGATTTAAAAGCCAATAAGGGTACTAATATAATTTATAGCAAAGCCATAATTGGAAAAACTGAGGCTGTTGCCATTACTGGCGCAAGCCTTAATGCCTTTGCTGCCCGCTTTACGCCAGATGGCAAAAAGATTAGCTTCCTTTCTGTAGTAGAGGGTGAAGCCCAATTGTTTGAAATGAATTTGGATGGCACCAACAAAAACCAAGTAAGTAAAATTAAGGGCGGCATTAATGGGTATAAGTATGCGCCAACTATGAAGCATATAGCCTATGTGGCAGATGTAAAATTGGATCAAGAAGTAAAAGAAATTTACCCAGATTTAGATAAATGTAATGCCCGAATTATAGATGAACTCTACTACCGCCATTGGGATGCTTGGCATGATTATGCCTATTCACATCTTTTTGTAATTGCTTATAGCAATGGAAATTTAGAAGGAGAAGCAAAAGATATTATGTTGGGCGAACGTTTTGATTGCCCGGTGCCACCGCATGGCGATGACGATGAATTTAATTGGAACCCGGCAGGTACAATATTGGCCTACGATTGTAAAAAATTATATGGCACTGCCGATGCACTCTCTACCAACAGCGATATTTATGTGTACGAGTTAGCAACAGGCCTTACCAAAAATATTTCTGAAAGCAATAAAGGCTATGATAAAAACCCACAATTCTCGCCAGATGGTAGCAAAATAGCCTGGTTAAGCATGCCCACCCCAGGTTACGAAAGCGATAGAAATACCTTGGTGATGGCCAACCTGCAAGGAGATGCAAGGATTCAAAAGGTGAGTGATAATTTTGATTATACCCTTGAAAATTTTTGTTGGATAGATAACAGCCGTTTTGCATTTACGGCTACTATGGCTGCCACTAAGCAAATTTGTCTTTTTGATCCAAAATTAAGAAGTGTGAGTCGTGTATTACCTTTAACCAAAGGCAACTTTGATTATGGCAATTTTTGCTTTTTTACTACCAATAAAAAACCAATGTTTTTGGCTTCTAAAATGAGCATTAGCATGCCTTCGGAATTGTTTTTATTTGAGTTTGGTTCAAACCAAGTAGAAACCCAATTTAGCTTTGCCAATAAAACATTGTTGAGCGAATTAAAAATGGGCAAGGTAGAACAGCGCATGGTAAAAACTACAGACAACAAAGACATGCTAGTTTGGGTAATTTACCCGCCAGATTTTGATCCTACTAAGAAATATCCTACGCTATTGTATTGCCAAGGTGGCCCACAAAGTGCCGTGAGTCAGTTTTTCTCTTACCGCTGGAATTTCCAGCTTATGGCTGCTAAAGGCTATATTGTAGTTGCACCGAATAGAAGAGGTTTGCCAGGCTTTGGTAGTGAATGGAACGATGCCATACAAGGAGATTATGGCGGGCAATGTATGAAAGATTATTTAAGTGCCATTGATGCTGTAGCCAAAGAAAGTTATGTAGATAAAAACAAGCTAGGGGCCGTTGGTGCTAGCTTTGGCGGCTACAGTGTATATTGGCTTGCTGGTAATCATAACAAGCGCTTTAAAACATTTATTGCCCATTGTGGCATGTTTAACATGGAAAGTTGGTATGGCACTACAGAAGAAATGTTTTTTGCCAACAGCGATAACAAAGGTCCGTATTGGGAAC
>JBIKKC010000006.1:0-24839 GCA_044360615.1 Bacteroidia bacterium | reverse complement strand
ACGCGATATAAAAGATTTGGTTCAAAAAGGCATTTTACAAGCAAGCAACGAAAGAGGCCGCAACGTTAATTATGAATTAGTGATGTGAAGAAGTTCCCGCCTCCTCATAGTTCATAGTTCATACTTCATAGTTCATACTTCATACTTCATAGTTAAATGGTAGCAATCACTTTTAACTCAATAGCAATGGGTGTAGGTAAACAATTGATTTCTATGGTAGTTCTGCAAGGTGGGTCAACGGCAAAATACTCTGCCCAAAGTTTGTTGTAGGTTTTAAAGTCGTCTTTCATGTTAGTAAGAAACACGGTAACATCTACAATCTTATCCCAACTGCTACCAGCATCTTCTAAAATATTTTTAATATTGTTAAACACCGAACGGCATTGTGCTTCAATATCGTAGCTTATAATATTTCCTTGGTCGTCTAGTTCAACACCAGGAATTTTTTTAGTATTTCTCTCTCTTGGACCAACGCCTGATAAGAATAGCAAATTGCCTACACGGCGTGCATGCGGATAATGGCCAACTGGCTCTGGTGCTTTGTGTGAATCTATTGATGCTTGTTCCATGATTGATTAAAAATACTATATTGAAATATCTTTTTGAGAGGTTTTAACACAAGAGTAAGAAATCCTGGTTTAATTTCCACCAATTTCCATGCTTTTCTGTCTTCAATATTTGCCTTAATTCTATTACTTAAGTTTCTATTACTTGCTCCGCCTACCCTCATTTTCACTAAAAACTCTGGAATATAACTAAGGGTAATTTGATGTTTCAAAATAAATCGTAACATCAGTTCATAATCTGCAGCAAACTTAAGTTGGGTATTAAATGAACCAAACTTTTGATACACTTCTCGTCGAACATAAAAAGTTGGATGCGGTGGCATCCAGCCTTTGTAGAAAAAATTTGGTTTATATGCCCCAGCTTTCCAAACCCTTACAATTTCGTTTTTACCTGTATTGCCAATATATCGTAAATCGCCATAAACGGCTTCCACCTTTTCTTTCAAGAATCTCTCTACAATGATTGAGATAACTCTTGGGTGGTCAAAAAAATCATCTGAATGCAAAAGACCAATAATATCGCCACTAGCCTTGGAAATCCCTTTATTCAAAGCATCATAAACTCCCTCATCTTTTTCGGAAATAAAAACGTGAATTTTATCCTTGTAACTTTCAATTATTTCAACTGAACCATCTTTAGAATCACCATCAATAACTAAATATTCTATATTCTCATAATCTTGAGATAAAACAGATTCAATTGCGTCTTTTATATATTTTTTATTATCTAATAAAACAGTGATAATTGAAACTTTTGGTTTTTTGGGCAAATCTTGAAAACTTGTAGCTGCCGCGCCAATCAATCTTAAATATTGGTTCAACATAGCATCTACCATCTGTTTAGGCTTAAACATGGTTTCATACCTATGTTTTGCTCCAACTGAATACTTCTGATACAATTTAGTATCGTTGGCAAGTAATTGAATGGCATGGGCTAATTCTGTTGCGCTACCTAGTTTAACATTAACTCCAGAAATACCATGAGCATTTACCCAACTAACGCCAGAACGTGGAATTTCTGTGGCAATTACAGGTTTTCCAAAAGACATCGCTTCAATTTGTGAAACCCCAAAAGCTTCTGAAGCAAAAGTAGAAGGAAAACAAAAGATATAGCAGGCCTTGAACCAAGAAGCCAATTCACTTTGAGGAATTTTGCCGATTAAATGCACCTTATTCTCAAGTTTCTGGCTTTTTACCTGTTTTTTTAAATTGGAAAGCTCTGGACCTTCACCTCCAATAACAACAACAAAATCATCTGATATATGTCTTGCCGCCTCAATTAAATAATTATAACCTTTATAATAAACCAACCTACCTAGACTAAATAAAATCTTCTTGCCCTTAAATCTTTTTACTATGGATGCTTCAATAGAAGCAGAATTCTCAAATACCTTTACCTCAGACCCAAGGGGAATAGCTACCGTTTTGTAAACAAAATCTTTAAGCTGTGGAGATTCTTGAATATATTTGGGAGAAGTTCCTATGATTACATCGGCGCGCTTTAATACCATATTTTGCAAGGGCAAATAAAACCTTAGCAAGAAAGATTGCTTAATGATGTCGCTATGCCAATGAATCACCACCTTTGCCTTAGGTTTAACAAGGCTAAGTGCAAGTGCAGTTAGGGGATCTGGAAAATGAACATGAATTATATCAAAATCATTGGCAATTAGCTTAAATATTTTTATTAAGGCGGGTGAGATAGAAGTAGAAAAAATCCTTCCAAAGCTTGCGGCTCTTATAACTTTATATTTTTGATTAAAGGATTCCTCAACGGTCGTATTATTCGTATTTGCGCAAAGCACTACACAATCATAATCAGCAGCATGCAATCCCTCTGTTAATTCATAGGTTACAGATTCAATGCCCCCCCAAAACGGCGGGTAAAACTTTGTTAATTGAAGGATTTTCAAGCAAAAATCATTTTAGCAAATATAGCAGAGCAATTTTCATAATAAAGCATTGGGAAAAAGTTCCCATCCCAAAGTTACATTAGGCTTTTAATAGCTTCAATATGGGCCTCAGCAGTTTTCTCCCAAGAGAAATTTGATAACCAATCACTATAGTCAATAGACTCCACAAAAATTCCTGATTCATACAATTGTTTCAAATCTTTTGCCATAACCCTAACGTCAAAAGGATTTGTATAAAATACTTTTGCCCCCCCAACTTCAGGTATAGATGCTTCTTTGGTGGTTAAAATGGGTAAACCAAACTTCATGGCCTCCAAAATAGGCAAACCAAATCCTTCATAAAAGGAAGGAAAGAAAAACAAAGAAGCTTTGGCATAATACTGTTTCAATTCCAAATCGCTTACTTGTCCTAAGAATTTCACTTGATCTCCAAGCTCATTAATTAATTCTTTTAATTTATCCCCGTAACCACTTTTAAAACCTTCCATTTTCCCAATAATTAAAAACTGACAATCGCTGAGGTTAGCGATTTTAAATGCTTCTAATGCTCCTAACAAATTCTTATGAGGTTTAATATTACCTGTAAAAAGAATATAAGGAATTGGAGGTTCAAAATCATTACTAGAAAGATTTGAAAAGTCGTCCTTTACAGCGAGGTGCGACCAACTAATTTTCGAATGTTCGACTTTAAAGTGTTTTATGATTTGATCTCTTGAGAATACTGATACCGTAATGATCTTATTACTTTTCTTTAAAGCTAAACCAATTAAAACCTTGGCAATTTTTGGTATAACTCCAGAAAAGTATTTTGGATTTTCAATTTGATTTACATCATGAATGGTAAGTAATATTTTTTTAGCCTTAATTCTAAATAATGGCAAATTCCAATTCGGCGCCCAAAAAATATCTGTGTGGGGAATGTAGGTTTGCAATTGAAACATTTCCTTAATAGAAAATATTGGAATATCGCATTCAATTATGTTTGAACCCAACACGGAAGGATGATTTTTGTCTTTAGTTGAAACCAAACAAGAAACTTCAAAAGTTTCTGCTCTAATAATGTAGGGTAAAATATTTTGAAGGTACGTTCCAATACCAGACATGCAAAGCATTCTTGCATCAATAACCACTTTTAACTTGTTCGACGTCATTCGTACAACCAACTTACAACTAAATTTTGATAAGGCAAAAATGATGATTCATCCCCCATTGCGTAAACAACTTTATACAATGACCAAAGTCCGTAAAGCCCAAGCAATAAATAAAGTAAATTTTTTTGCCACCGCCTAGGTAAGGCTGCTATCAAAAATGGATAGATTACTAAATCCAACGTTTTAAAATAAGTTGATAATCTTATGGCAAATTCTGAGACACTACTAAAAACCATGTAAATTACCGTTCCCCAAAAATAGAGCTGGGTCCAAAGTTGAATATTACCTTTCGATAATTGAGTTCTACTTTGGGTTAATATTAAGGCTGCTAAAGTTAATAATCTCAGTATAAATGAAATGTTGAGTCCTAACTTTTGATTATACTGGTCTGTATAAAGATAAAAGACCATTTTAGCCTGAATTTGAAATATTGGAATAAATTCTAGCGCTTTAAAAAGTACCCCTTTGATATCAATAAATAAAAAAGGCATAAGCAATAATAATGACCAAAACATACCCTTAGGGGTAACCTTAACAAAACGAAACAAAAACCAAATTGGAACCAATATTAGAATGGAACCATGTAACAAAAACCCAATAAACACCTTAAAAAAATAAGCAAAAGCATTTCCATCTCTTAGGTTATTAAATGCAAATAAGGCAATGGCAAGTGTAATCCCATGTCGAATTTGCCCCATTTCATTAATCAAAAAGCCAATGGTATAGTAATTAACTAAGGCGACAAACAAAAATGCTCCATGTTGTTGCACATAGCCAAACTTAAGGCTAATTGAAATCAGAGCAATTAGGAATATAAAGGCAAAAAAACTAAGCCCCCAAGTTCTTAATGTAGTTATAAGAAATGCAAATCCAGGGTCAATAGCCTTAGTCATATAATTCTCCATTGTTGTATTTTCATACAAACTTTGATATTCTAAATAATCATAACCGCTGTAAAATCTGAAACCAGCAACAACTATTAAAACTAAAGCACTTGCCCAAAATAATACATTATATACCTCTTTATTTTCACATACCCCATTCACTTCGGCAAAGCCTATCAATAAAAAAACAAAAAAAAGGATCAGGTAAATCATAATTCATTTATGAATTTAATCCATTTATCTAAAATTGGTTGCAGTCTAAATCTTTCGACATCCTTTAAAGCATGAACAGAAAACTCCTGCCTTAGGCTTTCAGAGTCCATAAGTTTTGAAAGAGATTGAGAAAACAATACCACATCTTCGGGTTGAACCAAAAAACCATCCTTTCCTTCAACTACAATATCTTCTGGTCCCGTGGGACAATTAAAACTAACTATAGGCAAGCCAAATGCCTTAGCTTCTATCAATACTAAAGGCAAGCCTTCAAATCGAGATGATAAGGCAAATAATGAGGCTTGAGAAAAATGCTCTTGTACTTTATTGGTAGGTGGGTAAAACCTTACGCTTGATTCCATTCCCAAATTTTTTGCTTGTTGTTTTAGAACCATCTCATCCTCGCCTTCACCAACAATAGCTATACTCCAATTAGGGTAATTTTCAAAAATCAATTTCCATGCGTTTAATAACAAATCAAAACCCTTTTGAAAAGTTAATCTTCCAACTGCTAAAACCAAATGGTTATTGATGTTTGCCGTTTGATGAATTTCAATGGTAATTGGATTAGGAATTACTGCAATTTTTTTAGGATTAAATTTATCAATAAAACTTTGCTTATCCCTTTGGGTAAGAACCACTACACCATTTGCAAATTTAGAAGCTAAATACCTTGCTAATCTTGGTGTAACAGCATTCCAATTTACTGCAGTATTAAAATGTTCCCATGAAATTAATTTATAGTTTTTTCCAAAATGAAGCGGTACAGAAAATAAACTCATAGCTGTGCAAACATCTATTACAACATCTGGCTTATAGAAATTTAATTTTGCTTGATACTTAAACAAAGTAGGTAAGTAATAGGTATAAATTGGAACATCTTTTTCAAATAAACAATCCAACTTAACACTTTGACCCAAGGAATAAAAACTTTTTGCACCTCCCATCCAA
Source organism: Bacteroidia bacterium (assembly GCA_044360615.1). Taxonomy (GTDB): domain Bacteria; phylum Bacteroidota; class Bacteroidia; order UKL13-3; family UKL13-3; genus B1. The sequence goes on along the minus strand of JBIKKC010000006.1, from coordinate 19,161 downwards.
GTTAGGATGGTAACATTGTAACCTCTGGCAACCATGGCATTCGCCAATTCTATAGTAACTCTTTCAGACCCACCTTTATTAGCAACCCTATTTATAAAAAAAAGAATCTTCATTTTTTTCGGGCTACAAATTCAACATTGGTTGAAATAAAATTTAGGGGAGTATATTTAACTGCAAACAAATCTAAGCGTTCGGCCATTTGATTAAATTTAAAGTCGAATCTATTCTTTGGTAATATGGAACGGTTCCATACATCCAACAATTCAAAATTCGACTTTTCAATTAATCCTTTCACTACTTTTTTATCATATAGTCTATCGTGGTAATCGTCACCACCACTCCTGGCAAGCCAATGTAACAAACCTGCTTTTCTAGGCAAGTGAAAACAAAAAAACAAGCCATCCTTTTTCAAGACTCTATTGATTTCTTTCATTGATTCTAGGTCATTTGGCACATGTTCTAAAACGCCAAAACTCACTACAACATCAAAAGAGTGATCTTCATAAGGCAAAACCCAAGGATGTTTTAAAGGGTCAACTTTAATGTTTGCTTTATCTATTATTGGATGGTCTTGTCCAAAAGTGCTATCATGCCTTTCTTCTTCTATATCGCAACTAATGGTATTCAATAAGCCAAATTTCTTCAATAAATACGTTACTTGTCCTTTTCCTGTTCCCCAATCTAAAACTGTTAAACTTTGTGGTTCCTTATCTAATAATGCGCAGCTTCCCTTGGATACAAAATCAACTAAATATTGATAAACATTTGAAATTGGAGGGTTATTTAAGAAGGCATGACTTGGATGACCAGCAATCATGGTGCTTAATTTTGAATCAATTGGATTCCATTTGCCAAAACATTTATTTCTGATTTGTCTTATAATCATTGATTGTAAAGAAAAGTAATATATTTTAAGTTTACAAAATTTGACAAACAATTCCTTTCTTGCTTTATAGAACCCAGTAAATCAGAAGTTAAGATTAATTCATAAATGGCAATTTAACTGCATTCATTTGTGCTATATAAGAATTAAACAACTCTTTATTTTTGATTGACTTAACACACTTAAGTTGAGTTGTAAGATCTTCTAAGGTAATATAATCATAACCCATAGCAAAATAATCGCCAACGTCTGGGTTTAACACAATTGGGGTAATACCAAAAGCCAAATACTCACTTAACTTAGTTGGATTAGAAACTTTATTAACTATAGTGGAATCTCTAAGGATCATTCCATAATGTGCCAAGGAATAGTAATATTTTAAATCATCAGGAGCAACAGAAACCAATTTGATTTTATTTGATAAACCTGTATGTTCAATCATCACACGCATAACATTAAGATGACCAGTTAAAAACAAATAACGGTAATTTAAGTCTGGCATTTTTTTTATGGTCTCTAACATGAGTGAAACATTTTGCCATTGTTGCGTTCCTCCGCTATAAATTATCCAAACTTGCGAAGGATCCCAAAACAGTTCTTTCTTTAATTCATCTAATTTTATTGTATCAACCTCAGCATTTAAAGTTGTGAAAATACCCAATACATAATCGTGATATTTTGACCTAATTGCTTCAGGATACTTAACTTTAAAATGCAACTTCATCGCGCGGGTAACATGGATAAAATGATTTGTCCGTTTAAAAGCCATCTTTTCTACCCAATTATAAAATGAACTATAAAGTCGCCTTTTATTATATAACAACTCCTCTGGAATAGCGCCATGCAAGTCAAGGGCAACATCCTTGCTTTTAAAAATAACATTTACAAAAACAAGAACTTTTATATAATTATAAATGGCTTGAATATATATCCTTTCCGAATCCTTGAGTAATTTATAAATTAGGCTAAAATCTGAAAAAAAATTTAAATAATAAACTTTCAAATTAGAGGAAATCTGCTTTATCCTATCTTTATTTCTTCGTTTTCTAACTAGACTAATATCTAAATAAATCCTATCAAATTGTTCATATTTTACATCAATTTCTTTGATTCGAAGCATCATCCCGTCGCGGATATTTGAATCATCAGGATACTCGGCTATGAAAGTTAGCATTAATTCAATTTAAATTTTTCAACTATCAATTGAGAAGCAATACCTTTTCCATATGGATTTTCAGTAGAAGACATGGAAAGATAATGCACACGGTCATTTAGGAGTTTAATTGCTTCCTCAACAATTTTAACTCTGTTGGTTCCAACTAATTTAACTACTCCAGCCTCAACTGCTTCAGGTCGCTCAGTAGTATTTCGCATTACTAAAACGGGTTTCCCTAAACTTGGCGCTTCTTCTTGTATGCCTCCACTATCAGTGATGATTATATAAGATTTATGCATAAGCCAAACAAAAGCAGGATATGCCAAGGGTTCTATTAGATAAATATTAGCTTGCTTACCTAAAATTTCATGCACTGGCTTAAGCACATTTGGATTTAAATGAACTGGGTAAATTATATCTATTTCTGGATTGGATATTGCCAATTCCAATAATGCCTCGCAAATCTCAATGAATCCGTCGCCAAAGTTTTCTCTTCTATGCCCTGTTACCAAGATAACCCTTCTTTTATCATCAACAATTCTCTTGAGTGATGAAATCTCGTGGTCTTCATAAGTCGTTAATCTTGAAATGGCCATAAACAAGGCGTCAATTACAGTATTTCCGGTAACAATAATTTGGTTCAACCCAACCCCTTCTTTTAAAAGATTTTCTTTAGCCGAAATTGTAGGTGCAAAATGAAAATCGGCAATTCTGCTAGTAAGTTGCCTGTTAATTTCCTCTGGAAATGGAGACCACTTGTCATGCGTTCGCAAGCCAGCCTCTATATGCGCTACTTTAATTCCTAAGTAAAATGCAGCCAACGAGGCAGCAAACGACGTGGTTGTATCTCCATGCACCAATACAAAATCCGGATTAAAATCAAGATAAACATCTTTTAGTCCTATGATTACAGAAGAAGTTAATTCATGTAGATTCTGCCCAGGCTTCATTAAATTTAAATCATAATCAGGGATTAAATTGAAAAACAATAAAACTTGGTCTAGCATTTCTCTATGCTGCGCTGTTACACAGATTCGTGTTTCAAAAAAGTCTTTAAACAATTGAAATTGTTTATAAACTGGTGCCATTTTAATGGCCTCTGGCCTTGTTCCAAAAACTATGAGAATTTTCTTTTTCAAAGGTTAATCGATAAGGAATAAATGCAATTATACGTTTTTTAACCCAAAAGCTTTATGAAACAGCACGTTGAATTCTCTACAATGGGATATTAACTTTAACACCATTCTTCCTTACTATTCTTGCAGGATTTCCTACCACCACACAATTTGCAGGTACATTTTTAACAACAACACAATTTGCACCAATTATTGAGTTCTGCCCTATATTTATTCCTCCAATTACTTTAGCACCTGCATATATGGTAACGTTATCTTCCAAAACAGGACAATCAGTTTTATTAGAATATCCAATAGTAACTTGTTGATTTATCCAACAGTTTTCTCCAATTGTTTTTGCACTGATAATAGTGGCAAAACCATGCTGAATAAAGAGTCCACCCTTTATATCGCTTGTGGTAATATATAATGAATTTAATTTAGGGCAAAACAAATTTAAAACGGATCCGATTAATCCAAACCGCAAATAACATATATTTCTGAATTCGGGATAATTGGCTAACAAAAAGAGAAAGGAATAAACAATAGATTCCTTTAATCCCAATGCATTCCTCCAAGCTTTTACATCCTCGCCTATAAGATTTTTTTTTGGATGAACCACAAATAGTATCAAATGAGGCCAAACTCTTATCAAATTAAAAAATAATCGAATTTTTTTTATGGTTACCATTACTAAGGTTTAGCTTTGAACCCCAATTAAAAACAATTGCTCTCCCTTATCCCAAGCAATTGGAATTTTCTTCAATTCAAATGACCAATTAAAACTTGGAAATTCCTTTTTTAGGTATTCCAGCATATCTAGGTCAATTGTTCTTTCATGTTCAGTTTCCTTAGTTTTATTTGTTGAAGAAATTTTACTTCCATCCTCTAAATACTCTTGAAAAGGCGCTTGAATTACTACATACTTACTCGATTTAGAAATCAAATCATTTAAAAAAACAACTAAATTCTCATCGGTAATATGCTCAATAACATTAGAACAATATACTAACTCAAATTTCCTTTGGTCATTCAATTCTGTGCGTTTACTGATAGATCCATAATTTAAACTTGCCATATCCATAGCTACAGAAGAAAAATCATAGAAATATAAACTAGCTTCAGGGTAAGCCATTTTTAGCACTGGCATAGAATCTGCTAAACCACAACCAAAATCAAGAATTGATGAAGGTTTAATTGAACGCGCAAAATTTGTTAATGAAAAACCAGCAGCAAATAAGGTGCTTTGCGTTCTTCCATTTTGAATCTCCCAATTGGAAGAAAATCTATGATCCCAATACTTTTTAGAATTTACTCCAGTAAAATACCCAACACTTTTTACAATAATTCTTTTAAGCTTACGATTTGCCCTATAAATCATATTCAAATTAAACATTTTTTTTAAAGAAATAGAATAGATAAATAAATACTGAAACCAAATGAAAACTGTAGGATAGTAAATAAGAATATGCAAAACCCATTAAACCATAAATAGGAAGTAAAATTACTAATGATCCAATAAAGAAAATTGCCCAAATAAAATTTAAAATCGCTCCCCACCACATAGAGGCAACACTTAAAATAACTACCCCAGCAATATTTAAAATGATACTAACAAAAAAACTAAAACTAAACACTCTTAATATGTCTTCATACACAGAATAATTTGAGCTATACAAGTCTAAAATTTCTTTCGCAAAAAGAAAAATAAGGGTAAATAATAAACCCGAAATACTTAAGGTTTTAAAAGCTAATTTCTTAAAATTACTGAAGAAGATTGTTTTATCATTATTAAAAGAATGGCTTAAAATAGGAACAGCCATAGAATTAAAAATATTTGGCAAAAAAGCCATTACAACCTGCATTTGAAGAGCGATGTTAATAAACCCCAAATCACTAAACCCAAAAACAGCTGCAACTTGATGGTTAGCATACCATATACTAGCTGGCACGGCTATACTGGCAATAAAAATTGGCAATAAAAATTTTAAAAACAACCCTTGATTAGAATTCTTTTGTTCCGAAAATCTTTTGAAACTACCTTTCAACGATTCCCAATTGAAATCAATTTCTTTTCTAACCAATAACCATAGTTGAAGAAATGAAAAAATGATATAGGCACAAACAACTCCCATAATCCCAAAATACTTAGCCATCGGAATGAGCAAAAGCAATTGTACAATCGAAGGCACTAATATACTTAAACTTAACTTTAAATAATTTTTCTTTACAAAATGATAACCGGTAATAAAATTCCCTATAAGTGTAAATAGTATATATATTAAACCCAAAAGCAACTCAAATCTTAGTTGTAAAAGTTCTCCGAACAAAACATGTCCAAAAGCAAAAAACAATAAGGAAGCAATCATAACAAATGCTATTAACCTTACCGATTTAACAATGAGCTCATCGAAAACGGCTAATCTCTCACCTTCTTTTTCATTAACCATGTAGCGGGAAACAACATTTGTAAGTCCCGAGGAAAAAAATGCTATGATAGTTGAAAGCGTTGTTAATATAAAAGCAAACTTGCCATATATTTCTTCACCGCCATAATTAATTAAAACAAATGGCATTAGAAAGCCAATTATTCTAGCAAACGCATTGGCAATAGAGAGGTAAAGCGTATCCTTTAATTGCTCTCTCCCCAAAAAGAAATGAAGAAACGTAAGAAAGTATTTTTCCAATTTCAAAAATCTAAACAAGATCTATTTTCTGCGAACGGCTTAATTTTAAACCATCTATATGCTTAATCAATAAATAGATGAATAAAACAAATGTAAATAATATAGCTACCCCCAAACCTGTTTTTAACTTAGATAGTTTAATTTTTTCTAAGGGTAAAGTTGGTGCATCTATTACTTGAAATACGGGAGTCTGGTTCTCTAGGGTAAATCTTGCTACTTCTTGATTCTTCAATACTTCTGCGTACATTAAACTCAGCATCTCTACATCTCTTTTAGCTCGCTCCAATTCTATTCTACCTTGCATTCTTACCAACCCCTTATTTTGATCAGCATAACTTGCTCCCTCGCCTTCGCGTTCAAACAAAACAGCTTTAATTGAGTCTGCTCTATGGCTTATTAATTCATAGCTTCTCAATTGTTTTAAAGTAGATTTTTGAATATAATAGTTACTTAAAACCAAGTACAAATGATCTATAAACTGTTTGGATAATTCTTCATTTTTTGTTGTAAAATTAAGCGTGATAATACCTGCGCCTTGTGCTACAATTCCCGCTTTTTTCTTAGCATCTACGGTATATAAACTACCCTTTTGTAAACTCGTATATATCTTATCTAAAACCTTATTTTCTGCATAAGTCAAATCAGTCAATTGGGTATGGATAAATCTTTCAAAATTTTTCAGAGCTGTGTCTGAACCAAAACCTGAACGGAGATTAAACTCTTCGATGTAATGGTTAATCAACAAATCTTCTTTACCATAAACAATTGCCTTTTTAAGAAGTGTTTGTCCAATAATATTTCTTGAGCCCGCTATAAACAGGAGTTTATCTTCATTTACCTGTCCGCCTCCGCCTCCCATGCCATATGCCCCTGCTAAACCAGCTATCGAAGAAAGGTTCAAATTCATCCCTCCTTCATTTTCGTTCAATAGGAAACTTACACTCGCTTTATACTTTGGTTTAACTAACCATGCAATTCCAATTCCTAATAAACCACCCAAAATCCCCGCTACTAAAAGTTGCTTCCATCGGTTCAAACCGAAAACAAAAATTACTTTAACCCAAGCCCAAACCTGAATTAATGATATAGATTGATTTACCTGTGCCGGACTCATTATTGTATTAACGTATATGTAAGTAACAACAAACTAGTTAAACTAGTAATAATAGTGGCATATTCTATTGCACTAACCTGCCTCTTTTCTGCTTTCTGTGGTATTACCACTTCAGAACCTGCAATGATTTTTGGGTAAAATTTTAATCCCAAAAATACCTTTGTAGCCTTGGCTCTTCCATTTGGATATACAACATAACTTTTACGCTTAAGGGCTCTTGCAGAAAAACCACCTGCCTCAGAAACATAGTCTTTTAAGGAATTTCTTTTCTGAAACCTAATTCGCACTGGATATAAAACCTCACCCGAAACCAAAACGGTTTGCTTGGCATCAGGTATAATTAAAATATCTCCATCGCGCACTAACAAATCTTCTGGAGATCCAGGTTTTTTTAGTAACTCATCCAAATCAATTCCAACAATATCATAAGGCGATTCCTTTTCTGTTTCATCCAATTTCTTAGAGGTTAAAGAATCTTTGCTTTGTTGCTTTAATGCTCTTTTCTTATTTAAAGCAATAATATTATCTGTGCCATTCATTTGCTTTTTGCGTAAAAGCATGGCTCCTTCAGGGTACCCATTCCCTGTTAATCCTCCAGAGCGCAAAATAATATCAGTAATAGTTTCTTTAGATTTACTCACCACATAACTTCCAGGAAACAGAACTTCACCTTCTACCTTAATAGTTTTTTGTGCAACTAATCCTTCATTTCTAAACACACTTACCATATCAAATGAGGCTAATGTAAATTCTACGTCACCATTATTTTTTAACTCACGCTCTAAATCAAATTGTTTAATAATGGAAATCTCAGAAGTTTTAGATTTTCTATCTACATCCAACTTCCTACGTGAAACTTCTATCCTTTTTAAGCTAGCAGCCTCCTTAAACCCACCCGCAGCAACTATTAAATCTGCTATGGTCATGTTATCTGCAAAATCATATACCCCAGGGTAAAGCACCTCCCCATTGATAACTACTTTCCTGCCTTCTTTATTTTCAGATTTATAGGCAATTAAAACTTTATCTTCTCGCTTTAGAGGTATGTCTTTACTTGCACCTGTTAAAACCTCCGCAGGATTAAAAGATAACATCTCCAACATATTATCTGCTTTCAATCTATAAATTACTCCTCGTGTTCCAAAGGCGTCTTCTTTTAATCCGTCTGCCTTTTGAATCAATTTGCCAACAGTTAAATTTGGTTCAAGCTGAAAATCGCCAGGTCTAAATACAGCACCCTCAATTTTTACACGATTTTCGTATCGGTCTAATAAGCTATCTATTTTAAATATATCGCCATTATTAAGCGTAAACATTTTATACAATTCATTAGGAACATCAGCTACACTCTTTTGACTACTGGTATTTCTAGTAACCTTAACACGTGCTTGATACGCCTTACTGGTAAAACCTCCTGCTATTTCAAATAGGTCATTTAATGTCTCCTTTTCCTTAGCCTCAAAATACCCTTGCCTTTTTACCTCTCCTATTAATTGAACGCGCGTTTGATAAGGGAATACCTTAACAACATCATTGTCTTGTAAGTGAATATTGTTTTTGCTAATTCCTGTTTTAAGAAATTCATAAACATCTAATTTAGAAATAATTTTATTATTTCGAACCACCACTATATTTCTAAATGAACCGTTTTTAGAGGGACCACCTGCTGCATATAAAACATTAAATACAGAGGCCAAAGATGGAATAGTGTAACTTCCAGGCTTACTTACCTCTCCTGTAACCATTACCCTAATACTCCTAATATTACCTAGTGTAACACTCACTTGTGTTTGACCAGTAGAAACACCAGAATATACATTACTTAAGCTTCTTTTTATTTTTGAGGACGCTTGTTCTATGGTTAATCCTGCAACAGAAATAAGACCAATATTAGGAATTCTAATTTTCCCATCTGGACTCACCTTTGGGTTGAACGTTTGCTCTGAGTAGCCAAACACATCAATTAACAATTCATCGCCCGCGCCAATTAAGTAATTGCTTGGTGTAGGTATTCTTAAATTGGGTTCAAAGCTAAAATTACTACTTTCAAATAACTCCATTCCAAAAATGCGCTCTTCCTCCGGAATTAATTTAAAGCTAGTTTGTTTTTTAGCATTTTCCTCAACTTCCTTCTCACTTTCTGATTCAAAATTTTCATTTGAAGCATCCTCATATTTTTGGAGTCGAGCCAATACTTTAGAAACCTCTTGTGGGTTCGCTCCTTGCTTTCTGGCGCGCTCAGCAAATTGCTCTATACTTAACCCTTCTTGTATAATGCGCTTGTATAATTTTGCTATGTCTTCATCCGCAATCTCTTCAGATTTTAAGGTTTTTAATGTTTCAACCTCAAAGGCGTTTTGAGCCAAACCTTGTCGAGGAGCTAAAAAAATAATAAAACACAATCCAATGATTACCAGGTTTACGCTTAAAAGCCGCTTCATTTGAGGCATAAAGATAAATCTAAAATTAACCTGCAAAGTATGCTTTTTTTCTTAAAATCATATTTCTCTCCCTCTTTCTTGCAACTTTTCTTCAAATTTTGCGCACTTCTTCTATATTCGTGGCGCTCATTTGGAGCCTTTACCTTTAAAATAGATGTTCAAAAAAATACTCGTTACGCTTACTTTACTTACTCTTTCTCAATGGCTTTTGGCTCAAACCGGAGAAGTAAGAGGCTTTGTTTATGATAAAGAATCTGGCGAACCCATGATTTATACCAATGTGGTAGTTAGAGAATTAAAAATGGGGAAAAGCACAGACCAAAATGGCTTTTATACCATTTCTAGACTCAAGCCGGGTGCTTATACCCTACTTTGTTGGAGCCTTGGGTATGACACTTCCTTTGCCAAAATAAATGTGCAAGAGGGTAGAATTATTACCCAAAACTTATACCTAAAATCTAAAAGAACGGAGTTAAACACCGTTGAAATTAAAGCAGATAAACAAAAAGCGAAAGAAAATGTAAGCATTTCTTCTAATACCATTACCCAAAAAGAATTAAGGCAACTCCCAACTTTTGGTGGTGAACCAGATTTGGTGCAATACCTACAAGTTTTGCCTGGGGTAAACTTTAGTGGCGACCAAGGCGGGCAGCTTTATGTAAGAGGAGGCCCTCCTGTTATGAATAAAGTGATGATTGATGGAATGGTAATTTATAATCCTTTTCATAGCATAGGTTTATTTTCTGTGTTCGATGCCGATATCATTAGAACTGCAGAGGTTAGCTCTGGTGGCTTTAATGCACAATACGGTGGTCGTATAAGTGGTATTATTGATGTAGGTACCAGAGAAGGAAATAGAAAACATTTTTCTGGTAAAATTTCGGCCAATCCTATGACAGGCAAAATTTTATTAGAAGGCCCTATCAATAGTTTGAAAGAAGATGGAGGTGGAAGTTCTTCTTATTTGGTTTCTTATAAATCTTCTCTGCTAAACACTACAGGAAACAGCATTTATAGTTATGCCGACCCTGTGAATGGCTTGCCTTACGGCTTTAATGATTTGTACGGAAAGTTTAGCAGCATTGCCCCTAACGGTAGTAGGCTAAACTTATTTGGCTTTAGATTTACAGACAATGCTAGTTTTAGTAATAATAACTATAACTGGAGCTCCTTTGGTGGTGGCGGTAATTTAATGGTAATCCCAGATGGCTCTAACACAGTTATCAATGCCAATTTGGGTTATTCTACTTATGATATGAGCCAAACTACCTCTGATGGTTTGCCTAGAAATAGCAGCATTAACAGTTTTAACACGGCTATAAACTTTACCAATTTTATTGGCAAAAACGATATTAAATATGGCTTCGAAGCGGTAAGCTTTGCCACCAAATTTAGCTATATTAATGGTGTTGGCAGATTGCTAGAGCAGGATGATTATTCTACAGAAATTCACAGCTTTGTAAAATATAAATGGGTTCATAAACGCTTGGTATTAGAGCCAGGAATAAGGGTTGTTTATTACTCCTCTTTAAGTGAGGGTAGTTTTGAACCTAGATTTGGTGCCAAGTACAATGTAACCCCATCAATTAGGGCAAAATTTGCAGCTGGCACCTACTCTCAAAATTTAATGGCAGCCGTTAGCGACCAAGATGTAGTGAATTTATTTTATGGCTTTTTATCTAGTCCAGATAAAGTAAACTCTGGTTACCGCCGCCAAACGGCAGGACATATAGTAGGTGGTTTTGAATTTGATATAGGAAATGATATTGAAATTAATGTGGAAGGTTTCTTAAAAAACTTTACCCAAATTACCAATATTAACCGCGATAAAATTTACGACGATAACCAAGAAAATCAGAATCAGCCTTACTATTTAAGAGCAGATGTGATTAAGGAAACTGGGAAAGCCTATGGAGGTGATGCGCGTTTAAAGTATGAACACAAAAACCATTATTTATGGCTGGTTTATTCTCTCACCTTTGTTACCAGAAATGATGGCAGAAGAGATTATGCGCCACATTTCGATAGACGCCACAATGTGAATGTTGTATATACTTATCAGTGGGGTAAACAAAAATCTTGGAACTTAAATACACGTTGGAATTTTGGTTCTGGCTTTCCTTTTACCCAAACACAAGGCTTCTATGAAAACTTAAATTTGGGCTCTGTTGGTTCAAACATACCTAACCAAAACGGACAAATGGGCGTTTATTACACCGATATTAATACAGGTAGATTACCTTACTTTCACCGCTTAGATGCCAGTATATCTAAGAAGTTTAACTTAAAAAAAGAAAGACAATCTATTACGGTAATTTTGGCGGCAACCAATATGTATAATAGAGAAAATATCTTCTACTTTGATAGGCTAACCTATAGTAGAATTAACCAATTGCCTATTATGCCAACACTTGGTTTTAACTATACTTTTTAGGGTTGAACCTTTTCGCGCTTAAATAAAATAAAACCACCTTTTCTTTCCACTTCTTTGAAGGCTGGGTTTATATGATCTTGAAAGTTATTTAGTTTAACAACTAGATAAGCATCTTTATCTATGGCACCATTTTGAATGTAATTGGTTAAAGAGGCACCTGCCTGCGGACAAGGTTTTACTTTAGCATAAAAATATTGAGCATAACTTTTAAATCCTGCAGTTTCTACATAAACATCTTTTTCGCTTAAGGCAATATACCAATCAATTGCTGGCCCTTGGCTATAGCGCTCTATATGTGGTACAACAGTTTTTAACAATAAAGGAATAAAAAATGAAATGAAAACAAGCAAATGAAAGACAGGCTTGGCCAAATGTTGTTTTCTTATTTGAAAGGTGGTAAACACCAACAATACTAAAAACAATAAGCCTGCAATCCATTCCCACCCCTGCCAACCACCAGAAACAGAAAGCGAAGCAACAGCAAAAGGGTCGTTGATAAATCGGATGATAGAAGCTTTCCAAAAATCTACCAAGGGTAATAAGGTAAATAAAATAGCAATAAGGCTGCCAACACCAATAACCAATGCTGTTTGCCACCCATGGTGTTTTGCTCTTCCTTGCGCCCAGCGGTGCATTTGGAAAGCCGCTAAGAAAGTTAAAGGTAAATAACACAAGGAACTATAATGTACTATTTTGGTTTCTACGATACTAAAGAGAATTAATACAACCCAAAACAACAATTGCATAAATTGTATCAAGGTAGAATCTTCCTCCATAGAAGTTTTCTTTTGCTTTATTAAATAAGGCAAAGCAATAATAGATGCAGGAAAACAACCAATAAGTAAAACCACTGGATGGTACCAAAAAGGTTGACCATGGCCCGCCACTGGATTAAGAAATAAATCGGCTTGATACTTAATAAATTCTAACAAAAACACAGGACCATTCTTTACGGTTTCAACCCCAAACCAAATGGCGCTTACAGCCAATGCAGATATAACAGCTAAGGCAATATGACCCACTTTGAAAAACAAGGCAAAGCGTTGCATGATCCAATAAACGAGAAAACATAAACTAATAACTATCACTGCAACCGGACCTTTTGTGATAATGGCTAGTCCAAGAAAAACCCCTAATAAAGCAGCATGCCGTGCTTTTTTACTCATCACATAATAATACAGTTGAACAAGAGAAAGAAAAATAAATAGATTATAGAGCGGATCTATTATACCGGATTTAAAATACAAATGTGGGGTAAAAGAGCCCGTTGTAAATAATACCCAAAGCCATGCCACGTCTCTATTTACAGCCTTTGAAGCAACATTAAAAATAACCAATAAGGTAATAATACCTATGAGCGCATTGGGCAATCTTGCAGCAAATTCATTTACTCCCAATACCTGCATACTTAATGCTTGAAGCCAAAAGAATAAAGGAGGCTTCTCCATAAATGGTTTATAGTTAATTTGAACTTGCTGATAGTTACCCGTTACTAGCATTTCTCTTGCAGACTCTGCGAAGTTTATTTCATCCCAGTCGAACAAATGCGCAGCTCCCAAAAAAGGAAGAAACAATAGGGCTCCCCATAGCACTACTAGCAACCTATCGGGTATTGGAAATTTTTGAGGTATCATACTTTATTTGGATACAAAATTATCTTATTGAGCTTACCTTTTTCAAATAATTGTGCGTAAACCAAATACGAAACTATTGTTCCTAAAAGCGCTCCAGCCATGGTATCTATTAAAAAATGTTGCAACAGGTAAATTCTTGTAAACGCCACAAAGGCAGCGAGGAAAAAACATAGAACTTTCAAAGCAGGTTGCTTAGAAAGGAGCGCAAGCATGCTAAATAAGGCAAAGGCAGAAGTAGTATGCCCAGAAGGGAAAGAATTATGAAAAACCTTTTCGGCCCCACCCGGAACATAATAAATTACATTGGTTAACTTTTCTAAATGCCATAAAGGCCTATGTATATCCGCAAAAATCAATCGCTTTAAAACTTGCGCAACCAATGCGCTAGATAAGTAAGAAATACTAATTAAAACACCTGCTTTTCTATTCACAAAAAGAAAAATCAGTGCTACCACAACTGAAAAAATACCATCGCCCAAATGTGTTCCAAGAAAGCACAATACATCAAAAGCAGGCCTATGAAATTGATTAATTGAAAGTGATATTTCTACTTGAGTATACGTCAATGAAAGCACCAAAGCCGCTAATAAAGCGGCTCCGGTTAAATTAAAGAAAATCTCTTTTTTGAAATTCATTATTTCACTAATCGCAACCAAATTTAAATTTGGGTTGGTCTGCAGTTCTATCGTTTGTTGTGCTATAATTCTTTTTACGAACTGTACATTCTATATCTTTAGGCTTAAATGTTGGACTAAAACCAAAGAAAGAATATGGAATCATACTTAGATAAAACTTTCCTGTTTCATCTTTATTCATTTCCAAAGCAGGGTTTGAACCTGCAGCAAAAAAAGAACTTGGTTGATAGGTAACAATTTGCCCAGTTAGGGTGTCAGTTCCTGTACATTTAATCCATAAATACGCATCTCCCTCCTGCAAATCTTCCATCCCCGGTATTGTATCAATTGGATTATTGTAAAAAATTGTGGTAACCTCATTTGACAATATCGTAGCTGGAAATTGATAAATGAAACCACGGGTTAATTTTGGCGGCGACACCTTCAATATTTGATCTTCTGTTTTCAAATCTGGATCGCCATAACCACCACCATCTTTAGGTTTCACCAAAAATGAAATACCTTTACTATATACATCTGTGGCTGGTACTTCATAAAATTCTGTCGGTATCATTTCGTAATAATAAACACGCGCACCTTTAGCATCATCTTTAGTCATTAAAAGTAAATCATTTGAGTTCTTCCAAGCTTTATCGCCTGATCCATTGGCTTTAGGGTGGCCTGCAGGGAACTCATAGGGCAACCAAGTCCACATGTAAAAAGGCCCCGTATTACCAGCAAGAGAAGTATTGGTGGTTTTATCTAAATCAATATATAGCCTTATGGATTTTGTAACATCTGGGGTTTCTGGTTCTATCCATGAAGCCTGACCAAAAACAAAACTGCTTAAACAAGCAAATATAATTGTATAAATTATTCTCTTCATGTGATTACTTTCTTAAAAACTCTAAATTATAACTCATTATCAGCGTTTCTGCACCTTTACAACTATTGCTCACCTGCTTAGTAAACTTCAAATTATCCTGAGGTCTAATTGGACCATTTAATTTAAATTCAAAAGGAGCAGCATCAATAGGGGTAAAGAAAATTTTACTAGGAAAATTATCGTTATCAAATCTCCATGAACCCGAAGTGCTATTAAAGAAATTAATACCTAAACCAACTGTATCTACTGTGTAAAGTGTGTCATTAAAAGTAATGTTAGGTAATTTAGGTCCATTGGAAAAATAACGCGTAATATTTGCAGCTTCTTTGGTTAAAGATTGCTCATCTACATGCACACATTTTTTAAGCACCCAGGAGGCTTGTATTCCCTCCACCTTTGAGCCAGGTGTGCCAATGTCTTTTAATTCTTTTTTACAAGCAATAAGGCTTGAACCAACCCATGCTATCACTATTAATTTTCTTAGTTGCTTATTCATTATTCACATCCTCCTTCTGTATTAAATTCAAAAATACTGGTGTTTTCATTAACTGGAAACTGTAAGGCTAAGCCAGGACAATTCCATTTAGAACCTCTAATGCTTACAAAACCAGAACCAGTTGGATCTTCTAAAGCTCCAATACGTTTTAAATCTTGCGTTCTAACACCTTCTAGCGGAAATTCTAACCTTCTTTGTTTTCTAATCATAGCCAACACATCATTTACATTAGTACCAACTGGCAAATTATAATTATCATTTCCATGGGCTCTTTCTATAATTAAATTTACATCGGTAATGGCTTGTGTAGCACTCCCTCCCGATTTTAGTAAAGCCTCTGCGCGCATCAAAACAAGTTGAGAAGTGTAAGAAATCGGATTACTTAAGAAATCAAAATTAAACTTAGTAATGCCATAAGTTTCGCTAGAGGTACCAGCATTAAATATCACATAAAATTTGCTGCGTTTATCTGCCGTATCAGCAGTTGCTTCTAAATACAAAGATTTACTCAAACGATTGGGCGAAGGATTAGTTGGATTTACAATTCTAAAATTATTTATATATGTGGCTGCCCTATTATCTGCAACCCCTGTGCTTACAAATGCAAAAATTTTCTCAGTGCTATTTAATGCATTTTCAAAACGATTTAAATTCGTATCTAGTGGAAACTTTGTTATAAGCTCATTGCACAAAGTAAGGGTGTTAGTAAAATCATTGGCTTGAAACCTAATTTTGGCAAGCAATGCTTTTGCAGCATCTTTATTGGCATAATTACCATTTGCGTCTGGCAAAGTTGCAATGGCTTCATTTAAATCGGTAATAAGAAAATTATAAACCTCTGCCACAGTGCTTCTGGCCTTAGGCTGTGTATTCACTTTATCCCTTATTACAATCCCAGGATGAGAATTATTAACAGTAAAGCCATAAGGTTGGGCCCATAGTCTTACAATATCAAAATGTGCCATAGCGCGCAAGAATTTTGCCTCGGCTTTAGCCCTAACTTTAAAGGCATCATCTACAGCAATGGAGCCATTATCTATCTTCTCCATTAAAAAATTAAGCCTAAAAATCACATTGTATAAATCGTTATAAAGTCCAGAAACATCAGAATTAAAATAATTGGTGGTTCGCTGATAGATAGGAACAGTAAAACCACTTTGAGGCTTTTCTAAGTTATCTCCCATTAACTCATTAAAAAATTGAACGCGACCATTATAATGATTGGCCATAGCATCGTAAGATGAGTTTAACAAGTTTTGTAAATCTTGCTGATTTTTAACCGCTTCCTCTTCTAGCACCTCGCCCTCTGGTGTTATTTCGAGCCATTTACGGCAAGAGCTAAAACTAATAATAACTGCTAATAATAATATAATTTTCTTCATTTCTAATTCTCCTTAAAACTCAATATTTAACTGTACACTAAAGGTCTTTTCTTGAGGTGGTGTTAAATAGGTAATATTTTGTGCCCCCATATTTCTAGATGAGTTTCTATCGCCAGATGAACCGCCTTCAGCGTCTCTTCCTATCTCTGGATCTAACCCATCATAATTAGTTAGCGTAAACAAATTTGTAGCAATGGCAGAAATTCGCATACTACTTAAGTTCATTTTCTTACATCTAGCTGAACTTAAATTATAGCCTACAGTTAAATTACGTAAACGCGCATAACTGCCATCCTTTAGCCATAATGTGGTATTGCTCCATTCGTCTGGCAAATTGTAAGTGCGGTAATCTCTGGTTAAACGCGGGTACTTGGTAACATCTCCAGATTTTTGCCATCTATCATAAACACGCTCATCCATATTCCAATCTGTAATTAGGGTAGATTGACGCTTCTGTGAAGATTCATATATATCTGCTCCAAAACTATAAATTATCAAAATACTCATGTCCCAACTTTTATAACGGAAAGTATTAGTAATCCCACCAATGGCATCAGGGATAATTTTTCCTACCGCTACGCGGTTCCTATTATCATAGGTATAAGTTTGGTTTCCATTAATATCTAAATAAACTGGTAAGCCGTTATTGGGATCAACATGAGACCAACGAATTAAATAATTGGTACCCACAGGCTGACCCTTAACAATGCGTGTATCGTTGGTTCCACCGCTAACTGCGTCTTCACTATAAACTCCCAAGCTAGTCATTTCATTATAATTTCGAGCTATATTAAAATTAGTATTCCAAGTAAAGTTTTTGGCAACAATATTTCTAGATTTAAAGCTAAACTCTACTCCTTCATTTAAAATACCACCTACATTATCCCAATAATTTGAAAATCCAATGGAAGCTGGGATAGTTAAATACATCAGCACGTCAGAAGTAACTTTTCTATAAAAATCCACTTCCACAGTTAGCCTATCTTTAAAAAAACCTGCTTCCACGGCTATATCATAATTATTTGAGGTTTCCCAGCGTATATTTTGATTCTCTAGTTTATAGGGAAAAAGTGTTGGTTGACCATTGTAAGTAATATTATTTGTTGCCGGCGAATAAGTTGCAAATCGTGCATTGTCAGGAATATTGGCATTTCCAGATTTACCCCATCCGGCCCTTAATTTTAAGAAACTAAAGGTTTGGTTGTTCTTCATAAACTCCTCTTCTGTAAGCACCCAACTTGCTGATAGGGAAGGAAAATTTGCCCAACGATAATTTGCACCAAACCGCGAGGAAGCATCAGTTCTAAATACTCCTTGAACAAAATACTTTTGCTTGTAATTATAGGTTGCCCTAGCAAACCAACTTAAAAATGCCCAATTGGTTCCTGGTTGCGTTAAAACCCTTGCTTCATTTAACTCCTCTTCATTTCTGGAAAATAATCCTGGCACATTAGTAGAATCGATACTTTTACGGGTGGTGTTTGCTCTTTGGTATTCATTACCTCCCAATATTTGAAAATTATGCTTTTCATTAATTGTTTTTAAATACGTGGCAGTTATATAATAGTTAAAATTAGACACGTAAGATATTCCTCTGTAGGCATCACCAGCATTGGCATTTCCAGTTATCTCAGAAGAACGCCACTGGTCGTCTTTAATATCCATATAATCATAGGAAGCTTGCCCTTGAAGCACTACGTCTTTTACAGGCGTGATATTGATATTAATGCCTGTAAGCGCTCTTGATTCAATGGTTTTCCACTTTAAATTATTCATATCGCGCACAGGGTTTGATCCAGCTCTGTACCAAGAACCATCGGCATTATAAATTGGATAAATAGGTAGAGCGTTACTTAAGGCAGCTCCTAATCCACCCGACCAAGCTGCGTTTACGCGGTTATTTACACCTCTGCTTAAAGAAGAATTAATACCAACTTTCATCCACTTTGTGGCAGAATAATCTAAATTTACCCTTCCAGCAATACGTTCATACGAATTACCTTTTAAATAGGTGCCATTATTGTCATAAGACATATTCATGTAGGTTTGTAGTTTTTCACCTCCATGCGTTGCAGAAAAATTTGCGCCATATTTAGCTCCAGTTTGTATGGTCTCATCTACCCAATTGGTATTGTTAGCCAAGGCTTGTTCAGAAGTAATACCACCAGGTAGGGGTGCTTTTCCCGCATTGCCATCATTCTCCCATGCCTCCTGATTTAACTGCAACCATTCTTGATTGTTTAACATTCTTGGACGTGCAGTTGGCACAGAAATACCCGATTTAACCATAGCGCCAAATTTCCAACCCTTTCCCTTGCC
>JBIKKC010000093.1:0-8448 GCA_044360615.1 Bacteroidia bacterium | reverse complement strand
CAGAAAATAAGGTAAGAATAAGGGTGGTGCACGAAAATGGTTTGAATGCGCTTAGGGTATCTACCCACATTTATAATACTACCAATGAGGTAGACCGCTTAATAGAATTGGTAAAGAAGGCCTAAGGAATGACAGATAATCTTTATGTACAATACGGTTGTGGAAGGGTAGCTCCTAAGGGTTGGCTAAATTATGATGCCTCGCCAAGCCTAAAAATACAAAGAACTCCTTTGCTAGGAAGTGTTTTTAAACCTTTATTGCCTTTTCAATTTGATGAGCAAGTAAGGTTTGGGGATATTGTAAAAGGTCTTCCGCTTGAACCTAATTTGTGCGATGGAATTTATGCCTCGCATGTTTTAGAACATTTGGCCTTAGACGATTTTAGGCAAGCCCTTAAAAATACGTATACCCTCTTAAAACCAAATGGCATTTTTAGATGTGTGTTGCCAGATTTGGAACAATCTGCCAGAAAGTATGTAGCAAGTTTAGATGCCAAAGATGGCAAGGCGAGTGCTAAATTTTTAGGGCATGATACAGCATTAGGGCTAACATCGCGACCTAAAAACGTGTTCCAGTTTTTAAAATCAAACTATGGGAATGCTGCTCATCTATGGATGTGGGATCAATATTCGTTGCAGGAGGAGTTGGTTCAAGCCGGCTTTAAAGCCATACGAAAATGCACCTTTAACGATTGCGAAGATTTACGATTTAAAGAAGTAGAAGAAGCCAGCAGATTTGAGTATGCCATTGCCTTTGAGGCTAGGAAATAAAATTAAACCAATCGAATACCTTCTGGCGTAATCACAATTTTCTTTTGCTTATAAAGTGCACCAATACTCATCTTAAAAGTTTTCTTACTCATGCCAAATACTTTCTGAATTTCTTCTGCATCCGATTTATCGTGGTAAGGCAAAAACCCATTGGCTTTGTGCAAGGCATTTAAAATTGGTTCAGACTCGCTAACAACACGCTTGTAACCTGGCTGACCCAAGACAACATCTATTTTATTATCTTCTTTAATTTTCTTGATAAAACCTTCTACCTTATCTCCAGAAAAGAGCTCTTTAAAGGTTTCATTTTTATGCAATAACCCTAAGTGCTTGCCATTAATAATCATTTGATAACCCAAGGGTGTTTCTTGATACATCACCATCTCTACCACATCCATTTCTTTTACAGTGAGGTTCTCATTACTCAACTCGTCTTCTAATTTTTCTTTGGCAATTACTCTTCCAGAATGGTCTCGTAAAATTTTTACTAAACAATAATCACCTTTTTGCAAATCATCTTCGTGAAAGGAACGGGGTAATAGAATATCTTTAGGTAAACCCCAATCTAAAAACGCACCCGCAGTGCTCATATCAATTACCTTAAGTGTTGCTAATTCGCCCACCTTAGCGTATGGCTTTTGGGTTGTTGCTACTAATTGCGCTTGAGAATTGTGGTACACAAAAACCGAAATATTCTCACCTACTCTTAAGCCCGCCAAATGCTTTTCTTTGAATAAAGGAATCTCCTCATTTAATAAAAAATGGTCTTCTTCTATACTTGTAACCTTAAGGTTGTAGTTTTCACCCGCTGCAATTTCCATACTGCAAAGAAAGGCTAATCTATTAAATATCTGCCAGACCTTCTAGCAATTCGTTTAAGTCGCTAAAATCTCTCATACCTGCTTTATCTTCTTTGCCGGCATGTAAATTAATGGCAAAAGGCCTGCATTGCTTAATTGCTTCATGTATGGCATTTCTCTCATTACCTAAATTTAGAATCATTTTGTACTCATTGGCAAATGCATTTAGCCAAGTAATTTCTGCATCATTCAATACACTAGTGTTTACTTGAAAGGCGTCGCAATAGGGAGAATATGCCTCTAATTCTCTAGCGCTTGCTTCCAATCCTAAAACATTTAAATCAATAGCTTTAATAATGGGTTTACCTATACTAGGGAGTTCATCTGGTAAAATCGTATTATTTATTAAAACAACATCTACTCCGAGCAAGTCGGCAATTTCACTAATATCTTCTGCACTTTGGTTACCAAACTCGCCCACCGTATGCGAACCTGTTGTCCAATCGATGATTTCTTTTGCTTTTATAGGCAATACAAAATCCTCAGAACTTGGATCAAAACAAAAACCCATATAATGAAAACCTGCTGCAGCTGCAAAACGAGCATCACTTAAATTGGTAATAGGACTTAATTTTAGCTTCATGCTTTTTTCTTAAAGATGGGTACATTACTGCAAGCCTCTCCGTACATAATACTTTTTGCTAACGGTAATAGCTTGGCGGTAACTTCTACGTAGGCGCTCACAGGCACAGGTATATCACTGCAGCCTTTTACAATTACCCTAGCATCTGTATAGGCCCCTAAATCTATCTTGGAAATGGCTTCATGAAATAACAACATATTGGCTTGCTCTAAAGTTCCAAAGAAATATCTCTTGGCAACGTTTTGAACCGAAACACTTAATAACATATAAGCCCAAGTTGGCACTATGGCATCTGCACTGCAATTAAAAATAACTATCTTATCTTTATATATTGACCAATCGTGCAGCTTAACATGCTCTCTAAATTCTTTTTCTTTAAGAATTAAACTTCTAAAAAGCCAAGGTTCAATATCTAAAACCACCCTTTCTGCTTTATCATAAAGCTCTTCCAAATTAAGCGTAAGTAAGCCGCTGTTTGCTACTTTGTTTTCAATAGTCAATACTTCATCACTCATCGCAAAAACAAATTTCTTTTGATAATTCGTTTACCCAATACTTGCACCATAGCCGTATCGCGTTTGAAACCATTGTTTGCCACCAAATAATAGTTACCTTGAAGTAAGAAACCAAAATCGGCCTCCCCTTGACTTGTATTGGTGCGTATATTATTTAGCCAAAGGTTACGGGCTATATCATTATAATTAACATAAAGGTAAACATCTGTATTACCCAACACATTATTGTTAAAAAAATCATAGGTATAAACATATAACCTACCATTAAACTCGCTGCTGTCTATGGTTATAATGGGTGTTGGTAATTCTTCATTATTTCTAGTACTTGCATTACAAGCACCTAAAAATAATACAATTAAAAGGATTGCTAGTGAATTTTTCATTTGTTAAATGGATTTAAAAATAATAAGTATTAAGGTTGTTTAATTTCGGAAATCTTTACGGCATTGGTTCTAGACCTATCTGTTATGGGCATGCTTGCGGTATTTATAACAAGGTCGCCTGGCCTTACATACCCTCTTTTTTGCAATTCCTCATTAATATCATTTATAGACTGATCTGTGCTTTCGAAACCTTTATACAAAAAGCCTCTTATACCCCAAACCAAACTAAGGGTATTTAATAAACGAGGATTGGTAGTGAAAATAAAAATGGCAGCTTTGGGGCGGTAAGCCGCCAACCTATAGGCAGAATAACCAGAGAAGGTCATGCCAACAACAGCAGCCGCTTTTAAGTGATCTGAGATTCTAACAGAAGTGAAAAGAATTTCATCTGATAAAAAGGTCGGTGAATTTTCATCGGGTCTTTTACCTTTAAAATAAGGAGCATTTGTTTTTTGTTCTACCTGCCCAATTGTTTTTTGCATAGCCCTCACACAAAGTGTAGGGAAAGCACCTACCGAAGTTTCTGCGCTTAACATAACGGCATCGGCCCCATCCATAACAGCATTGGCCACATCATTCACTTCAGCTCTAGTAGGCACTGGACTAGCTATCATACTCTCCATCATTTGGGTAGCGATGATTACAGGCTTGGCCGCTTCAATACATTTTTTAACGATAGTCTTTTGTAAAACAGGAACCTGCTCCATAGGCATTTCTACGCCCAAATCGCCGCGGGCAACCATAATTCCATCAGAAACTTGTATAATTCTATCAATATTTATAATGGCTTCTGGTTTTTCAATTTTAGCTATAACTCTAGGCTTCCATTCATTAAGCTCTATCAAATTCTTAATATAAATTACATCATCTGCATTTCTAACAAAGCTTAAAGCTACCCATTCTACTTTTTGCGCCAAACCAAATTGTAAATCTTCCATGTCTTTGGGGGTCATAGATGGAATAGACATTTTTGTATTAGGCAGGTTGAACCCTTTTTTATTGGTAAGAAAACCACCAGCCAAAATCTCGGCCTTTATTAAATTCTTTCTGTTGGTTTCTAAAACCAGTAATTCTAATTTACCATCATCTAATAAGATGCGCTCTCCCTTGTTCACATCCTTTGGGAGATTATCAAAGTTTACGTAGATGCGTTCAGGAGTTCCAATGCATTTTTCTGTGGTAACTTCAATGGTCTTTCCGGTTACGAGTTCTATCTTACCATTTTCCATTTCTCCTACACGCAATTTTGGGCCCTGCAAATCTAGGAGCATGCAAACATGGGTGCCAAGTTCTTCATTAAGCGCCTTTATATTATCAATTACTACCTGATGGTCGGCATAGGAGCCATGAGAAAAATTAAGGCGGCATACATCTACCCCTTCTTTAACAATGGCTTTCAAATTCTCGTAGCTAGAAGTGGCAGGCCCTATAGTAGCGATTATTTTTGTTCGGTTAAAATTTTGTTCATTCATGTTATACTATCCAACTTAATTTCGATTTTATTTTCTCATTTTTTATCGGGGCAACGAGATCTACACCCTGAAAAAGCATGCATTTTCTAGTAAAATCCGAAGTATCAAAAAAATCTATTCCTCCTCGCACGGTAAGAAGAAAATCAAATTGTTTGAGTTCGTTAAAAAAACAATTGCCATGCTCCTTATTAGCAACCAAAATATAGTCTAGATGGTTTTCTTCGTCTGAAAAAATAAAGCGAGAGAAACTTATATCAGCCTTAGGATTAAAATCTGGCAACTGCAAATCTTCAACTCTTTCTAGAGACAACGGATCTATTTGGTTCAGAAAATAAGCCAATTTACTTGCCTTAAATTGAGATACCAAACCTATTAATAGGAAGTCTAAATCCTCTTTAACCTCTAAAACTAACTTTTTCAAGATTACAAATTAAGGAAAAAGGAGTGAAAAGAGAGTATCTTAAAAATAATTTAACTAAGAAAACCAAAGGAATAGCCTCTTAAAAAACAATGATTTTGAAAACTTGCATTTTAAATACAAAAAGTAGTTTATTTGCAATCTATTAAATCTTACAAAAATGTCAGATATCAAAGGAAGAGTTAGAACCATCATCATGGACAAACTAGGAGTTGAGGAAAGTGAAATCAACGACGAGGCAAGCTTTACAAACGATTTAGGAGCAGACTCCCTAGATACAGTTGAATTGATTATGGAATTCGAAAAGGAGTTCAACATTGCCATTCCAGACGATCAAGCCGAGAAAATCGGAACCGTTGGGCAAGCAATTTCCTACATCGAACAAAACGTAAAAGGCTAAAAAAAGCCCACAAACTTATTGCTCATGCAGTTCCGCAGAGTTGTTGTAACAGGCTTAGGGGCTATGACCCCTATTGGAAACACCTTGGAGGCCTATTGGGAAGGATTATCAAATGGGGTAAGTGGGGCAGCTCTCACTACCCAATTTGATACTTCTAAATTCAAGACAAAATTTTCATGTGAAGTGAAAAATTTTGATCCTACAGAATTTATCGACAAAAAAGAAGCGCGCCGAATGGACCGCTTTACCCAGTTTGCCATAGTAACCACAGATGAAGCCATTAAGGATGCCGGATTAACCGATGCTGTTGATAATGACAGAGTTGGAGTGATTTGGGGTACCGGAATTGGTGGATTAAACACTTTTTTAAGTGAGGTTACGGCTTATGCCAAAGGAGATGGAACCCCAAGATTTAGCCCATTTTTTATACCTATGATGATTGGCGATATTTCGGCTGGTCTCATTTCTATTAGACATGGCTATAGAGGTCCTAATTTTGTTACAGTTTCAGCTTGTGCCTCATCTACCAATGCCATTGCAGATGCCTTTAATTATATACGCTTAGGTAAAGCGGATATTATGATTACAGGAGGTTCTGAGGCAGGTGTAAATGAAGCCGCAATTGGCGGATTTAATGCCATGAAAGCTTTAAGCGAAAGAAATGATAGTCCAGAAACGGCTTCTAGGCCATTTGACCTCGATAGAGATGGATTTGTTCTTGGAGAAGGTGGCGGTGCTTTGGTACTCGAATCTTTAGAACACGCCCTAGCAAGAGGTGCAAAAATTTATGCAGAAGTTGCTGGTTGTGGACTTTCGGCGGATGCCTATCACATGACCGCCCCACATCCTGATGGATTGGGTGCAAGTAAAGTGATGCAATATGCCTTAGAAGATGCTGGCATGCACCCAAATGAAATTGATTACATCAATGTGCATGGTACCTCAACCCCACTTGGCGACCCTCAAGAAATAAAAGCAATAAGTACCGTTTTTGGCGACCATGCTTTTAATATTAATATTAGTTCTACTAAATCAATGACAGGCCACTTATTGGGTGGTGCTGGTGCCATTGAAGCCATAGCCTGTATTATGGCTATTCATAAAGGAATTATCCCTCCTACCATCAATCACTTTACAGATGATCCTGCTTTTGATACCAGGTTGAACCTAACCTTTAACAAAGCGCAACATAAGGAAGTGAAAGCGGCTCTAAGCAATACTTTCGGCTTTGGTGGCCACAATGCTTCGGTTATTTTGAAAAAATATTCTGCTTAATAGTGCTAGGTAGGTTTCTATCTAATTTAAGACCTAAAACCGCCGAGCAACGAGAATTGGCAAGGAAAATTAAAGCCATTACTGGTTTTACTCCTGTTAGAATTAGGCCATACGAGCAAGCCCTAAGACATCATTCTGTTTCCAGAACCATTCATGCAAATAGTGGCTCTAAAGATAGCAACGAACGCCTAGAATTTTTGGGAGATGCTATGCTTAATGCAATAGTAGCAGAGCATCTTTTTAAGAAGTATCCGTTTAAAGACGAAGGCTTTCTAACTCAATTAAGATCTAAAATTGTGAGTCGTGAAAGCTTAAACAGCCTTGCCATAAAGCTTAATCTAAACCAAGTTGTATCTTATGATAAAAAGGCACTCCAAAATATTTCTCTACGCAATAGCATTTTTGGGAATGCCCTAGAAGCTTTTATTGGTGCTATATATTTGGATGGAGGTTTTGGAGTTTGCAAAAAATTTATCATAGATAACCTACTTCGCTTTCATATTGATGTAGACAAACTTGAGGTAACAGAAACAAATTTTAAAGGTAGGTTATTTGAGTATTGCCAGAAAAATGCCATACCCATGGAATTTGAAGCTAGTGATTACCCAGATGGCAAAAATAAAATCTACAAGGTTAAGGTTATTTTAAATGGTGAACCAAAAGGATTAGCTGAACATATTTCTAAGAAAAAAGCTGAACAACTGGCGGCACAGCGTACTTTTGAATTGTTGGGTCTATCTTCGGAGTAATGCGGTACTTTATAAAATTAGCCTATAATGGCAAGAACTACCATGGTTGGCAGATACAACCTAATGCAACTAGCGTTCAAGGCGAAATACAAGAAAAACTAAGTATTTTACTGAAACAAAATACCGAGATAGTAGGCTGCGGAAGAACAGATACAGGTGTACATACAAAAGTTTATTTCGCCCATTTTGAAAACCAAGAAGCGCTAGATACTGAAAAAATTTGCCATCAATTAAATGCCATACTGCCAAAAGCTATCGTGGTTTATGAGGTGTTCTTGGTTCAAGATCAAGTGCACGCTAGGTTCAACGCGCTTGAAAGAACTTATGAATATGTGATAGCAACCGAACCTAATCCATTTACGCACGAGTTAAGCTGGTTTGTGCCAAAAAAATTGGATGTTGAGGCCATGAACCAAGCAGCACAATTATTGCTTACACACAAAGATTTTGAATGTTTTAGCAAGGTACATACCGATGTAAAAACCTTTCTGTGTGACATTCGCTATGCCCATTGGGAAATGAATGCAAATAAAGAATTGGTGTTTACCATAAAGGCCGATCGATTTTTGCGAAACATGGTGCGCGCCATTGTGGGAACCTTGGTAGAAGTTGGCAAAGGCAAAGTTACCTTAAGCGATTTTAAACAAATTCTCGAAAGTAAAAACCGCTCTGAAGCCGGACAAAGTGTGCCAGCTCATGGATTGTTTTTAAGCGATGTTAAATATGATTTTTAGCTATTCTGCTTTCTCTAAATACTCCTTGGCTTTCTGTTTATAATATGGTTGCATTTCTGCTGGCACAGTTTGCAACAATTCTGTTTCACGCTTTTGCTTTTGGTTAAGCATATCTAAATAAACTGGGCTAGGTCGTGGTTTTTCTTTGCCTTGTTCTGCTTCGCGCTTTTGCTCTTGCTCTTGTTGCTTTTCGGCCTTCTCGTGTTCAAGAAGACGTGTTAAAATTTCTTCCTGACGCATTAAAGTTTCTTGGGTAAGTCTCTTATTTACTAAATCTTTCTCCGTTTCC
>JBIKKC010000302.1:0-2628 GCA_044360615.1 Bacteroidia bacterium | reverse complement strand
GCCAGTGTTGGGTAAACTTATTTCCTTACAAGCCCTAGATTTGGTTTTTTGGCGTTTGGTATTTGCCGGACTCAGTCTTTATTTTTATTTAAGATATAAAGGTGCTTCCTTAAAAGTAGATGTTAAGAGTTTGATGCATCTTTTAGGTTGGGGAGTAGTGGTGGGGCTACATTGGTTTTGTTTTTACCATGCCATTAAAGTGTCTAATGTAAGCATGGCTATGGCTGGTTTTAGTACCATTACTTTGTTTGCCAGTATTGTTCAACCTATATTTTTAAAGAAGAAATTCTTTTGGGGCGATATACTTTATGGAGTTATTATAATAGCAGCCCTTATTGTTATACTTCAGTTTGAAACCTTGTATTACAAAGGAATTATCTTTGGTATGTTAGCCGCATTAACAGCAGCCTTATTTGGCGTTTACAATGGCAAATTAATTACCAAACATGAAGCAGGAAAAATTACTTTCTACGAATTTTTGGGAGCACTAATAACCATTACTGCCATCTTAGCTTGGCAAGGTAACTTAGGAGAAGTGACCTTTCCCCAAGGCACAGATCTTATTTATTTACTTATTTTAAGTTTGGCTTGCACTACCTTAGCCTTTACTTTAAGTGTAGAAATTTTAAAGCAAATAGATCCCTTAACCGTTATCATAACCAATAACCTAGAGTTGGTTTACGGGGTAATTTTTTCACTCCTTCTTTTTGGCGAAAGCGAACTCATGAGTAAGGGTTTTTATGCCGGTGCAATGGTATTATTAGTTGCCGTTTTTACTTATCCCTTGTTTAAAAAACAGTTTTATAAGGAGTAGGGATATTGAGAATGGTTGAGAGGCGGTCCCTGAGTTTATCGAAGGGCGTTTCTTAGTATTAGCATTTGGAGGTTCCCCCTTTCTATCCCTATTATTGTTAAAATGAAAAAACTTCGATTGCTACTGCCCCTTTTTTTAATCCCCTTTTTGATAAGCACCCACTTGTTTGGGCAAGCTACAAAGCAAGGCTTCGAAACCATTACTACGCCAATACTAGTAGATAGTGCCCGTAAAGCTATTTTGCAATTGCAAGCTGAACGTAGTAAACTCCAACATCAAAACCTGCCAAGCTTGGCATTGCGGTATAAAAATAATGAACCTAATGCACTCGATTCTATTCTTCTAATATTACATTCTAATGATGTTGCTTCCAAAAAACAATTGCTGGTAGATTTAAACTTTTTGGAAGAAGAAAATTTAGAAGGTAAACTTTGTCATGAACCAACCCTTTCAAAAGCCATTCTCAGTTTAATGTCGGATACACTGCTATTGCCAGAGCTTGTGCAACTAGCAGGCTATATGCGCATTCCTGGTTATGGCGAGGCATTTGAAAAAAATATTCTTTCGGGTAAAACCCAGCAATTGGGGAGGCAATTTTTTTGGCTAGGGTATGAGGGCACAAGGCTCGCACCAATCTCTTTTTTAGGTTCAAAAATTATTACTAAAGAAATTGAACCGTTTACAGAATATTGGGTATTTTTAGGTTTTAGCAATTATGCAAGTCAAGGAAATGCCCATGCAAAAGAGGCCGTTTTTAATTGGTGTTGGAAGATATATGACAAGCAAGTTTTGCCCCAAGATTGGTACCTAGAATTAAAGCATGTTTACGCCTCTACAAATCCTGCAGCGGCTATTACAGATGTGCTGCTAAGCCTTGGCGATGAACGCATCATTCCTTTTGCACATTGGTGCTTAGAAAAGGACATTTTTAGAGCAAAGGCTTTGGAGGCATTGGCACGCTTATCCGACCCAAAAATAGAGGTTGAAATTGTAAAACTACTTAAAAGTAAAACCGCTTACTTCGATGGATTAGATGCTGCAGTAAGTCATTCCTTGGTTCAAAAAGACAATAGCTTAAATACTGCCATACTCTCTAATTTTGAGAAACATAAATTTAAAGATGGCTATGAAATACAAAGTTTAGCCGAAGCCATTCTTAAACTAAAGCAAGGTGGAATTTCAATTAACTTACAACAAGGGTTAAAGTCTACCACACTAAAAGCAAAACTAAACAAGGTAATAGAAATTGAAAGCATAAGCATGGCGCAACTTGCTGCCGATCTCTACAAAACTGGATTGATAAAAAATCCTATGAGTACTGAGGAGCTAAATCTACTAAAATTGAAAACTACAGAAGCTGCTTCATTTGGTAAAATATTGGCCTTGTTTGATGATAGGAGTATGCTTTATAGGTTCAACCTTGAACCTGGTTTTATACCCGTTTCTTATGAGAGTTTATTGAAGGATATTTTTAGACTATCTATTGAAAAAATAAAGGTGGAGGCCATTTACCAAGCTAACTTAGAAAGTGATTCCTCCTTGGCAAACAACTATAACATAACACTCATTGCCAATGATAAAGTGTATTTGTTTATACCAGAAGATTTGGGGAGTAATTATGATTTAAATGCCTTGCTAAACTTACTTGGAAAAGTTTGTGAGGACGCTAATATCGAAGAAAGATTTCTTAACCTAGATGCTGGTCAGAAAACGGCACAACTTGTTTTTGCTGATCCTAAAAAGTTGCAACAATTTTTAAGTAATTTTCAATTGTTAGATTGATTTGCTTTTACTGTTGCAATGCAATGTTCCAA
>JBIKKC010000005.1:0-24901 GCA_044360615.1 Bacteroidia bacterium | reverse complement strand
TTTCTCTGTTTGGTAAATCAGTGCTATATTCTTCTACTTTTTTTAATAAAAAATCTGGTTCCCAATCTTCTTTTTTCATAATTGAAAAGAGTTCGAGTAGGCGCGATATTTCAAAATATACTTCTCCTGTATATCGCTTTAATAAATGGTTTTTAGACAGCCCATCAATCAATTCGCGCATCAATTGAATTTGCTCTAAATCACTAACAGGGTCTAAATTTCTATAGCCAAAAACATCTAAGTTTTCTTGAATAACAAGGTTGCAAAAAGAATGGAAGGTGGCTATTTGAACCCTATAGGCATCTGGACCTATAAAACTTAATAATCTTTTACGCATGGCCACTGTGCCTGCATCGGTATAGGTTAGGCAAAGAATGTTTTCTGCCAAGGTATCTGTGTTTAACAAGATATTGGCAATACGTGCCGCCAATATTTGGGTTTTGCCAGTACCAGGCCCAGCAAGCACCATTACTGGCCCTTCAATTTGCTTTACTGCAGCTTGTTGCTGTTGGTTTAAGGCTTCAAAAATGTGTTGAAATTGTGCTGTATAATTTTTACCCGACATGGGTTCAAATTACAATTTTTAAATTAGATTTTTACCAACAAAACTACCGCGTGGGCTACAATACCCTCTTTACGACCAATAAAACCTAATGTTTCGTTGGTAGTTGCCTTTATAGAAATATCTTCAAAAGTTATTTCACAAACCTGTGCTATTTGTTCTCTCATGGCAGTAGCATGAGGCATAATTTTTGGGCTTTCACACACAACGGTGCTATCAATATTCCCAATTTTATAGCCTTTTTCTTTAATGAGTGAAACGCATTTTGCAAGAATCAATTTGCTATCAATGCCTTTATTTTCTGCACTGGTATCTGGGAAATGCATGCCAATATCTCCTAAAGCCAATGCTCCTAAAATGGCATCACTTATGGCATGCAATAATACATCTGCATCGCTATGACCTAAGATGCCTTTTTTTGCTGGTATCTTTACACCTCCTAACCAAAAATCTCTACCTTCTACCAGTTGGTGTACGTCAAACCCAAAGCCTATTCTCATCTTATTCGGTTATAGAATTATTTTTATCTTCCTCATTTTGTGTAGTAAACGCATCGAGGTCAAATAACATAGAAAAACGAATGGTTCTTTCTAACGGATTGCGTTGTTCTATAGGTACTAAGTAAGATAAATCTAGACCAAAAACATTGAACCTAAATCCTGCTCCAAAAGTGATGTATTTGCGGTTACCTTTATTAGGTGCTTCATAAAAGAATCCTGTTCTTAGTGCAAATTGTTTGTCGTACCAATACTCTATACCTCCAGAAATATTAATCTCTTGTAACTCTTCTTTAAAGCCTCCAGGTGCATCATAAAAAGATTGAAGCATTCCTTGTATAACAGGTACATTAGGGTCCATACCTTCTTCAATTACTAAATCACCATCTTTTACAATAAATGTTCCTGTGCTATCTACTGCATAAACTGGATTTGACGGCACTAAAAGTTTATTAAAATCTAAAGCAAGAGCGATGGTGTTGTATTTGTCAATTTCTAATTGTGTGTAACCCCCAACGCGCAGGTTAATGGGAATAAAGTTTTCATATTGTTTAGAAGTGTAACTAATTTTTGAACCAATGTTGGTGATAGCTGTTCCTATTCCGTAGTTGAGGTTATATTTTTTACCTTCAATTTTAATTTTAGTTCTATTGGTATAATAGCTTGTAATGTCTCCTGCAAAAGCGTTTCCAGCTTGCACTGGAGTTTGCGATTGGTTAAAAGCTCCTGCTAAATCAGAGCGAATATATCTAAAGGCTATCCCTAAAGAAAAGTGTTCAGATAGTTTGGAAGCGTAACCTAAGTCAATAGCAAATTCATTGGGTGTGTAATTTCCTGTACTATTGCCAAATTGGTCTGTAAATTGGATATTACCCATAGAAAAGTAACGCAAAGAACCTGCAATGGCCGAGCGATCATTTATTTTAGAATAGCCTGTGAGATAGGCTAGTGAAATATCTGGCACAAGGCTTCTTAACCAAGGCGTGTATGACAAGCCTACGGATCCTTTTTTCTCATTAAAAGGGAGTTTAGAGATATTCCAATGCATGGCATAGGGGTCGTTAGGAAGCGCCGCACCAACATCTCCCATTCCACCACCTCTGGCTTCTGGGGTTATCATTAAAAAAGGAACTGCGGTGGTTATGGTATTTTGACGGCCGTCTAATTGAGAATTTGAGCCTGCAATTTGTGCTTGTAAAGCGCTCGTAAAAAATCCGCCCATTAGAGCAGATAACAACACTTGTTTTATATTATTTTTCATGTTCACGATTCGTGGCAAAAATAAGGAAGGGATTAACTTTATCAATTTAATTTAAAATGAACAATTTTTGAATACTTTCCGCTATGGGTTGACCCTCAGTTTTTAGTTTTACTTTATAGATATAGGCACCGTTGGCCAATTTGTCTCCATATTCATCTTTTCCATCCCAAGTAAACGCATCAAAATGAGTTCCAGATGCAATATCATCATAACGTATGGTTTTAACAAGTTTACCTGTAATGGTAAAAATTTGCAATAAGACCTGTATTTGTCCCCCACGCTGGTTGTGGTCGAAATGGAAAGTGGTAAAAGTTGAAAAAGGATTTGGGTAGTTAAGTAAATTAGCAATAGCAGGTTTGTCATCGCTTTTTACTTCAAACTCTAAGCTCGCTTCCGAAGGGTTATTATAGGTATCAAAGGCTTTAAAACGTAAGGTATGTTTGCCAGCTGGTAAATCTTTTATTTCGTAACTCACCTCGCCGCTTTGGTAAGAATTTAAGGTTGCTTGGTAAAAATCATTCACAATAGTGCTTTGCGATAAATTTTCATTAAGCACAAAACTTAAATCTCTACCAATACCATTACCTGTTGTATTGATGCCATTTTCATCAAAAAGTTTTACAATCAATTTCGAGTTTTTACTGGTTAAACCACCATTCACAAATTTTTCATCGTTTAAGAATAACTTAATTTCTGGGCCTTTAACATCTTGTGCCAAATTAGCGCCAGTACCTCCAATAAGAATGGTGTTAGAAAATCCATTGGCATCCGTTAGGTTGTCTGTACTGTAATAACTTATTTTTCCTTTGCCAAATTGGTAGGCAATGTCTTTAGGTACAACAAAACTAAAAGTAAAATCGCCATTGGTTACACTTGCCTTGCCTCTATATAAAACACTATTTTGCATTACAAAAGGTATTTTATAGTTATCTGGCGCATTGTTTCCAAGTGTTTCATAGTTGGTAAATTTATCATATACCACAGGATATATTACCCCATTAAATGTGCTTAACTTGACACCATTTTTGCCTTGAACTTCTCCTTTAATATCAAATTTTTCTAAAGCTTTTAAGGTATCGTTAAAATTAGCTATAGGTGTGCCATTTATCTGAGTTGTTTTAACCTCAAAATTGGGGTAAGCTAATTTAACAAATGGGTCACCCAGCAATACAAAGTTTCTTGTGTTTTTATCCGAATAATCATTCTTGGTTTCTTTAATAATATCACCAAGTCTTGGTGGGTTTAGTTGTGAGGCAGAATCAAATCCTACATGGCGGTAAAAGGCATTGTTAAGTGCTAAGTTCTGACCACTATACACCAATCTAACGGTGGTAAATAAGGCAATACTTCCACCAACTGGGTTTAATAAAACTAGTTCACCTGCAGAGAATCTTCCAGGATCATCAAACCTGCTAAACTCGCAAGTGGCAGTTAGAAACATAGGAAGTTTAATTCCTTTTTCTTTCAAGCCGTTTGTCCATTTGTTAACGTCATCAATGCCCATTACGCGCTCCGCGGTAAGTCCTACCTCCCCACCATGGCCAGTATAGTTAAAAATTAAACAACCATTTTCAATGCTATTATTAATTGCCTTTTGTGCTTCAGGATAGCGGGCTCCCCCTGCTGTGCTCTCTAATTGGTAGGCATCTAAATAAATTTTTTCAACGTTGTATTCAGGATACTTGTTTAAAATGTTGTTTGCTAGTGCATCAGCCTGATTAATATGTAAACCACCATCACCATCATCTGCAGAAAATACCACTTTATTTCTCCAATTACCAAATGCTTCAGCACTGGTATATGAAATTATTTTATTTACTAAATCTGTAGCTTCTTGGTTATTGGTTACAATCAATCGGCCTAATCCAATGTCTAAGGTTTCATCATTATCTAATCCAATATCCCATCTTCCTTCATTGTCTTCTAGTAATCCTAAAAAATCGTCGCTACAATAGGAGATGGTAGGGGAGAACGACTCTAAACTTTCGAAGGTTGGAACAAAGTTGGTGTTAGGGTTTTGCCTGTATTTGTAATCGTAGGAAGCTCTTCCAAAAAGTAATGCATATTTGGGTGCACTTGCTGCAGAGCCAGCTCTATTGTAGAACATGCGAAGAAAATCTCTTATGGCACAAAGGTCTTGCGCACCGCCAGAAAATTCATTGTAAATGTCTTGCGTATTTATCACTGCAATAGTTAAACCTTGCGTTTTAGTATGGTGTTCTGCCAATCGTTTTGCTTCAGTTAAGAAGCTTGGGTGCGAAATAATAAATCCATCTGGAATTGCCAATGCATGCAGGTTTTGATTAGCAATAGTTTGCCAGCCATTTATTTGAAGAAAATTACTTCCATCATAAACTGCAAATGTTTTAAGACTATCGGTTTCACAATTAATGGTATAGTTATTATTACTAAACGAGCCTTCTATTTGAATGGGTTGCAAAGGAGCAGTGACATCTAAAACATTTAAGCTTCGGTTCGAAGCTATTTGATAGCGAGCTGTTTTACCGGCACCAATTCTTTCACCATCTTTAAAAATAAAATTCCCATTATTATTACGTAACTCAGCTTTGGCTTGAACCTCAATAAAATCAAGCCATCCAATGCTACCTGCGGCTGGTTTATTGTAAGTGTAATTTAAAGTGAAGTTGGCAGAAGGGGCTATGAAATTAGCTGTGTTTACCACCAATCCGCAGGTGTAGGGAGCTTCATAACCAGGTTGAACTATGCCACAATTTTGCGTAAGAATTGCACTGCCATTTATATTTACACTGAAAGTACTCGTAAAAAATGATCTAGCTGTAACAGAGGAGCGAATTCTTACAGGAGAACCATTTACTAAATTTGGGATGCTAACGTTAAAGGATTGTTGGGTTACTTTATCAAACTCTTCGCCTAACCATATTTTGCCAGATTTGGTAAGATTTACTTTTTCATTATTGTATACATACAAATGAGTATACGTGCTTATGGTAGTATCTGCACTGCTGGGTCCATTTCTTTTTGCAATGCGTTTGCCGGCATTATTGGCTACGGTTAAAAAGTAATAGGTAGTATCGCTATATAGATTTGTTTTAAAATTGTAAATTTTTGTACTTGGATTAAAATCCCATTGGTTAATTTGAGATTCCCCATAAAAGGCAATAAAATCACCTGGGTTAAATTTCCCATCTGTTTCGCCTTGAACCAAAATCGCCATTTCTTGTAAATCGTCAATGCGTGCCTTACTATTTTCTTGGGGTAACATGCCAGCCCCAATGCCATATAGTTTTATATTTCTCGGGTCAATTTGGTCTGTATTAATGCCCATATTTCTCAGCAAGGCAAAATCAATTCGGTAAATTCCATTTTGGGTAACAGCAATTTTTATCCAATTTCCATTGGCCAGAACAGAATTAGCTGCGTAAATAGGTTTTTTTAAAAGCGGTTTAATTGAGGCACTTTTTGCCCCAGATTGGGCTAAAGCAGGCAAGGCAATTGCTCCCAAAATTAATAGGTAGATGTTGATTACTAAATAATTAACAAATAATTTAGAGGGCCTAAGGTTTCTAATCACAGCAAAAAATATTATCTTCGATTTCACGTTATTTGGCAACATTAACGAAAACAAATTAAAGCAAATTGTGCGAAGGAGTATTAACATTTAAAAACAATTCATATTATTGCATTTCTGTGCATATTATAAAAAAGTACCATACACACTAAATGAATAGGGTTAAGACCTTTTTGATAAGGCTACATATTTTATTAATTTTTTCACTCTCATTGTATGAGGTGGCAAAGGCTCAAGACCCTCAGTTTTCGCAGTTCTATGCCAATCCTTTGTATGTAAATCCAGCCTTTGCTGGTAGCTCTAAAGTAGGTAGATTTGTATTAAATACCCGCACACAATGGCCAAGTATTTCTGGTTCTTTTACCACAGGTGCAATTAGCTACGACGAACATTTTAACAATATTAATGGAGGAATTGGGGTTCAAGCGGTTTTTGATGAGCAAGGAGTGGGAACGCTTAGAACGATTAGTATGAATTTTATTTATGCCTACGAAATTCCAGTTAGCAGAAATTTTACCTTAAGAACTGCTGTTCAAGCCGGGTTTTTTCAAAAATCAATTGATTTTTCTAAATTAAATTGGTTCGACCAAATAGTAAGAACGCAAGGTTTTATTAATCCTACCTTAGAGCCTCCTGGCACGGCCTCTATACTGAGCCCTAATTTTGGGGCAGGAATAATTGGCTATTCAAAGAATTTTTACATGGGTTTTGCCGCGCATAATTTATTTGAACCTTCCCAAAATTTTTATGCTGGTGCATCAAATCCAGTGCCTCGCAGGTATACCGCTAACCTCGGTTTGGTAGTGCCGATTATTGAAGATCGTTCTAACAAACGTACCATAAACTTGTATCCTAATGTAATTATGATGTCGCAACGTCAGTTTAATCAAGTTAACTTAGGCATGTATCTTAGCAGAGGGCCATGGGTGGCTGGGGTGTACTACCGCCAAAATACGGTAAATGCAGATTCATATATTTTGGTAGCTGGTGTAAGAACAGGTAAAATTAAAGTCGGTTATTCTTATGATGGAACTGTGAGTGAAGCGCGCACAGGAGCTGTTAACTCCCACGAAGTTTCTATGGCCTTTGAAATTAAAAAGCGCAATCCTAGGGTTAAAGTTAGAAAAGTTACTTGTCCAGATTTTTAATTCTGATATTTTTTATTAAGTTGCACGTACTTAAATAGATTGAACGACAAAGTGAAACTAACCATGTTATACCGAACTTACCTGAAGAAAGTTTATTTCATTGTTGCTGCCTTGTGCTGCTTCATCTTTGATTTAAGTGCGCAGGACCCTCAACTTAGTCAGTATTATGCTTCTCCTTTGTATACTAATCCTGCCATGGCTGGAGCTGCCAGGAAGATTAGAGTTACCATGAATGCCCGCGACCAATACACGGCATTGTCTAATAACTACAGAACAGCAGTAATTGGCGCAGATGCTTATGTGGCAAAAGTTAAAAGTGGTTTTGGTGTGCTTGCCATGTATGATGTGGCTGGTGATGGTTTTTTAAATACAACTAGTGTTAGTGGTGTTTATTCGTATAATTTAGAGATTAATAGAGAGTGGGCTTTCAATGCGGCTATTCAAGGCGGCATTTTACAAAGACGTTACGATTTTAGTAAATTGGTTTTCGGTGATATGATAGACCCCGCCAGAGGCCCCGTTTTGCCAACTGCAGAAAACAGAGGCACAGAGCAAATTGCTGTTCCTAATTTTGGAGTTGGCGGTTTATTATACAATAGCAGGGTATTTTTTGGTGCTGCTGTACATAATATTACTGAGCCTAATATGTCGTTCTATTCGCCAGATAAGGACGATCCCGCCCTTCAATTACCAAGAAAATACACCTTTCATGGCGGTGCTAATATCTATCTGAATAAAACCAGATATGAAGAAAACCGCGTAATTCTTTCTCCAAACTTGTTGTTTATGCAGCAACGCAATTTCTATCAAATGAACCTCGGTTTCTATATCAAGCAAAAGGCCTTAACCCTAGGTGCTTGGTATCGTCAAACCTCAAGCAATGGAGATGCAGCTATTTTTTTAATTGGCTTTAGATTGCCAAGTATCAAAATAGGATATAGTTACGATGCCATAATTTCTGGTGCTAAAACTGCAACTGTTGGGTCTCACGAGATTTCTCTCGGTTTCGAACTTAAAACTAAAAACAGAAGCGGCACGCGCTACAATAAGAGATTAGTTTGTCCAGAACTTTAAATTTTAAAGAAAAAAACGTGTTGATAACATTTTTTGTAAAATATTTCGTTAGTTTTGAAAATTACAATAGTTAGCTAATTATGAAAGGTATTTCTAAATTTTTGCTTTTTGCTTCCATTGCCTCGGGTATTTTAACTGGTACTTCTTGCAATAAGGCTGGTAAATCTAGCACCACTGGGTGGAAGTACAACGATTCCAAATGGGGTGGTTTTGAAAAACATAAGTTCAAAGAGCAGGAAACTGGTCCTGGACTTATCTTCGTTGAAGGTGGTACTTTTACCATGGGTCAGGCTGAAACAGACCTTACCTACGACCATAACAACATGAAACGACGCATTTCTGTGAGTAGTTTCTATATGGACGAAACAGAAGTAACCAACTTTCACTACCTAGAATATTTGCATTGGCTAATGCGTCAATACTCTGATAATCCAGTTGTTTTTACTAAAGCTTTACCAGATACTTTAGTTTGGCGCGATAAACTTTCATACAATGAGCCTTATGTATTGTATTACTTACGTCATCCAGCCTACAGAGATTACCCTGTTGTAGGTGTTAGTTGGGTTCAAGCAGCAGAATACTGCAAGTGGCGCACAGATCGTGTAAACGAAATGATAATGGTACGTGAGGGATTTGTTAATTTAGATATTCAAAAGCAAACAGGTGATCAAAACTTTAATACTGAAGCGTATTTATTGGGTTTATATACCCCTTCTGTTAAAAAAGAATTGCGCGATTATTCTCCAGGTGGAAAGCAACGCCAAGTAAGAATGGAAGATGGTATTTTATTACCTAGTTACCGCCTTCCTACAGAATCTGAATGGGAGTATGCTGCAAATGCTTATAAAACTGCTGGATATAATGAGAATGTAGATGTAAAGCGCATCTATCCTTGGAATGGCTTAACCATGCGTAGATCTGATACAGAAAAAACACGTGGTCGTATGTATGCCAACTACACACGTGGACGTGGAGACGGAGCGGGTGTTGCTGGTAACTTAAATGATGGTGCTATTTATACTACTATTGTTAAAGATAAAACTTATTTGCCTAACGACCTTGGCTTATACCATATGGCTGGTAATGTTAGTGAGTGGACCAACGACGTTTATCGTCCATTATCTTTAGAAGACATGACAGGTTTCAATCCATACCGTGGAAATAACTACAAAAAGATTCAAACAGATGCGGATGGTTATATTTCTGAAAAAGATAGCTTAGGTCGTTTAATCTATATCGATGTTACTGAAGAAGACAATGCTAAACGTAGAAATTATAAGCGTGCAGATAACATTGGGTACAAAGATGAATTGCAATATCCAGACATTGAAATGAAGTATGAGTATGGCGTTACTTCTTTGATTGATAACGCAGCGCGCGTATATAAAGGTGGTTCATGGGCAGATAGAGCTTACTTTATGGTTCCTGGAACACGCAGGTATTTGGACCAAGATCAAGCAACTGCAACCATTGGTTTCCGTTGTGTAATGGATCGCGTAGGTTCTATGACTAAAGGAAAGAAATAATAGTCTAAAATATTTTATAGAAAGCAGCCTCTTTTTAGGGGCTGTTTTTTTTTGCTATTGTTTGAACCAATTATCTAATTACAGTTACTGTTCCATGTAAGTCTTGCCATTCTGTTTCAAC
This sequence comes from Bacteroidia bacterium, assembly GCA_044360615.1. GTDB lineage: Bacteria > Bacteroidota > Bacteroidia > UKL13-3 > UKL13-3 > B1. Next base: position 15,162 of record JBIKKC010000005.1, on the reverse strand, counting down.
AGTCTTTTTGGTTCTTATGATATAGAAATAAACTCCTTCTGGTACTTGATAATTGTCTTGGTTCAAACCATTCCATCTAAAATTACTTACTTTGTCTTCAAAAACCAATTGGCCCCAACGGTTATAAATCCAAACCTCTGCATCTTGGCATTGGCCAATGGCGCCGCCAATTTTAAAATCATCATTCATTCCATCTCCATTTGGGGTAAACACATTGGGAATGTCTAGTTTGGAAAGGGAATCTGGCAAGGCCACAAAGCCAATGGCAGTATCTGCACAATTGGTTCCAAACTCAACTATGAGCATAATGGTGTCGCCATAAAATTCTGGAGCAATATATTTTTCTGGATTTTCTGTGTAAGAAGTATCTCCATCTGGGAATTGCCAAAAGAAATTAAAGGTTCCTGGTGTTTCATTCTTGAACCTAAAGATAGAGTTGCACGTATCTGCCTCCCAAGAAAAGGCAGCGTTTTCTATTCTAAAGTCAAATTTAAGTGCGGCATTGCTGCACCTCGGACTAACATTAATAGGCGCATAAACATTGCTTGGGTAGGTTTTAAGGTCGGAGAAAGGGCTACCACCATTTGGGCAACTGGCGCACATGCTTTGGTAAACCACACCTTTTTTATCAAACCTACTGGTGCCACCATCTACGTGGTCGCCAGAATTATTGGGGTTGTCTCCTCCTAAGTAAGTAGCATACAATAATCCATCAGCCTCTTTATTAAGCAACAACAGATAGAAATCACTACCATCTGTTTTTGTTTGAAAGGCATCTGGTGTTACGGTAAGGCCTACGGTAGAAGAATTACTACCATCAATTTTTGTAGCGGTTCTTCCGCCCCAAGAGCTTACATAAATGCGCTTACAATCATCCACCAAAAAGGCATTTATGGTTAAATCTATTTGGTTTCTTCCCGAGCCAAACACGGTTGACCAACGCTTTGCGGTGAGGTCTTGATTGAGCGATGAAATAAATTGGTGTGAGTTAGGGTTATTAAATTTCCCTGCACTTACGGGGATGGCACCTCTGCTTTGGCCCACCACATAAATGATATCATCGGCATCATTTTCTAGGGAAATAATTTGGTCGTATTGGTCTGTTCCATAAAAAGTAGCATCTATGATATTAGCGCCAGTATTGGCTAGGGAAACTATAATGCCATCGCAGGAGCCACCACCATAATTGCTTTGAAAGGCGTTTGGCCTCATAGGGAAATCTGCACTATTGGTGCCACCACAAAGTAAAATATGGTTTGAATTAGAAAAGTCGATACTATAAAAAGCATCTACCCCAGAGCCGCCTAGGTAGGTGCTCCAAGAAAGGGAACTTAAATTAGGTGTAAACTTAACAATGGCGCCATCTTGAAACCCTTTGAGTGTGTCTTGGTAGGCATTAAGCGTGGTAGGGAAATTTGCCGATTGCGTGAAACTACTTATGTATATGTTACCGTTATCATCACTAATGATATCGCCGCGGTAGCTATCTCCAAAAAAGTAATTGGTAATACCATTGTTGTTAATACCATCATTGGCATTACCACCCAAATAGGTTGAGGCCAATAAGGCGCCAGATGGGGAGAATTTACTCACAATAATATCATGCCTTCCATTGTGTGAAGTGTCGAAAGCGCTCGCAGTTACAGGGAAGTTTGAAGAATAGGTATTGCCAAGTACCAAAAGGTTATTACTTTTATCAATAACCAAACTATGTGGAATTTCATTGTTGCCTCCTCCAAGATAAGTAGCATAAAGTAAGGTTAACCCATCGCTGCTATATTTAGAATAGGTAATATCACAAGGGAATTGGGATAAACCAAGCTCACCTTCAGAAATGCCACCACCTGCATAGTTTAATTGAAAGGCGCCTGCCGTAACAGGATATTTGCCATTGGGAATATCTGTGGCATCGGTGGTGATTCCTGCGGCATAGAGCGTTCCATTTTCGCCATAAGTGGCAGTGCAACCAAAGTTATCTGCCGTGGTGCCAGAATAGGTGAGAAAAACAATCTCGGGGTCTATAATTAAACTGTATTTTGGATTGTAATTAGCAGATGGAATAAAGCTAATAATATTGCCTTTAAGCTGGTACTCTATTTGAACCGAGTGTTGTACGCCATTGATATATTGCCAGGCAATTGGCCTAGATTCTTTAATGGTTTCCAAAGAAGTTTCAATATATAAATCGCCATATTCTAAGTAGATGCGATTTGCCCCATTTACCTCAATTTGAAGTTGTTTAAGGTTTGCATTTGGTTCTAAGTGGTATTCGTATTTTAGTTTATTCTCCTTAGAAATAAGGTGTAGGTTTATACCTTGATAAATTTGCTCGAGTGCAATTTCTGCTGCTACTGGCACTTTGTGTGCCCACTTTGCAGGGTTATTGCCTTGGTAGTAATTATGGTAATATTTTTTAGCCTTTAGAATTTTTCCCTTTGCAGCTTGTGCCCCAAGAAATTTAAGTTGTATTGCATGGTAATTTAATAAGCTATCTTCTTGGTGGCGCTTCGCATGATGGCCAAATTGAGGGTGCAATTGTTTGGCATTTACAAAATAGTAGTTAATGCTATTGGCTTGCACTTGCATTTCAAAATGCGGTTGCGATAATCTAAAAAGAAGCTCTGGATACCATTGTCCTTTGTTTTGAACCCAGTCTAATTTTTGACTTTGAGGCAAAGCCAGGGCTTTATCTTTTTGAGCCAAAGCACTAAGGCAACTTAAGTAAAGGAAAAATAAGAGGATGTTTTTTTGGTTCAAACCGAAAAATTTTGCCCCACTAAATTAGGTAATTCAAAGGTGAAATGCCAAATGACCTTAGGATTATGGAATATTTAAGAAAAAAATGCAGAGCATTGCAACTTTTAAGGCAAAGGCTTCATCTGACTAATTAAGACTGCAAAAGTGAGTAAACAACTTGATGAAAAAATTCTACAGGACTGTTTAAAAAAGGATGTTAAGGCGCAGCAAGCGTTTTATCAGCACTTTAGTAGTACCATGTATGCTGTGTGTTTGAGGTATAGCAACACCAAAGAAGATGCAAGAGATATTTTGCAAGATGGCTTTGTAAAAGTGTTTACCAAACTTACTCAGTATTCTGGAAAAGGTTCTTTGGAAGGATGGATGAAGCGGATTTTTGTGAATACAGCCTTGGAGCATTACCGTGTTAACAAAAACCATATGGATCAAAGTGATGTGAATGAGGCCTTCGATTTAGCGCATCATGCCCATACTTTGGAACGTATTACGCAAAAAGAAATATTAGAAGTAATGAGTAAAATGGCAACAGGATACAGAACTATATTAAACCTATTTGCTATAGAGGGTTATACTCATGCAGAAATTGCTGAGATGTTGGGTATTAATGAAGGAACTTCTAAAAGCCAATTGTCTAGAGCCCGCCAAATTTTTATCCAAACTTGGAATCGTTTACAAGAAGAAAAAAAGACATTTTGAAAGATATAAAAGACATAGACCAACTCATTTCCTCCAAGATGGAGGGTTTTGAAGCCTTGCCCCCTGCAGAATCTTGGTTAGCCATCCAAGATTCCTTGCAGCAGGTGGGCACAGTGCCAAGCACAGAGGGCTTAACCCAGCCAAACTTGGTTTCTAAAATTGGTAATTTTGCCAAAACAGCTAGTTTAACAACTAAAATTACGGCTCTTTCAATTCTTGGTGTAGTTGCTGTTAGTAGCATTTTATTAATTAGTTCTGACCCAAAACCAGAACTTATTAACGAAAAGCAAAACCTAGAGTCGACAAAAAATGAAATAGCAGTGGTAGATAAAGCTATTGAGGAAGAAAAAGTTATTGCCGAAAATAAAAAACAAGAAGGTTCAAACCCTAAAAGATTCAATGTAAAAGAGACACAAAGTGCTTCAAAAAAACTAGAAAATAATGGGCTATTGAACCAAGTTAATAGTGAGAATTTGCATGTTTCAGAATCTCTAGAAAAGGATGTAAATCATCATGCGAACCACAATAACCATTCAGTTTCCCAAGCTATAGAGATACCAAAGCCAATGGAAGCAACAAGACAACGAGAGTCTAAAAAGCCTGAAGGTGAAAAATTGGAAAAAGAAATAGCCCATTCAAAGCCAACTATTTATGATGTAATTACTCCAAATGGAGACGGAAGCAATGATGTTTGGATTGTGAGCTTTGACGAACCTTTAACTAGCTATTATTTAAGAATTTACAATAATAAAGGCGAAGTTGTTTTCGAAACACATTCTAGCCAAGAGCATTGGCATGGACTTCATCTTAATTCTGGAGAGCTTTGTGAAGAAGGAAGATATATTTTTGAATTGCAGTACAAATACCTAAACAGCCAAGAGGCATATCAGGAAAGAGGTTTTATTAACTTAATTAGATAAATTGGATATATTCAAAAAAAATAATAGATTGGCAGACCTAAAATTAAAAACAATAATTAAATCCTATACAATGAATCGTTTATTTACTAGATTAGCTTTTATGATGTTACTGGTGCTAGGCACTAGAACAGCATTCTCGCAGTCGATTTCCTTGGAGGTAGCGCCTTCTGTAACTTGCTTTGGCAAGCCTTTACAGATTAAAGCACTACTTTCTGGAGTTAATCCTAACGACGTTACCTCTTATGTTTTCCTTTGGGGAAATGGTGACTCAACAGTTAACTTCACAGGAACGCCTGTTACTAATTTTGCCACAAAGCAGTACGCTGCAGCAGGTATTTACAACATTAGAGTAACTGCAAATTTCTCTAATAGAGGTCCATTAACTACTAATTATTGGGATACTGTTTACAACTTGCCCATAGCAGCTTTTAGCTTAACCAGCCAAGATTCGCAGTGCTTTACCAATAATGTGTATTGCTTTAAAGAAGCTGCACAAAGGGCGCCGGCCCCAAGCTTGCCTCTTAAAGTTAGGTTTATGACCTATGGAGACGGAGCTACAGCAGATTATGCTGCAGACGAAAATAAATGTCATAGCTTTACCAAAGGTGGTATTCCTTTTAACGTAGGTTACTCTGTAACAGATGAGGGCGGCTGTGCCTCACAATCGTTTAGATTTGTATTTGTGGGTAACGATTTAAACCCAAGGTTTGCCGTAAGTGGTGTACCTAAATGCGATACTACACCTTACGTGTTTATCAATCAAACCCCAACTTCGCCTTCTAACTTACTTTGGTTTAAGTGGGACTTTGATGATGGAAGTACTTTTTTCGCGCAAAGACCTTACACACCTCAACAATTGGCCATGTGGTCTAATTTTACGCATTGGTATACTAAAAGTGGTGTGTTTAATCCTAAGTTAGTTATAAAGAGTGCCCAGTTAAATTGTTCAGATTCTTTTACGTACAGCCAAAGTGGTAACCAGTTGCCAGAAAATATTATTATCCGTTACGACCTTAGGTCTCGCAGAAGTTCCATGTCGGATTCTATTGCAGATAGTGTTTGTATAGCCAATCTGCAACAAGGTGGTGTATGCTTGTACAATATGTACCCACTTCAAGGTATTAACACACAGATTGCTATTTTATGGGATTTTGCTGATCCTAACGCCAATCCTCCAGGTTCGGATAAGTTTGTTAACCAAACTGCACCTTGTTATAAGTATCTAGCGCAAGGACATTTCTTTCCTAAATTATATGTACAATGCCCAGGTAAACCGGTTAAGCGCGTAGATTTTTGGTCGAGGGTAAGTTTACCAGATCCATCAGATACGCATTATGTAGCTCCTCCTATTGCCAATCCAATTTTATATACCATCGGTGGTTATTTGTTCAAGCCAGGCGATGATATTGCCAAATACAGATGGATAGGTTCAAGCGGAATTCTTAGAGATAGTATTACTTCTTATTGGAAGTTCTTTACCGACGATTCCTTGGATAGGTTCAGGACTTACAGAAGAGGTAATTTGTTAGGATTTGGTGTAAACGTTCTTGGGCCAACAGTTGCTATTGAAAATCCTATTATACCTATTGTGATTAAGCCTCAGCTGAAAGCACAATGTTTACCTTCGTTTCCTATTGAATTTGTGAATGCAAGTAGCATTTACCAAAGTCATAACTTATATATTAAATGGGATTTTGGTGATGAGTTTGCACCAAAGTGTACCTCTTTCTCAACACCTAATCCAGGTGCGCCAAATGGTGGCATGCAGCCATATACCAATGCTATAGATTTAGCCAATCGCTCTTTACCAAGGTTTGTAACTGGAGGCAGAATATACCCTGGTGGTGTTAATTGCGCCTATTCTCATGATACCTTGCCAATTCACCGTTACGAAAGATGGGCAACTATTTATCAATGGTATAGATTTGGTAAAGATTTCCCTCCTTATGATTCCACAGCAAATGGCTGGACATTAGATCCATCTCAGGTTACACCTAATGGTAAAAAGTTGGTTGCTCCTGTAGATACTGCAATTTGGGGTAAACCCATGTTTTCATCTGGTCCTACCCCTTCAAGGCTAGATACCTTGGCTAGAATGTGGCCTCAAGATTTTACACCAAATAGGGAAGTAACTGTAAGGCAAGGGCCTATTCCAGATCCAATTGCGAATTCTTTTGGCTATTGGGAACTTACCTTACCAAATGGAACTACTTCAGATACGAGTGGTTTCTTAAAAGTTGGACCTGGAGGAGCTAATTTAGCCTTACCTCCAATGCCAAATGGTGTTTCTAGAAGATACAGAGGTAATACTGTAATTCCAGGTATGAACGGAATGACTATGTACCAATACATCTTTAATAGAACAGTTCAAACTTGCCCAACTGTTACCTTGTTAATGAAAGATAGTATTAACAATCAAAGTACAGACCCTTATAGAGATTTTACTAGAATTGATATGACCAATTCTGGTCTTATCATTATTCAACAAAAAATTGATACTGCACCAGGTGCACCATTGGTTTTGGTAAGTGATACATTTAGCAGAGCTAGAAAAACTATTTTGAAAGATTGGGCTACAAAAACCTATTTCTACAACGAAAAAGCAAACTTTGATACGCTAAGATTTAGGCAGCTTGGAGGGTTCTATTACTATCCATCAGACTCGGTAATCAATCCAGATTCTCTAGGACAAGGACTTGTTTTTACAGGACGAGGAGAGATTTTAAGAAAAGCGGCAGACACGATTATGAGTGGCTCTACCATGCTTATTACGCCAGCAGATTCTGTAATTAGGTATGTTGATTTAAGAGCTGATTCTTTCATGTATGTTATTTATAACAGGTATAAGTACCAAGTTAAGTTTGACCCAATGACTGGAAAAGAATATATCTTATTCCCGAATGATCACTTTAATGTAGATGCTTTTGATTGCGGTGGAACTTCTACCTTACAATTACCACTAGTTGGTGCGGATGCCTTTGGTTTTGGTCGCACCGGTATTATTTGTCCCGATTTAAGAAATGGAGAATCTGGAGGTAGAATTGAACTTCAGTTTGGTAGAATAGATAGTGTACCGGGTACTTATCCAAATTGCGGTGGAAGAACGTTTATGTTGTTTAATTACGACTCATTAGCAGATAGAACCGATGGTACGCCATGCCAAATGGATGGATTTGTTCAGTTTGATGGTACACACCCAACCTCTGGTGCAGTTACCCCTGGTGGTAATACTTGGCCAGCTTTTAACAATGCAGTTAACTTTAATCCAATGCAGGTTTGGACAGGTCCAGGCGGTACTAGAAGTATTACTCACTATAAACCTACAACTCCTTGGCCATATACAAATAGTCCGGTTGACCCACGCGGTTATGTAACTGTAGGTTTAATTTTGGGTTCGGGCTGTAATGGAACAGATTGTAGCAGACCAGATCCTAATTGCCTTACAGACACTGTTTGGTACCATAAGTTCTTACACCTAATTACTTTAGATGCAACTTTTACTTTCCGTAAAGTAGGTGGTTATATTAACTATGGTGTTCCAAGTCGTTTACCAAGTCAAGATTATACTTATGATTCTGCAAAGTTTCATCCAACAACTGCAGGTCCATTGTTAGAGAATCCAACTTGGAGAGAGCCATGGAATCGCTTATATGGAAAAGGTGATATATTAGAGTTTGAAACCTATGAAAAAGAACAAGACTTTGTGCTTGCCGATATCTGGGATTGGGGTGATGGAACAGTAACTATCGACTCATTCTATACCAACAAACAGGATACCTTTGTGAAATTAAATCCTAGCAATCCTAATGACAGCTTGTTCTTTGAGAAACATACCTATCCAATCAATCGTTTACGATTCCAAGTTTCTACTAGAACTTTCCCATATACTATTTTAAGCTCTGAGCAACCTTATCCAATGGGTGTAAATGTTTATAAAGGAGTTAGAAGAGATACTATTTGGCGTTGTGATGACCCAACCAGAGCCATGGCACCTCAATTGATTAAGATAACGAACTTATTAATAGATACAGCCTTTTTCTTAAAACCTGTCCGTCATCAATTTGTATTGTCGTCGTGGGAAATGCCAGTAGGGCCGGGAAGTTCTGCAAGAAGAGATGCGATTACACCTATACAACATATTTTAGTTACAACAGAATCTTGTTTAAATTCTAAAATAAGACAACTGGTAGTTGGGGTTATAGACACCTTTACCGTATTCGAGGGTAACACAGTTTCGGATGGTATCTTCTGTATTGGTCAAGAAATGACCTTGAAAGATTCTTTACGTTACTGGTTCCCTAAGCCATTTGGAGCGAATAATGTGTTTGGTCCAACTCGTCCTTTAGACTTTCCAGCAGATTATGACTTCCCAGGTGGAGAGGTAGAAATTTACAATGACAACCATGGCAGAGCAATGGGTGGTTATCCTGTAGATTCTATCAAAACCTTTGTAAATTACTCTAAGTATTATAAAACTACCAGTGCATTTTGTCCATTTGGATGGATTGCCCAAGCTGGAGGAAATAATACTACTTGCTATAAAATTGATACTGCATTTTTCGAACGTATTTATTGGGACTTTGAATCTGATGGTGTAGTAGATTTTGCAGGTAAAAATGCGAAACATACGTATAAGACAGCTGGTAAGTATAAGGTTTCTATGATAACCAGAGATACTGTGGGTTATTACGATACTTGTTTCACTTTTGTAAATGTGGTTGAGCCTGTAGCTAATTTCTCTAGTCAAAAGTTATTCTTGTGCGATAGGCCAGCAACATTCTATGATTCATCTACAATTATTGATGGATGTGTTGCCGAAACTGGATTCCCTTGCGATCAAGTTACTTATCGTCGTTGGTGGTTTGGAGACAATGGCTATGATTCTACAGCTTGGCGTTCAGATTTGATTAATCCTTCTTATGCCTACCGCAAGTATGGATGGTATAGGGTAATGCAGGTAATTAAAACGGATCAAGGATGTTTTGATACTGCCCGCAAAGAAATCTTTATTCAAGGTCCACGCCCAAGAATAAAGTTATTGAGTGATACTCTTGGTTGTACGCCATATAAGATACGTGTTGTTTCGTTTCCAAATGACTCCGGTAATGTGAGTGTTACACCAGCAACTTTGATAAGACCAGGTAGATCTGACGGAGCTTACGAAACCATCTTGTTAAACAATCCAGATACAGCGGAGATTATCTATGATAGGGAAGGTGTTTATGAATTAACCGCAGTGGGTTATGATACTTATCCAATCACACTTTCTTCTTGTCTTCCGGTGGTGGTGCCAGATACAGCAGGTGGTGAACAACGCATAAAAATTTATGTGAAGAATCCATATAAAGTAGAGCTTTCAAGTTCTAAAGATGTAGTGTGCGTAGGCGAGCCATTCAAAGTAACAAATAGTTCATCATTTGATACCATTACTAAGTTTAGAATGTATGTTTACGATGAAACTTATTCTACAATTTTAGATACTATGTTTAAGACAAACTTTAGACAGGATACTGGTTTCTCTTATATATTTAATAGCCCAGGTTACTACCGTTTGGTAATGCATAGTACTAGCTTTATAGAAAATACACCTAAATGTCAGAATAAGGATACCATAACTGTAAGGGCCATGCGTGCTAAAGCAGATTTACAAATAGATAGTTTGGGATTACCTAAGTTCTTTATTTGGAACCGCTCGGATAGTGCAAATGCTTCTAACTATGTTTGGAGAGTTTATAATCCAGATGGTTCTTTACGTACAGAGGTAATTGTACCAAGTAATAATGATCCTTTCTACAACTTAGGAGAGTACGACTTAAAGAATGATACTGGCACTTTTAGAGTATGTATTTGGGCCACTACAGCTAACTTAGATTATTGTGAGGACTCTGCATGTAAGGAGATATCAAATAACTTCCAAGTTGAAATAGACATTCCAAATGTATTTACGCCTAATGGAGACGGCTCAAATGATATGTTCAACATCAAAATCAAAGGTGAAGAGATGTATGATTTGAAGATTTGGAATCGTTGGGGTGGACTTGTATTTGAAAGCTTGAATTCTAAGTTCATGTGGAATGGTAAAACACAAAATACAGGAGCAGACAATCCAGAAGGAACCTACTATTTTGTATTAAAATATAAGTTAAGAGGTAAAGAAGAGGTAACCGTAAATGGTACGATAACCCTTATTAGAGATTAAATTATATAGTTACTATTTAAAGAGACTGCCTCCAAAGGGCAGTCTCTTTTTTTTGTAGATGATTTAGTTTATATATTTGTAAATGAAATTTATGAAAACGTTGTTTGTAGGGTTATTCTTTTTTGCCATCACTTTAGGCTGTAGCTCTAAGAGATATACTTTCCAAACATTGCCTAAGACGTATATTGAGTTTGGTTCAAACAGCGATAATTCTGGTGCTAGAATAAGTTGGATTTTTTTGAGAAATGGCCAAGTTTTTTACACAACTAATTTGTTTAACACTGTGCAAAAAGACTTACCAAAGGCTCAGGTAGATGAAATTTTTAAGGAGGCAGAATCCATAAAAAAATCTGGCTACAATTTTAAGGAAGTTGGGGTAACTACAGGTTTTATAACTTTAAAAGATAAAGATCATTTAAGAGAAGTATCATGGACTTGGCCCTACGGCGGTACAAAGTCTGCTCCGGATGAGTTAAGTAAGCTATATAAATTGTTATTAAAGGCCTCCAAGGATGTTGCACAAGAATATAAATTAGATTAACAGTTTGGGCATAAGGTTTGCTTGTAAAAGGCAGATTAGATGTTCAATTAAATTAGAAAAATAATAAGATGAAAAAATTACTTAACCTAAGTTTGTTTTTGCTAGCGTTAACTGCCTGCTCAACTAACAAGTACACTAGAGAAACCATCCCTCAGAATTATATTGAGTTTGGGTACATGGATGCCAAAACATCGGGAACAAGCACCTATATCTTAGCAGATAATGGGCAGATTTTTATGAAGAGCACCATTACTAGCCGTTATTCTGAATACAAGAAGTTAAAGGAGAAAGATGCCGAATATGTTTACACTATAGTAGATCAGTTGCGCATGAGTAATAATACCATGTATCAAATTGGTGAAAGAACCCATTTCATACGATTAAGGCAAGGTAAGGAAATGTACGAATGGAAATGGGATCCAACTGATGAAAACTTACCTACTAATATTAAGAAGTTAGATGAATTGCTAACAGAGGCAATGCAAAAGCGCTTAGATTAAGCGTATCTCCTTTTAATAAGTCTATCTAAATCTTGAACCAATTCATTTGCATTATCCCAGTTATAGGTATGTTTCATTTCGCTAAACATTCTTAGGGCATCATTGAGGTCTATAGCTTGGTTTAAGCGGTCTATAGATTTAGCATACTCCACTACATTTTCCTTAAATAGTTCATTTACAAAGGCTATCTTTTTATTTAAAGTGATTGCTGTTTTAATGCTATCTAAAGGTGCTTCAAGTGTTTTTTCTACAATTGGGCTAATCGTTTCATTTACATTTTTATCGTTGTAGGTTGCTTCTCTATCTTTAAATACATTGTTTAATGGAAGCGTTTTAGGCTCTTCTATAGAAGGCATTACTGTTTTCTGTATACGTTTATTTTCAACTGCTTTTTCTACATTAATTTCTGGGAAAGAAGTTTCTACTATAGGTGCTTGCAATTTGGCTTCTAATTCATCCAAAGTAATATCTTCATTAACTAATTTAGCCATTTCTTTGTATTCTTCTGCAGGTGTTGGTTCGACCCAATTCTTAACAATGGGTTCTGGTGGAGGCGCAGGGCTAGGCGGGTTTATAATTGGAGGAGTAGAAGGTGTTGTGGTTGTAACATATGAATGTTGTTCTGTTTGCTCTTGTTCTGTTTTAAGCTTAAGAATGAGTTCATACAGATCTGTACATTGTTTCTTAAGTAGTTCTTTTTCAAGCGCATTAAAGGAGGTTCCTAAGGATAAAATTTGCTGTATATTAGCACTAAGGTCATCTGCCTTTGTGCGTATTTTACTTACTAATTGCAAAGAATTCATGATGATTGGTTATTTTCCACAAATTTTAGAATATCATTTAAAGATTAATTAACATTTTATGATATTAGCGCAATGATAGCACAGTATTTAACACACCTAATATGATTGAAGATATGTTTATAGAACCTCGTTATCATCTTCATCAACGAAAGGGTTGGATTGAGGTGGTTTGTGGCTCTATGTTCTCTGGTAAAACAGAAGAGCTTATTAGAAGAGTAAAACGTGCTGAGATTGCGGGTCAGAAAGTTGAAATATTTAAGCCCAGTGTAGATACGCGGTATCATGAGGTAGAAGTTACTTCTCATAACGAAAATAGAATTCCATCAACGCCTGTAACAAGTCCGCTTAATATACTATTGATGGTAAATGATGCAACTGTAGTAGGAATAGATGAGGCACAATTTTTTGATGAAAGTTTAGTTTATGTTTGCGAACAATTGGCGCGAAAAGGAATTAGGGTAATGGTGGCGGGTTTGGATATGGATTATTTAGGTAAGCCCTTTGGCCCAGTTCCTATGCTAATGGCCGTTGCAGAATATGTTACCAAAGTTCATGCGATTTGCGTAAATTGTGGCGACTTGGCCACACATTCTTTTAGGAAAGTAAATAATGCATCCTTGATTATGTTGGGTGAAAAGGATACATATGAAGCACGTTGTCGCTATTGTTTTCAGGAAGGAATGAGCGAATTAGCATGAACCAAAAGCAAGATTTAATATTATTTTCTATTACACGTTGGGATCAACCCAACCCTGGTTCTTCTGCTTCTTTAACTAAGGAATTAAGCAAGCATTACCGTGTGTTTTTTGTAGAACGGCCATACTCTTTAAGAGACCTTATAATTGAGTGGGGAAGCTTTGCGCTAAAGAAAAGATTGAAGGCAATTATTTTTGGTATAGACCCTTATTTGGAAATTAATACGGGTGTTTCAAAATTTGTTGTTATTTCTCCTAACTTGGTTTTACCGCTACATTTTTTACCTAAAGGATTTATCTATCATTTTTTTAATGCAGTTAATAATTACATTGTTAGCAGAAGCATTAAAAAGGCCATTAAGCATTTCCAAATAAAAGACTTTATTTACCTAAATAATTTCAATCCGGTAGTATTACCCATATTTAAGAGTAAAAAGTTTAAGCCAGCTCTTAATATCTATTATATTACAAATGATATAAGACTTTCTAGATATTTTGCTAAGCATGGAGAGCGGGCGCAAGAAAAAGCGATACAAGAAACAGACCTTGTTTTGGTAAGTTCAAGACATCAGTTTAAAAAGTTGTTTTATAAGCAGGTTAATATGTATTATTTTCCAAATGCTGTAGATTATCTCTTTTTCGAATCTGTAAGAACCAGACCTTTGGTTCAACCCTACGATTTGGCTACCATTGGCAACATTAAAGTAATTATGTTTTGTGGCTTTATAAGTCAAATAAGAATAGACTATCTTCTGGTAAAGGCAATATGTGATAATTTTCATCAATATTTGATTGTATTGGTAGGAACCTATGAAGAGCAAGATTTGATTAACCATAAATTAGAACAAATACCCAATCTTCTCATACTCGGCAATAGGCGCTATGAGTCAATACCAAGTTATCTTCAAACGGCTACTGTTACTATTATTCCATATCTCTGCAACGAACTAAATGAAAGTGTTTACCCTTTAAAGTTGAATGAGTATTTAGCTATGGGCAAGCCTGTAGTAACTACAAATTTTAGCACAGATTTAGAAGCTTTCTCAGATGTAATATATATTGCCAATACCTACGAGGATTTTCTGAATTATATAGAAAAAGCAATTACAGAAGATAGCGAGGCAAGAGTTGAAAACCGCCTCAACTATGCGCGTTTAAATACTTGGGTAAATCGCGTTTTACAACTTAAAGATATTATAAGTAAACAAATAAGATAAAACAGCCAATGTTGCCAAAGTACGATTTGTTTATGTTTGGATTAACTCGAGATGATTACGCTTTAAGTTCTGTATCTCTAGCGTGGGCAAAAGAATGGGCTAAAACAAATCGTGTTTTTTATTTCGACCGACCTTATAGTATTAAAGATGTTAAAACAGATTTTCATCTTGAGAACTTTAGAAAACGATTGCCAGCTATTCTTACAGGACACAACCCATATACACAAGTTAACATCGGAGAATCTACTTTTACCCGAGTAACCCCACAATTAACTTTACCTTTAAACTTTTTATCAGAAGGGAATTTGTATCATACCTTAAACCGATTTAATAATTGGGTTTTAGCAAATGCTATCAATAGAACCATACGCGATTATAAAGTAGAAAATTTTGTTTACTTCAATTCCTTTCACCCAGTTTTATTACCCTACTTAGGTAAAGGAATTCGTAAAAAACCATTGGCTTCTATTTACCAAAGTTTAGATGAAATAAGTCAGGAAGCCTACATAGCACGCCATGGAATTGCAGCAGAAAGTGTTGCAATGAAAGGTTGCGATATTGCTATTGGTACTTCTTCTCATTTGTGCGCAAGACATGAGCAGGAAAGCAAACGTAAAGTACATTTATTGGCTAATGCAGCAGATTATAGTACGTTTAAAAATGCAATGAATAGAGATTTGGAAATGCCTATTGAAATGCGTGCATTTACAAAACCTGTAATTATTTATACAGGCCATTATAGCGATTTAAGAATGGACCATGAATTGGTTAAAAAGCTCTCGGATGAATTTAAAGCGTATGAAATTTTATTTGTAGGAACCTATGTAGCAGGCG
>JBIKKC010000092.1:0-8485 GCA_044360615.1 Bacteroidia bacterium | reverse complement strand
TGAAGCCTTACTAAACAGCAATACCATGCCTGTAGCCTTGCCAGGTTGTTCATTTTTTCTGGGCATTCCTTATGCCCCCGTTCGTAAAATGATAGATGCTGGTTTGCCTGTTTGCTTGGCTAGCGAGTATAATCCTGGCAGCACGCCTAACGGCAGAATGGGTTTTGTGTTGAGCCTAGCTTGTACGCAAATGAAATTAACTCCAGAAGAAGCCATGAATGCATTAACCATCAATGCTGCTTATGCGTTAGAGTTGAGCCATGAATTAGGTTCAATTACAAAAGGGAAAAGGGCAAATTTAGTTATAACTAAAAAGGTAAATAGTATAGCCTATTTACCTTATAGTTTTGGTGAAGATTTAATTGAAAATGTATTGGTAGATGGAAAAATTATTTTTCCAACGCAATCATTTTAATAAACTCTTCACGAGTCTTCATATCTAAAAATTTGCCAGAATAATCTGAGGTAACGGTACTGCTGGTAACATCTTGAACACCGCGCATGGCTACACACATATGATCGGCCTCAATAATTACCGCCACATCGTTAGTGCCTAAGGCTTCTTTAAGCATATTGGCAATCTGTACCGTCATGCGTTCTTGCACTTGTGGCCTTTGTGCGAAGTATCTTACTATTCTATTTAGTTTTGATAAACCAACTACTTTTCCGTTTGGAATATAAGCAACATGCGCTTTACCTATAATTGGAACAAAATGATGCTCACAAACACTATGGAAAGAAATTTTCTTCTCTACCAACATGTTTTTATAGTTGTATTTATTTTCAAATAGTTTTGCTACTGGCAAGTTCTTTGGATCTAATCCTTTAAACATTTCGGTAACATACATTTTTGCAACTCTATGCGGCGTTCCGCTCAAACTATCGTCGTTTAAGTCTAACCCTAGAATTAACATAATTTCTTTAAAATGCTTTTCTATGAGTTCTATTTTCAGTTCATCATCTAGCGCAAAGGCATCTTCGCGAAGTGGTGTTTCCATTGAAAAACCCTCATGGTCATCCCCTATTTCGGTATGCATGTGATGTAGGTTTTTAATTTCCGTTGTATTCAACGAAGTTTCTTTCTGTTTCATAAAGGATTACTTTAAGTTTTAAGTTTTGTTGAACTCTTCCACGTAGTTTACGCCATATTACTATTGCAATGTTTTCTGCCGTAGGATTAAGTTGGGCAAATTCTTCAGTGTCTAGATTTAAGTTTTTATGATCAAACTTATCTTCCACTTCCTCCTTAATCCATTGACTCAGTTGCTTCATGTCTATTAGATAACCGCTCACTGGATCAACCTCGCCAGTTACAGTAACTATTAAATCATAATTGTGACCATGAAAATTTTTATTATTACAAGTTCCAAAGTAAGCTTTGTTCTCTTCTTCTGTCCAGCTTGGAACATTAAGCCTATGGGCCGAATTAAAATGAGCTTTTCTTGAAACTGAAATTTCCATGATGTTGCAAAGGTATATGTTTAAACAAAGGAAGATTTCAAAATTGATATTTCTTTTTTGTTTAAGTATATAAGTTAAATATTCTACAAAATGTTTCAATTTTAGAATTATTAGTTTGAGTAATTAGGCTCTAAAAGTGTCCTATTTTTCTTATTTTCTTTCTAATCTAGGCGGTTTTGTATTAATTAAAAAGTTTAATAGGCTTACTTTCAATTTCTTACAAATTGTTTAACCTATTTTAGAAAATATTAAACAAAAGTACTTGCTAGTTTAAATTTTACTCCATTATATTTGTTGAACATTATCAATTAAAAGTTAAACACATGACTAGTATCGAATTCAAAAGAATGGTAGAAAAAGAAGCAAAACCTTTAAGGCAATATGCTTACCAACTTACGCGCAACGTGGAAGATTCAAATGACCTAGTGCAAGAAACCATGTTGAAGGCTTTTACTTATCAGGATAAATTTGAAAGTGGCACCAATCTTAAAGGTTGGCTTTACACTATAATGAAAAATACCTTTATAAATAACTATAGGAGAATGATTAAACGTAATACATTCATAGATCAAACAGATAATGATTATTACTTAGACAGTATTTCTCCATTGGTTAAAAATCAAGGTGAACAAAAGTTTATAGGCAATGATATTGATGAAGCTATTCATAAACTTCCTTTGAGTTTAAGCAAGCCTTTTACTATGAATGTGAAAGGTTTCAAATACCATGAGATTGCCGAGATTTTAAGAATACCTATTGGAACCGTAAAAACAAGAATATTTGTGGCTCGACGTCAATTGCGCCAAAGTCTTGCTTCTTATGGAAGAATGTATGGTTATTCGAAAGTTGAAATGGAGATGGCTTAATTTTCTATAAAAATAAGAATGAAAAGGTGGTTTGTTAACAAACTGCCTTTTTTTTTGCCCTTATTTTTGTATGATTGTGTGTTCAAGTTAATCGTATGAAAAAAATAGTTGGATTATTTATTCTTAGCCTTTGCACCTTTGGAGCTTTTGCGCAGTTTGGTACTTTTAAGAAAAGAGCTGATTTAGAAAAGTTTAAAGATACTAGACTCATAGTGGTTCTATTTCCTGATAGTGCCTATAGCGCCTCTGTGATTGCTTCGGTGGAACGCTATTGGACCTTTACTGGTTATGATTTTGCAGAAGATACTGCCTTATACCGATACAAAAAAGGTGATTACGCCTTCTTGTACTTTAGTAAATCTAAAGGTTCAAAAGTGAAAGCACGTGTGGGTAGCTCGGAAGAAGATATGAATGCTTTTGTTATTACCCGAAAGTTTGCTAGAAGAGTTACTCCAGATAATTTATTAGCTTACGCTTTTGCTGCTAATAGAATAGATACTGGCGATTGGGAAACCGAGGCTACTCGTGGCATACAATTGCTCAACAACTACTTCAATTATGCAGTTCAAGCAGGTAGCGATGGAGATATTTCCGCTTCTAAAATGATGAACGATTACCCATCGGATAAGTCACAGCTCATTGATAAAAAATTACTTATTGAAGATAAGCAATTAGAAATGAAAGGTAAGGAAGATGCAATGACCTTATTTGATGGAGATGCGGAAGAGGTAGATGTGGAAGAAATTCAAAAAGCTATTAAGTGGCAAGACAATAGTATGTTGTATTACTATTATAGCAAAGACGAAAAGTTCTGCAATAAATTAGTTGTAAGTGCTGCCAATAGCGAGCTTATGTATTTCTCGAGTGAAAGTGTAGAAAAATGCAAGTGCAATGCCAAGGACTTAAAGGCATTGAAAGAAATTAAGGATAAAGCGAATAAAAACTAAACGCGTTAATCTAAACCCCAAGTATCGTAAAGCACATTAATAAAAGAATTCTCCTCGTTTTCCATTTTCTTATCTGCCATTACTACCTTCATGGCAAAAGAAATTAAATTGTTTCGTTCTTCTGAGGTGCTTAATTTAAAAAACTGTTGGGCAGTTTCTGTAAAATGGCTCAAATGTTCTTCTGGAGGGCAGGCCCTTAAAAAGGCTTGTTCTTTTATAATTTCAATAGGTTCTTTATAGCTTTCTTCCAAAAAATCTAAAATCACGCTGCTTTCAGCTTTTTGTATGTTGCCATCTGCAAGACTAAGGATCATTAATAAATGAAATCCAGCCTCGGTTTTGTTCATTTTACCTATAAATTGGGTGGCCATAGTATTCAATTTGTTGCTTTAAAGGTAAGGCAAATTCGTAAATCTGCAAACTATTTATACTTTTCTATCAATTATTCTCCTTTGCAATTGGTTTTCTGTGGAGTAAGTTTGCTCAAAATTTACGAATATGAAATTTGGTACAAGAGCAATACATGCAGGGCAGGAGCCAGACCCTACCACAGGAGCCGTTATGACTCCCATTTATCAAACCAGTACTTATTGGCAAGAATCTCCAGGAAAACATAAAGGTTATGCCTACGCCAGAGGTAAAAATCCAACTCGAACCGCTTTAGAGAAATGCTTAGCGTCTTTAGAAAATGCTAAACATGGTCTTTGCTTCTCTAGTGGCATGGGCGCAACAGATGCAGTGGCAAAGCTCCTAAAACCTGGCGATGAAGTAATCACAGGAAATGATTTATATGGTGGAACCTACCGCATGTTTACCAAGGTGTATGAACCTATGGGTGTCAAATTTCATTTTATAGATCTGCTTGATCCAAATAATATTAAGAACTATATCAACACCAACACTAAGTTAATTTGGATTGAAACACCTACCAATCCAACCATGCAAATAGTAGATATTGTAGCTTGTTCAAAAATTGCAAAAGACAACAATTTAATATTAGCTGTAGATAATACTTTTGCATCTCCTTATTTGCAAAACCCGCTCGACTTAGGCGCAGACATTGTAATGCATAGCGTAACCAAATATCTTGGCGGCCATAGTGATGTGGTTATGGGCGCGCTACTTACCAGTGATGATGCTTTATACGAGAAATTAGCCTTTATTCATAACTCTTGTGGCGCAACCCCAGGGCCGCAAGATAGTTTCTTAGTATTACGTGGCTTAAAAACCTTGCATTTGCGCATGAAAGCACATTGCGAAAATGGTGAAGCGGTTGCCCATTTCTTGAAGAATCATCCAGCTATTGAAAAGGTTTATTGGCCTGGTTTTGCAGAGCACCCAAATCATGAAATTGCCAAACAACAAATGAGAGGCTTTGGAGGCATGATTTCTATTGTGTTAAAAGATGCCGATTTAGAGAAAACTTTTAAAATTGCCTCCGCTTTTAAGGTTTTTACACTCGCAGAAAGTCTGGGTGGGGTAGAAAGTTTAATAAATCATCCAGCCACCATGACCCACGCTTCCATACCTAAAGCGGAGCGTGAAAAAGCAGGGGTGGTAGATAATTTATTGAGGCTGAGCGTAGGTGTTGAGGATATAGAAGATATTTTGCAAGACCTGCAAAACGCATTAAACTAAAATTAAGTGTAAAAGTAGTTTCTTAATATTTTCTTAATAGAGCGGTTTCCAAAAGAAACCGCTTTTTTTATGTCGCACTATTTGCTTACTTGAACTTAAATTAATCCTTAAAACAAAATAATTTCTACCATGAAAAACAATTACAATTTACTTGGATTACCTAACACGATTTGGGGTGTGGGTAAGCGAGCTGTCAGCTCAATTTCGTTAATCTTGTTTATGCTAACATTGTCGCTTCCTAAGCTACATGCGCAATGTTATCAATCGCCCAATTATTGCACCAATATTACGGCTACAAATGTAGCTACCTATCAAATGGGTATTCAAAATGCAACCTTTGGTACATCTGCCCTTCCAGCCCAAATAAATAATACTACGGCAAGTGGAACAGGAAGCCCTATTTATTTTAATTATACCAATTTAATTGTGCGCGCTTTAGCGGGTGATACTATCTATTACAGTTTAAGAGCTGGAACAGGTAATAGCACAACTTTTCGTATTTATATCGATTATAATAATGATGGCGTATTTAATACTACAGCACCAGAACTTGTTTTTACATCGGCTCAAATAACGGCAAATGCATTTGCTACGGGTAACTTTATTTTACCAAGTACACTTACTGCAGGTGCTTATAGATTAAGAATTGCAAGCGATGGCTTAAATCAAATTCCTCCTCCTTGCGGTCCCTCATTTTACTCAGCAGAATATGAAGATTATACTTTGTTGGTTCCAGCCAGTACTGCAGATGTAATGAGTGGTACTATTACCCAACCTGTAGGTGCTATTGTGGGTAATAATAATGTTGCTTTCAATTTTACCAATATTTCTACTACCACCATTACTAGTGTGGATGTGTATTATCAGTTGAATAACAATACCCCTGTAATGCAATCGCTTTCTAGTTTATCTATTGCGCCTGGGGCAACTTTTACGGCTAATTTTACTACACAATTAAATTTACCAGCAATTGGTAGTTATTTATTAAGAACTTGGACAGACAACCCTAATCTAGCTGGAAATAATACGCCTGCCAATGATACCGTTTGTAGAACTTTAGCAACCTATTGCTCTGGTCCACTTTCTGGCACTTATACCATTAATCCGAATGGAACAGGTACAAGAAATTTTAGAACTTTTGGTGCCGCAGATTCTGCAATAAGTTCTTGTGGGGTTTCGGCTCAAACCATATTTAATGTTACCCCTGGGATTTATAACGAACAACTTATTTTCCCTGCTATTCCAGGTGCAAGCCCTACCAATAATATCATCTTTAATGGCGCAGGAAGTACCTTGGAGTTCAATTGTTCTGCCGCAAATCTTTCGCTTATCAGATTGGATGGAGCCAAATACATTACCTTCGATAGTTTAACTTTACGCACCACTAGCACCACTTTTGGTTGGGGTTTGCATTTTATGAACAATGCAGATTCTAATATTTTTAGGAATTCTAGAATTGAAATCATGTCTGTAACCTCTAGTGTGGCTAATAACTCTGCAGGGATTGTTTTTTCATCCAATACTACTAACCCTTTATCTGCTGGTGCAAATGGAAGAGGAAACTTAATTATAAATAATTTTATAAAAGGAAGTATCAGTAGTTTTGGTATGAATTATGGAATAGTAGGAGCGCCAACAACATCTTCATTTACACCATCGGGAAATAGGTTCATAAACAATACCATTGAAGATTTTTTCTCATTTGGTATTTATTGGCTCAATGGAAACAGAACTTTGTTTAGAAGCAATAAAATCCAAAGACCAACAAAAGTTCCTCAAACAACAGTATATGGAATTTATCTTTCGGGTCAAGCCAGATTAGATACCTTCGACCGTAACGAAATAACAAATTTAAATGGAGGTCAGATTACTACTACTGGATCTACTTTCGCAGTTTACACCATCAATTACTCTGGTTCAAATACAGAATTCAATATTTTTTCAAACAATTTAATTCATGGCTTAAGAAGTAATGGGTCTATTTATGGTTTTTATAACCTTACCGGTTTTAATAATCGCTTTTTAAACAATACCATTTTGTTTGATCATACTACATCAACTTCTACAGGTGTTGCACAGGCATTTTATTTTACTGGAGGCACAAGTACGTTTTCAACATTAGACTTTAGAAACAATATTATCTCTATAACCCGTGGTGGAACAGGCGCTAAAGTGGGTATGTTTTCTACAGGTAGTTTTGCCACAGGAACTACCATGAATAGGAATGCTTATTTTGGTAATGCAAGCAATTATAACTTGGCCAATTACCTAGGCGTTAATTATGCTACGCTTGCTGCTTGGAGAGCTGCTTTAACTGTAGTTGATCAACAGAGTATTGATATGTCGCCTAATTTTGTAAATCCTGCAGCCTTTAATTTCTCACCAAGAGAAGGTGCTTATAATGGAGGTGGAGATACAACCGTAATAGCTTTTGTGCCAACAGACTTCGCAGGCGCGCCACGTGTGCAACCTATGGATATTGGAGCATTTGAAGCTAGTCCGGCATTATTAGATGCAGCCCTTGATAATATTATTGTACCTGCTGCGCCTTATGCGCCAGGCTTACAAGCGATTAATGTGAGACTTAGAAATGGAGGATTAAACACCATTGATAGTGCCAGAATTAATTGGTCTGTAAATGGCGTTCCACAAACTCAAGTAATCTATACAGGCCCATTGGCTGGGGGCGCTACCACTCCAAACATTAGTTTAGGTAACATAACAGTAGCAGCAAATACTCTTTATACTATTTCTGCTACCGTAAGTTTTCCTAATGGTATGGTTGATCCAAACCCTGATAATGATACAAGAACTCAACTTACTGCTGCTGCCGCTTCTGGAACCATAACCATTAATGCAGCTGGAACAGGTACTGGAGTTTTTCAAACATTTACTGGGTTTTCAAATTTGTTAAGTATTGGAGGGGTATCTGGCCCAATTACAGTTAACGTAGCTCCTGGTTCTGGTCCCTATACCGAACAAGTTTTCTTTAATCAAGCGCCTGGTGCAAGTGCCGTAAATAACATAACCGTGAATGGAAACGGACAAGCGCTTCAATTTGATAATATAGATGCTTCAAGCATTGGGGTTTTAAATTTAATTGGGGCTGATTTTATGGTCTTTAACAATATTGTGGTAAGAACACTCAATGCCAGCCGTGGTATTGGGGTAATTTTTACTGCTAATGCAGATTTTAATAGAATTACCAATTCTACCATAGATGTAGGCTCTGTAACTGGTAGCAGTGCATCTGCGGGTATTGCCTTTACCGGAAGTTTAGCCAACGCAACCACATCAGGAAATAATGGAGTTAGTAATTTAATCGAGAATAACTTAATTACAGGTAATGCTTCTGGCGGACCATTTTATGCGGTTGCTTACCAGCCTCAAGCTGTAAGTAATGGACCAAATACCTTTAATGTCTTTAGAAATAATAACCTTCGTGACTTCACCGTTTATGGCTTCTATATTTCAAATAGTGCTGGATCAACTTATTCTGGAAACACCATTTGGAGACCTACCAAAGCATCTCCTTCTACTTTCTATGGTTTTGATTTAAGAAATAGCGTTAAT
>JBIKKC010000004.1:0-24932 GCA_044360615.1 Bacteroidia bacterium | reverse complement strand
TATTTAGGTGAAGCCTATGGACAAATGGGAAAGAAAAAAGAAGCCATACGTTCGTTTGAAACCTTTAAAACTTTGGTTCCAGACGACAATGCAAAAAAGAATATCGAAGTCACAATTAACAACCTTAAAAATTCTAACTAATTATGCCAAGTGGTAAGAAAAGAAAACGCCATAAAATCGCAACTCACAAGCGTAAAAAGCGTTTACGTAAAAATAGACATAAGAAAAAATAGTGTCTAAAGATAAAAAGAAGGTGAACAGGGTTCATCTTCTTTTTCTTGTTAAAAAACTCCTCTTAAGTTATCCTATTATTACCCTCCCTCACCTTAGCAACTTTGTTGCCTAAAATTTTATTTACGTGAATCAAGAATTGATTATTAATACAAATCCGTCGGGAGGAGTAGATATTGCTATCCTGAAGGATCGCAAACTTATAGAACTTCATCATGAAAAAGCTGATAGCAATTTTCAGGTAGGAGATGTTTATCTAGGCGCAGCTGGAAAAATTATGCCTAGTTTAAACGCTGCCTTTGTGGATGTTGGGCATGAAAAAGATGCTTTCTTACATTACTTAGATTTAGGTCCACAATTTGAATCATTGCAGAAATTTACACGTGTTCTTCGTAGCAGCTTACCCAAAGAAAATAGTATTACCAAACAGCATATAGAGCCCGATATTAATAAGGGTGGAAAGATTACTGATATGGTAAAACGCAATCAGCAATTGCTAGTTCAGGTTACTAAAGAACCTATTTCTAATAAAGGTCCAAGATTAACTTCGGAATTATCTATTGCAGGCCGCTTTCTTGTGCTCATGCCCTTTGATAAAAGTATTAGTATATCAAAAAAAATAGCTAAACAAGAGGAACGCAAGCGCCTAAAAGAAGCAGTTGCGGTTATTAAACCAGAACATTTTGGGGTAATTATTAGAACCAATGCAGAAGGCGAAAGCATTGAGGATTTGCAAAATGATTTACGTGATTTATTAAACAAATGGGATGAGATGTGCAATCAGTTAAAGCACGCCAATCCACCTCAAAAAGTTCTTGGAGAAAACGATAGAACCCTTACCATGGTTAGAGACTTGGTAAATGATTCTTATACTGCTATACATGTAAACGACCAATTTCTTGCCAATAAAATCAAAGCTTACCTTAAAAGTAAGTCGTCTGATTTGGAAAATATTGTTAAGATATACACTGGCAAGCTTCCAATATTTGAACATTTTGGAATTGACAAGCAAATTAAAACCAGCTTTGGAAAAGAAGTAAGTTTCTTAGGAGGTTCATATTTAATCATAGAACATACAGAAGCCCTACATGTAATTGATGTTAACTCGGGAAATACCTCTAATAAAGGGATTAATCAGGAAGAAAATGCCTTAAGAGTAAACTTAGAGGCTTGCGAAGAAATAGCTCGTCAGTTAAGGTTAAGAGACCTAGGTGGTATTATTGTGATAGATCTTATAGACCTTAAAACAGCTGGCAATCGCAAGTTGGTTTATGAGAAATTAAAAGAGGCCATGAGCGGAGACCGTGCTAAGCACAAAATTCTCCCAATGAGTCCTTTCGGTTTGATCCAAATTACGCGTCAACGTGTTAGACCAGAAATGGCCGTTGTTACCAATGAGAAATGCCCAACTTGCATGGGTAGCGGAGAAATTGCATCAAGTGTTAGTATTGTAGATGATATTGAAACGCACTTAAAATATTTAATTGAGAACCTACATCTTAAAAACTTCACCATTGAAGTGCACCCTTTCCTAGCTGCATTCTTAAAGCAAGGATTATGGAATTCTCCAAGATTTAATTGGTTCAAACAATACCGTGTTTGGATTAAAGTTAGAGGAAATAACTCTTTACATTTGGTAAATTATAAATTTATAAACGAAAAAGGCGAGGATATTATCCTTTAAACCTCTGGCTCGTGAAAATCACTTAATGGTGGCTCGCCCATTAAGTATAAAATTTTCATAATGTCTTGCTGTCTGTTTAGCTTATTTAATTTAGCATAGGCAGAAGCTAGATTTCTTAATACGCGTTTGATGATATCTAAATTGCTACAAGGCACTAAAAAAGCTTGACGTGCATCTATATGAATTTGCTGTAAAAACTGTTCTAAATTTGTTTTGGTAAAAATTGCACCGCCATTAAATGCATTAATATAGAATAGCACTTTACCCATATCTCTATTCATCATTTCCTCAATATCATTAAATCTCATACCTACATTGCCTCTACCAATTTCTTCGGTATAAGCCAATACAAAATGTTGTGGAAGATTTACCCCATAAATAGGAATATTGAGCTTTTGTGCCACCAATAAATAAATTACCGCCAAAAGAATAGGATTGCCTTTTTTACTCTCTAATACCTGATTAATGAAGGAGTTTGAGGGATCGTGGTAATTGTCTACATTCCCTTTAAATCCATTTACTTGGTAAAGAATGTAATTGATAATCCTTACCTTCTCATAAGGACTCAATTCAAAGTTCATTTCTAACCAAACATCTAGTCTTAGTTTTTCAATGGCATTTATAACGGATTGCAATTCTAATTCTGGGAAGCGGTAACGCGCTACTAAAAAAACGCCTTCCAGTAAATCATGTTCACCCTTTTTGAACCAACTTTCAAAATCTGAATATAGCTCATTATACTGCAATTGATGGATTATGTTCTCCAATCTAAGTTGGTGTTCCATATCTTTAAGTTCGCCCCACTCCTCTTCCAAAAAAGGAATTACCCGCGTTCCTAAAGAAAGTAGCTTCGATTGAATCAAAAGAAATACTTCTTCATCATCATCGTCTAAAAGGGCAACCAGCGATCTTAATTCAGCATCTGTCATCTTCTTTACTTTGGTTAAACACCAAAGCCCCCTTAATTCCTTATTTCTTTTTGATGGCCGTTTTTTTAGAAGCAGTTTTTTTAGCAGCAGTCTTCTTAGCAGCAGTCTTCTTAACAGCAACCTTTTTAGCCGCTGTTTTATTGGCAGCCGCTTTGCTAGGTTTGGCCTGCGACTCTATAATTTTAAGTGCATCTGCAAAATTTAGATCTTCGGCTTTCTGACCTTTAGGCAATTTGTAATTGTCTTTACCTTTCACCAAATAAATTCCCCATCTGCCGTTTAAGATTTTAACAGATTCATCTTCTTCATAAACTTTCACTAATTTATTAGCATCTGAAACACGTTTGGCTTCAATTAGTTCAATTGCTCTATTTTCATCAATAGCAAAAACATCATCTGTTTTAGGTATGCTAATAAACTTACTTTCATGAACCAAATAAGGTCCAAATCTGCCAATTGAAGCCTTAATGTCTTTTCCCTCGAAGGTACCAACTGCACGGGGTAATTTAAATAAATCAATGGCCTCTTCTAGGGTTATGGTTTCTATTAATTGCCCAGACCTTAAATTGGCATAACGAGGTTTTTCTGCCTCGTTATCGCTATTATCTCCAAGTTGCGCATAAGGGCCATATCTACCAATTTTTGCAAACACATTTTTACCTGTTTCTGGGTCAACACCTAAACTACGTTCAGCATTTTGACGTTCGGCATTGGCACTGGTATTGGTAACAATTTGATGGAAAGGTCCATAAAACTTCTCTATCATTTTATTCCATTGTAATTGACCTACAGCAATTTTATCAAACTCCTCCTCTACACTTGCGGTAAAGTTAAAATCCATGATTTGCTCAAAATGCTTGCACAAGAAATCTGTAACCAGCATGCCAATATCGCTAGGGAATAATTTAGACTTTTCACTAGCATATTTTTCAACCCTTGTTTCCTTTTCAATGTTTCCTTTTTCGAGCGTTAATTGAACAAAATTACGTTCCTTTCCTTCTCTATCTTCCTTAACCACATAACCTCTTTTTTGAATAGTAGAAATGGTTGGTGCATAAGTAGAAGGCCTGCCTATTCCTAACTCTTCTAGTCGCTTTACCAAAGAGGCTTCTGTATATCTAGGTGCAGGTCTTGTAAATTTTTCGGTTGCTTGTAATTGCATTAAATTAAGCGCTTCTCCAATAGTAAGAGGAGGCAACATTTTGCTGCTTTCTTCATCCTGATCTTCGTCTGTGCTTTCCATATACACTTTCAAAAAACCATCAAATTTCAGCACTTCACCGGTGGCAGTGAGTGTTTCTGGAATACCAGAAATAGAAATACTGGCAATGGTTTTCTCTATTTGCGCCTTAGCCATTTGCGAAGCTATGGCGCGCTTATAAATTAAATCGTAAAGGCGTTTTTCTTGGTTTGAACCCTCTATTTCTACGTTTTCAAAATAGGTAGGTCTAATGGCTTCATGGGCTTCTTGAGCGCTATCATTTTTGGTGGTATAACGCATTGGTCTGCTATAACGTTCGCCAAAATTACTTGTGATATACGCTTTGGCAGCACCAATTGCCATTTCAGATAAGTTTACACTATCTGTACGCATATAGGTTATTAAACCACTTTCGTACAAACGTTGTGCTATACTCATGGTGGTACTTACCCCATAACCTAATTTTCTACTTGCCTCTTGTTGCAAGGTTGAGGTTGTAAAGGGAGGCGCTGGTGTTTTTTCTGCGGGCTTTACCTCTAAATTCTGAATATTAAAAGTAGCTCCATTACATTTATCTAAGAAAGCTTTGGCCTCTGCTTCTGTGCTAAAACGTTTGCCTAATTCTGCCTCCATGGTTTTACCACCTACATTAAATTTGGCAACTACTCTAAAGGCTGAATTGTAATTAAATATATTAATTTCTCTTTCTCTATCTACAATTAATCTTACTGCAACAGATTGCACCCTGCCTGCGCTTAAATTAGCTTTTACTTTGCGCCATAAAACAGGAGAAAGCTCAAATCCTACCAACCTGTCTAGGACACGCCTTGCTTGTTGCGCATCAACCAAATGTTTATCAATACCTCTAGGATTATCGATAGCCTTTAAAATAGCAGGCTTTGTAATTTCATGAAATACAATTCTTCTCGTTTTTGATTCTTCCAGATTTAAAACTTCGCTCAGGTGCCAACTAATAGCTTCTCCCTCGCGGTCCTCATCGGAAGCTAACCAAACCAAATCGGCACTCTTACTTAATTTTTTCAATTCGGCTACGATGGCCTTCTTATCTTCACTTACCTCGTAATGCGGTTTAAAATTATTAGCCACATCAATGGCTTCGTCTCCTTTGGCAAGGTCTCTTATATGGCCAAAGCAAGATTTAACAGTGAAATCTTTACCTAAGAATTTCTCTATCGTTTTTGCTTTAGCAGGTGATTCTACGATTACTAAATTATTGCTCATCTTTTATTTATTCCTTACCCCAATTATGAAAAACTCATCTACAAGGATAGTTAGTTTGGGCTTACAATATCCTAATTCTACTCCTTAAAAAAAACTAAAAGCCGCCCGAGGGCGGCTTTAAATCAGGTTTATTGGATGTTATTCTACCCACAACTTGTGGACAAAAGAACCTTTTTCTGTCTGGACTTCAAGTAAATAAAGGCCTGTGCGTAAATTAGACAAATTGATTTGTTGTGCATGCTTTCCTGCTACAAGGTTAAGTTCAATTTTACTTTGAACCTCTCTACCTTGTAAATCTCTTAGTTGCAAGTTGAGTTTTGTAGTTCTTTCCAACTCAAAATCTATCGTACAATTTGTTTTAGCTGGGTTAGGAAACAAGTTAAACTTCAACTCACTCTTCAAAGCCTCTTCCATACTAGTTGGCTCTGTTATTGCAAATTCATCAAAGTAAATATTATTCCCTCTTAGAGATTGTAGTTCAAATCTAATTTTGCAATTTGTATAAGATTTATAAGCAGATAAATCAATGGTAAATTTCTTCCATTCTGAAGTAGTTGGTTGAAAAGAATTTGTTGAAACTGCGCCCGTTTGCATATCATTAGCGGTAATGGTTCTTATTAATATTTCCTCTCTACCATAACTATTAGAAATAAAAACTCTTAATCTGTCTCCACTTGCCGTTGTGCGTTTTGCATAGGCTAATTGAAATGTTACAGTTGGAGCACTCAAAGAAGAAATATCAATATCAGGAGTAGTAAAGGCATTTCGCACATTTGTTCTCCAATTCTTTAGGTTTAATTGTGCCATACAACCTGCCTGACCACCAACTGCCGCAAAGCTATTATTGTATTGCCAACCACTATCTCCAGGGCTCATATAATTTTCTAACCTCCAGCCTGAGCCAGAAATAGGATTGCTGAAATTGAAAAAATATGGGGCTTTAACTGTGCTTGCCGTTAAAGTTTTATAGGAGCCATCTGTATTGATTCCAATTGCACTAAGATTTGTAGCACCGTAAATATTGCTTCTAAAAGTTGCCATTTGCCCATCTGCTCTTGCTTTTTGCCCTGCGGTAAACATATCCATGCAATTACCATTGGCATAATCCATATAATTTCTTACCAAATCATTCTTATCCGTTGTTTCATTGGTGCAAGAGTTTCTGCTAGATGGACATCCATTGGTAGCTGATGCTACAGGTGGAGTATCACAAACTTGGTCGCCCTGGGTTTGACAAGTATTAGCTGTGCCACCTGCGCAACCACCCTGAAACGGATGATATAAACCCACCCAATGTCCAACCTCATGTGTAACAGTTCTGCCAGCTTGAGATACATTTGCCATTTCAATTATCCCATACTGGTCTGCCCTGCACATAATACCATCTGTACTAGTTTGAGAATTTAATTGAAAAGGAAATTGCGCATACCCAAGAATCATGCTGCTTGGGTCATCATTGGCAATATTGCTTACCACCCAAACATTCAAATACTTCCTAGCATCCCAATAACTTAGTGCTTTTTGCGAATTTCCAGCATTATCAGTGGCCAAATTGTAGATACGATTTACACCATTAGAGGGTTGCCCATTAGGGTTAAATTGCGCCAACCTAAATTCATAACTAAAATCTGTAGCTAAAGGGTCAGTGCTTGTTCCTCCATTTGTGCCAGCTTTTTTGCGAAAATCTTCATTCAAAATTCTAATAGCATCATTGATTTGAGTTTGAGAAATATTTTCCAACCCGTTTTTATGAATCACATGAAAAACCACAGGAATAATTCTAACTGTTGCTTTTTTCTGAAGATTTGGCTTAAAACTTAAAGAAACCTGTGTTGCCTCTTCACGAGCTTTAATCAATTCTGGAAATTGCTTTACACTTTCCAAAAAGACCTCATCAGTTTTGCAAGGCACAATAGTTTGACCAATAGAAAACATAGAAGTTAAAACCGCAGTGGCAAGGAAAAAATATTTAATCATTATAATAAATTAGGGAGTTCTACTATACAGTACAACAAATATACTAAAAAAGTTGCATTGAATTTGGCAATTGCCGTAAATAATGGTCAACGAACACTATAGCTGCCATAGCCTCTACGATAGGCACAGCCCTTGGAACCACGCATGGATCGTGTCTACCATCAATAGTTAATCTTACATTTTCGTGACGCATATTAACCGTAGTTTGTTCCTGCTTTATGCTTGCAACAGGCTTAAATCCTACTTTAAACCAAATGGTTTCGCCATTACTTATACCCCCTTGTACGCCACCACTATTATTTGATTTAGCAACTATTTTTCCATCTAAATTCTCAAATGCATCATTTAATTCTGAACCTTTTTTTCGAGTTGATTCCATTCCAGCGCCCATTTCAAATGCTTTAACGGCATTTATGCTTAACATCGCTTTTGCAAGATCTGCATTGAGTTTATCAAATACAGGTTCACCCCAACCCACATGAGTACCAATACATGCGCAGCTAATGGTTCCTCCCAAGGTATCACCGGCGTCTCTTGCTTTTTCAATAGCATTAATCATATCTGCAGCAAGATTTGGGTCACCACAACGTATTAAATTAGCCTCTGCATAAGCAAAATCTAAATTGTTTACAGGTAAATGGCTTTCAACTAAACCCACTCCTGTTACTGCGGCTTGAACACTAACGCCCAATTTAGCTAAAATCATTTTCGCAAAACTACCTGCTAACACTCTAGAAACTGTTTCTCTTGCAGATTGGCGCCCACCACCTCTATAATCGCGGAAGCCATATTTCATTTGATAAGTATAATCGGCATGAGAAGGCCTAAATACATCTTTTAATTTATCATAATCAGAAGAATGCTGATCTTTATTTCTAATAATTATTGCTATAGGTGTGCCTAGTGTTTTGCCTTCAAAAATGCCACTTAAAATTTCATACTCCTCTGGTTCATTTCTGGATGTAGTGAGTGCATTCTGACCCGGTTTTCGTCTGGCTAAATCCTGTTTTATTAAAGCGTGATCTACTTCTAATCCCGGCAAACAGCCATCTATAACAACGCCCATAGCCGCCCCGTGGCTTTCGCCAAAAGTGGTAATTTTAAATAAGGTTCCAAATGTATTTCCAGCCATATAGGTTAAGCCTCTTCAGAATGCGTTTCTTTCATCAACTTACCTTTGGCAAAATCGGCAGCAAAATCTATGAAGACCTTGTAAGCTTGGGTAAATGAAAATTTGCCATCACCGTTGCGTTCAACAATATTTCTTCTTGCGAGTGTGCGTATAAAATCTCTTCTCGACTCGCCAGATTTAAGTTGATTGTTACTCGCTATTAGTTCTGCATAAGCACTGTTTTCAAAATAGCTATCAATTTTCTCATGTTCAAATTCGGCATATTGAATTTCCTCTAAAAAATTCTTCCCATCCTTATCAAGTTCATAGCTTAAAATGGCAAAAAACATACAGATGTCTCTGCTTAACATCTCCCCTGTTTCGTAGCTAATTAAGAAGGCAAAATCGCTCTTTAACTCTAATTCAAAACCAAAACTTTCTTTAAAAAACTTAACATAAAAAGCCAAGTTATCTTTTAAGGTAGAAAAACGTTGGTCGCTGGCTAAAATGAATTTACCATTCATTAAATCACCTACTAACTCTTTGTGGTATCTAGGATATTCCATATTTCGCTATTTTTAATCGTGGTACTCTAAGTGTCATGTTACTGGTATGAATCAATTGCCTTTCTTCTTCTTTATCCAATTCAATACTTATGCCTTCCTCAAAAAGCAAAATGGTTAAGGCAAAGAACTTGTCTGTCTCAATTTTTTGATAATCTCCTTTTAGCGTTAAACCGCACCACTCAAAAAAACTAGGCAATGGTAGTTGCTCCATAAGCTTGGCCTTATATAGGTCTTTATTAAAAACCCACTTATCGCTTAATTGTTGCGGATCTTCTAAAATAATTGTTTCATCTACTGCATATTGTTCTAAATATTCCTTGGCATTTAAATACATATCATTGCTGTAAGGATACATCCTTTCTATTTTAAATACCTTTGGCAATTCTGCTTTATGCGGTGCTTTTAAAAATTCAATCCAGCCTGTTAATATGATAGATTCTGTTCTAATTCTTTCAATTAAGGGTAGCAATTCGTTGGTCAACAATTTGCTTTGTTTCAATAAATCATCATTGGTTTGAACCAAGAAATTATACAATTTCTCAAATTGCAAACGCAAATTTTCATCTGTAAAATTAAGTCGCCTTACGTTTACATATTCAGAAATATCAAAAAGTTTATTTGTTATAGATTCGCTATGATTGATATCTAAAATATTGTTTAAAGGAGATATATAATAGTCAATCCAGAAGCTAGCCTTTCGCACTTTTTCTTGGTAGTCTAGCTTATCTACATTAGATTTTAACTCACGTGTTTCATTCAATAAACGAATGGTATTCTTTTCAACAGCTTCGCTAAATTCTTTAATTTCATTGTATAAATCACCTATGCGCTGACCCAAAATCAATTTATCTGCATTTATACCCTCTCTTATTTTCTTAAAAAGTATCCCTATAGATTGTTCATACTTTTGGATAGTTTCTGGTAATAGAGGTCTAAATTCATTCAGAATAAATTCAAAGAGCTTGTAGTAGGTATCTCTAAATTCAAAATCATCCCCTAGCTTTCTAAGAATCTTATAATCAATTAGCTGGCTAAGGATATCATCCCCGCGTTCATTAATGATTTCTTGTAGTTTTTCCTTTCGCACCAATCCATCATCTGTTTGGGCATCAAAAAGGTCTTTGATATTTTCAAAGTAATTGGCAAGGAAATTTAGTATAGTTTTTGGTTCAGCTTTAATCATTGCTCAATTAATTTGATATTGCAACTCGCTCCCCGTACATAGCATTAACTTTCTCGTTAATGTTAATCTTACCAGCGCTTGGATAGATAAAATAGTACTTACCAAATCCTGCCACCGCGTCTGGCGCTGCAAAAATGGGAATAAAATTATGCTCCTTGCAAAAACGCACCAATTCTGGCCTATTTTGTTTATCAATGGTAGCAACCTCATCAATAAACAGGGCAATTCTATTTTCATCATCAAAAATGGCCAAACGATTGATAATGGTCATGATAATAATTAAACGAATCATCTTATCTGTACCATCAGATTCGATTTGCTCATTTAAATCAACTTGTTTGTTAACCCCTTTGCGAGAAAGATGTAAGGTGATATCAAACAAATCATCAAAATCAATTTTCTTTCCGGTATCCAGGTAATGGTCGAGTACTTTTAAATTCTCAGAATGGTCAAACTCAAACATTAACTGACCACGAACTTGTTGTATTTGGCTAATTTTCTTAACCTCCTCTACTAAGCGCTTGTTGTCTACCAATTCAATACTTAAAGATTCGATATCGGATATTTTAGCTTGCGATAATTTGCTGTTAAATTTATTATAAACAAACTCTTTAAACTCTTCATAGCGCTTTAATAAAGCATAGGCAGGATTGGCAAATTGGGCAGAAATACTTTCTAACAAACTAGAAACAGAACGTTCTTTATCTTCCAATAAAGCTATCTCCTCTTCCACATATTTTATAAAATCCATTTCATCGGCAAAGGTAGATTGAAGCTTATCGCGCAATTTGTCAAACAACTTATCTTTTGCAGCTTTTAAATCGTGTCTATCTGCCATATTAATTTGCACCTTCTTAAACAAATTATCTAAGTCATCGCTGCTTTCAAACTCTTCGGCTACCAGCCCAAACGTATCTAAGGTTTGCTTGTATTCTTGTAGTTCTCGGATGCGCCTTTCGCGTTTGTCTTTATCTACAATTAATTCTTGAACCTCCAATTGTCGCTTCGCAATTTCCTTTGCCAATCGGCTCTGTTCGGTTTCAATTTTTTGTTTTTCTACATTCAGAACATGTAAATCTTGCTTTAACTTTTCTATAGTTTTTAGGAGTTGAGGCTTAGATTTTATCTTAGCTATTTTAAACCTAATGCCTTCAATTTCGGCATTTACTTGTTGCAGTGAAATTTGCGATTTTTCAATATCCTTCGCTACCTCAAAAAGCGCTTCTTGGCTTTTCAATTCAAGTTTAACAGCGGCTAATTCCTCCTTAATTTCATCCACGGTTTTAAAATCCACAAGGTTTAAATTCTTGGAGATATCAATTTCGCCATCAAAGAGATTTAGCTTTTGAGACACCTTGTGAATGGCCTTTAGCACTTGGTTGCCAGGCAAACTTTTCACTTGTTCACTTAAAAGTCCATTGAGCAAAATTCTATTTTCCTTATTGCCCGAAATTTTATTGATGAGCAAATCGCCATAGTTTTTTATTTGCTTATCAAATAGCTGAATTTGAGCATTAAGTTGCCCTATCCTAGCATCTATTTGTTGGCTATTGAGCTTTTGAATTTCAACCATTGTTAAGCGCGATTCAATCTCTTTCCGGCGCTTATCTAAATTGCCCAATGACTCATTTAAAAGTTCTATGGGTTCAAAGGCATTAATCGTTTTTAGTTCTGTTTCCTTTTCGTTTAACAATTCCGCCTTACCATTAATTTCAGTTTCCTTATTACCAATTTTCCTATCATAATCTGCCTTTTGGGGAATCAGGTTTTCATTAATCTCTGTATTTATTTTGGCTATATTTTGGTTCCGTTCTGCCAACTGACTTTGCAAGGTTGGCAAGGTGCTTTCATAGTTAAAATTGAAGGCGTAGAAAAATTGGTTAATGATTTTAGCCTTAGCATTGTATTGGCTCATCACCTCTCTAAATTCATCAAACTCATTTTTAACCGATTTTAGATTTCTTATCTCATTGTTAATTTTTCGCAGGTCTATGATATCCTTTTTGTTCTTTTGAGAAAAGTTTAAGGTTTCATTTTCTCTGTTATCAGCTACAATAAGCGCTTCCTTAAGGTTCTTATTGGTAATTAATTTTGTATTGATTAGATAGCGGTAAATGCGAGAAAAGTTATTGCTTAGGCCTTCAGATTTCACATTATCATCTAGCCAAACTACCCCTTGATTGCGCTTTCCGCGCTGGTAAACGGTATTAAACACTTCTCGCTTATCTTTAAATTGAGATAAGGTTAAACCATCCTTAGCTAATGCTTCTTGTACTTCATCAAACTTAAGCAATCGCTTGTCTTCATTAACAAAATAGTGCTCCTTATATTCACTATTAAATTGATAGTATTCCAAGTCGGAATCTCCGTTTCGTTTAACGATGATGCAGTAATATGATTTTTTAAAAATCTCAAATACAATATAACTTTGGTTTGGATTTGGAAAATAATGGTGTAAGGTTTCTTTATCTCCGCGTCTTTGCCCGCTGAAAGTCATTTTGTTTCCATCGATAATGAACAGAAAATTTAAGGCGTAAATTAGGGTACTTTTTCCAATGTTATTTGGTCCAACTAATTGAAGACTATCGCAATCATTTAAGCGAATTTCGGCTTTACCATAAACCTTAGAATTGAGTATTGTTAAAGAAGTAAGCATGCTGCAAAATATATAATTGGAAAGCAAGATAAGAGCCAGAACTCGCAAGAAACCCACATCTAATTAACAGTAGCTATTATTTGGTTTAAACCAGCTAAAAGTTCTTTTTATCAATAGTTTAACTAAATTTATTTAAGAACATTTTCACATTTTACACCTTAACATTTAAGCTTAAATAACAGTATATTTGATTAAACATTAAAGTATGACAACCGCTGCTAAGTTTGTAATACAACTTGAAAACCTAAGGAAACTTCAAGTAAATTTTAGTAAAGAAAGCACAAATCAAAAGCTAAACTGCTTGGCTCAATTGAGTAAATCCTGGTGGACACATTCCCAAGACATGCTCAATTACCAAGATTTACTTCTTTTTTTAGCAGCGTATGCCGATAACGAAAAAGTGCGTAAGGCTATAGAAAATGAGTTTCAAAGGATTAGCAAATACTTTGGGCAACTTAAAGAAGATGCACTAGATGCTTATCGAGATTCATTTTTACCTTTTACCAGCACAAGTCTTATCTTTTCTCATGAATTTTTATTTTGGCTCAGCAAATTAGATGAATGTAAACTTACATTTGACGGAATAGATGCGGAGGACGATGCACTAAATGCCGTTTTAAAGCTAACCTTGCCAAGCCTCGAAAGTGAAATTACCAGTATTGGCTATAGAAATGAAGAGTTACTTTTGGCATTGGGCATCAAAAAAAACAATCAGTTACAATTTTTACTAGAAGAATTTAATGGTTTAGGGGCCTTACCTAAACTCAAAGATTTTGTTTGGGATCAGTTAAAAATTTGGACCAAAATAAAAGGTACTCACATTGGCTTTTCTAAATTTTATAATCGGCTTGAACCTACCCATTTTTTTTATTCGGAGGAACTCGTTAAACGCTTCGATCATAAGGAGCTATTAGCAAAAGCGCTGCCTAAAGCAAAAGTTTTAGTAAAAAAAGAAAAAGAACAAATCATAAGAACCATTGGAAAATCGATGGTACATACCATGAGAGAAACGGATCCTGCAACCTATATGGATGAGGAAACCCTATGTTATTATGAACTTGAAAGAGGTATTAGCATAGCCTTATATGGCATGCAAGCAGCGCGCCAAATGCCTATGCAATCTTATATTGGTTATACCTTGTTTAAAAATGGCTACCCTTATGCCTATGGTGGCAGTTGGATTTTAGGAGAGCGTGCGCATTTTGGAATCAACATTTATGAACCTTTTCGTGGGGGCGAATCTGGTTATGTGATGTGTCAATTATTAAGAACCTATATTCAGCTATTTAAATTGAACTATATTGAAGTAGATGCCTACCAATTTGGAAGAGATAATACAGACGGCATAAAATCTGGCGCTTTCTGGTTTTATTACAGGTATGGGTTCAGACCTATAGACAAAACCTTGGCTGCTTTGGCGGAAGCTGAAGCCATAAAAATAAAAGAAAAAACAAAATACAGAAGCTCAGAAAAAACATTAATTAAACTTGCACAATACAATATGGCCTTGCGTTTAGGAGCTCTAAAGCATGAAGAGCTTTCTACCTTAACAGAAAAAATTCAACCTATTTTAATAAAGAGATTTGGTGGAAATAGAAATTTGGCTACAAAAGAGGCTGTGAAACTTTTTCTTCAATTGGCAAAAGAAGAATTTTCTACCAAAGAGGTTTATGCTCTTGAAGAATTTAGCTTAATCTATCTCTGTTTTGAAAAACAATTAAAGAACCATATTAAATTACTTATTAATTTAATAAGGATGAAAACCACAGATTACATTGTTTATAACAAACATTTAGTAGCGCTCTTAGCGCTGATTCATAAAGCATAAAAAAAGCCGAATTTCAATTGAAATTCGGCTTTTTTTATGCCTTTAAATGAACTATTGATTATAAGATAACCCAACATTAAATTGTAAAAAAGATTGTCCATCTAATTTACTACTATTAAAATTATTGTTATACCTAACACCAAGGTAAAGTGCTCTGTTTGCATCCAAATCAAAGGTGAACGTAGCTTCTGGAGCTAATAAAAATTGCCAAGTATTCTTTTCAATTCTATACACCCCAAAATCTGTATCTCGCATTAAATAAGTAGTACCAATTCCACAACCCAATGTTAAACGAGCTGTTTCATTAAAATCTTTGTAATAACTTGGTGTTAATGCCATTGGAAAAGTATTTGTGTAACGGTATTGCTTACCAGAAATGGATTGAGTTCCAGATTCGTAAGTACCGTAATCCATGGCTTTGTAAAAAGTATTCCAATCTGCTCTAACCCCAATCATAAGCTTATCTCCTTCTTCTGCTCTCCATTCCATTCCAAAACCCCTCCAAGAGTAGGGAGACATATAATCATTAAATTTACCTGTTGCCAAGCTCATACTATAATACATATTAAAGTAAGAATCATCCTGAGCTTTTACTTTTGAGAAAGGAAACAAGGTTACTATAAATGCAAATGCTATAATTAATTTTTTCATGCGATTACTTCTTTAGATAAGGTGATTGAATAAATGCTTGGTCGATGCTTTTCTTAATTCTACTTGAAGATGCGCCAGAAGATGCACTTTCCAATAAACCAGACATAACAGACATCCAAACAACAGGAATAGTGCCATCTATTGAACTATCTTTCGGAATTGTCATTTGAATTAATAACCCGCCTGTTGTAACAGAACTATAGGTTGGAGGATAATAGCCTGGATAGTACCAACCACCATAAGAACCGTACCAACCCCAATACCAGCTGTTATAATAATAATATACATCTGTATTTTGCCCGGCTACTGTAAAAATGGTTATATCAGGATTTTCATTCTTTGATACTTTAGTGTATCCATAAGCTTTCATATTCGCATCTAGTTGCGCAAGAATTAAATTAGTTGTAGTCTTATTAACGAAATCAGGCAAACCATTTCCGTCACCATCTAATATGTTGGCAGAACTCATTTTAACAATAGAATCTGGACGCGCGTAAGTTTTTTGCGCTTTGAAATTAGCCTCTTTAGAATAATTGGTGTACACCAAATCTAATTGGTCGTAGTATTCTGCGCCACCTGGGTAACAGCCCCCGAAGGTTAGTGCAAAAAGTAATAACACTGGAATTAAGTTTTTATATTTCATTTTTGTAAACGTTTTTGAGCTTCGCGAAATAATGGATTTTCAGGCATTAAATCTAATGCTATTTTATGATTTTTTATTGCTTCCTTAAAATCACCCTTTTCTTCATATATAAGGCCTTTCATGTACCAAGCATTTGCAAACTGTGGATTAATTTTAAGACATAAATCCCAACTATTAAGGGCTTGATCCAAAAAGCCTGCCTCATAATTAATATACCCAACATTATAATAGGCTAGGTAGTTAGAAGGCTCCAGGTCGACCACTTTTTTATAATCTAACATGGCAGCTTTAAAACTACCTACTGATTGCAGAAATACTGCTCTAGCAAATATAGGTTCAGCCCAAGTAGGCCTTAATTTTATAGCCGCTTTAAAATACTCTAAGGCAATTTCTTTCTTTTGAGCTGCATATAAATTGGCGATGTATAAATTGGAATTATAATCTGTGGGGTCGGTTTCTATGGCAGTTTGGTAGTGGTAAATAGCCCTAGCAGTATCGCCCATTTCTCTATAATTCATGCCTAACATATGATAAATATAAGCATTCCCTTTTTCTTTTTTTAAAGCAACATTTAATAAGTCTAATGATTTTTGATGCTCCTTAACCACAAAATATAGATCTGCTAATTTTATTTGAGCCTCTGTGAAATTTGGATTTAAAGCTATTGCCTTTTCATAAGCATTAGCAGCAGCTTTAGTTTGGTTCATAGCGTATTGGGTTCTACCCAATGTAAAATAAACCATAGCATCCGAAGAATCTATGGCTAAGATTGCTTGCAAATCTGCCTCGGCTCTAGAAAGGTATTTGCTATTGAAGTAAACTTGAGCCCTTCTATATAATGCCTCTGTATTTGTTGGGTCATTTTCTATTTCTTTACTAATCTCTCTGGCAAGGTTGGCATTAGCCGTACTATCTTTAGGATCAGGCAGATTGGCTTGTTTTTTTTCTGAACCGCAGGCGGAAAAAAGAAAAACACTAATAAAAATCATTTTTTGTACTGAGGCAATAAGGCGCATTTTCATAAATTTGAATATTCAAACATAAGTCAACCAAAATTAATAAATAGCATGCCTTTTTATCACAAAGCAGGAAAAATACCAAGTAAACGCCACACTCAATTTAGAAAACCAGATGGCACTTTATACTCCGAAGAGCTAATTTCTACTGAAGGTTTTAGCAGTTTATACTCTTTAGTTTACCATTGCCATCCCCCAACTTTGGTAAAAGAAATTGAGCAAGCCCATACTGTTGAACCAGTAGCGGCCTTGCCCAAAAACCTTAAAAATAGAAGCTTTTTAACGTTTAAGACCGAAGCTAAAGACGATTTTCTTGAATCTAGGGTGGTTATGCTGTTTAACCGCGACCTATATCTTACTTGCGCTGCACCGAAGAAAAGTATGACTGATTATTTTTACAAGAATGCAGATGCCGATGAGGTCATTTTTATACATGAAGGCAGTGGAACACTTAAAACTATATATGGCCAAATTAATTTTGAATACGGTGATTACTTAGTTGTGCCAAGAGGTGTAATTTACCAAATGCATTTTAATACCGAACAAAATAGGTTATTAATTACAGAAAGTTTTTCGCCTATTAAACCACCAAAACGTTATTTAAATTCTTTTGGTCAATTTTTAGAGCATTCTCCTTATTGCGAGCGTGATATTAAATTGCCAGAAAACCTTGAAACGCATGATGAGCATGGGGATTTTAAAGTAATGATAAAGAAACAAGATTTAATTTATCCTTATATTTATGCCACACATCCTTTTGATGCGATAGGTTGGGATGGGTACCAGTATCCTTATGGGTTTAGCATTCATAACTATGAACCTATTACAGGAAGAGTGCACATGCCACCACCTATTCATCAAACATTTGAAGGGCATAATTTTGTTATTTGCTCATTTGTACCAAGACTTTACGATTACCATCCTAATTCTATACCAGCTCCTTACAACCATAGCAATGTAGATAGCGATGAAGTGTTATATTATGTAGATGGCGACTTTATGAGCCGCAAACATGTAGAAAGAGGCATGATTAGTTTACATCCAAAAGGAATACCCCATGGGCCGCACCCTGGCACGGTTGAAAAATCTATTGGAAAAACAGAAACTAAGGAATTAGCTGTAATGATAGATCCATTCTATCCTTTAATGATTACAGAAGCTGCTTTAAATTGTGAAGACCCAGGATACTACAAAAGTTGGGTAGAATAGTTTAAACCTATTCATCAAACATTTTCTTTGCCCTTATAACATTGTTATAAAAGCTTGCTGCATTGCTTAATTTGTAATGACAATGATTACTGATAGTGCCTGTTGATTCGCATTTACAGGCTACTATTTTATTATTCTCTACAAAAAAGCTGCAATTTTCGCACGCCACCGCAGAGCATGTTTTGAAAAAGGCATCCTCCCTAAGTATAAAGTCAATCCCCTCTAAATCTAAGTTAACAGCAGCCAAACGCTTTTTATTTTGGTTAGTGCAGATAGCAACCAAATAATAGGCTTGATTAAATTGCTCGATGCCAATTTCAGAAACTTTAGTACCATCTCTAAATGTCCACTCAAAGGCCTTTACCAAGTTTTTCTGGCTTTCTGTAATAGTAAAAGTACCATTACTCAAAGAACCAATCTTTAAATTGGTTTCTTGACCAACGACATGAAAAGAGAAAAATAATAAGAGTATAGTTAGTAAG
This sequence comes from Bacteroidia bacterium, assembly GCA_044360615.1. Lineage (GTDB taxonomy): Bacteria > Bacteroidota > Bacteroidia > UKL13-3 > UKL13-3 > B1. Next base: position 6,323 of record JBIKKC010000004.1, on the reverse strand, counting down.
TTTTTAACCATTCAATAGAATTTACAAACACAAATGTAAGCTAGAGTTATGATATCTCCAATTTGTTGTAAATTTGGTCGCATTATGGAAGCAATAGTTTCAACACAGTTTAGTTTTCCTAACCAAAGAGGTTTTTACAGAGGTAAGGTTAGAGATGTTTACAATATTAACAACCAGTATTTAGCCATGGTGGCCTGCGACCGTATTTCGGCCTTTGATGTAGTGCTGCCAAGGCCAATACCTTACAAAGGGCAAGTGTTGAACCAAATAGCAGCTCACTTTTTAAACTTAAGTGCACACCTTGTGCCAAATTGGTTAATTAGTAATCCTGATCCAAATGTGAGTATAGGTTTCTTCTGTAAACCTTATCAAGTGGAAATGGTAATAAGAGGCTATTTAAGCGGGCATGCTTGGAGGGAGTATAAATCTGGGAAGCGCATTATTTGTGGAGTTCACATGCCAGAAGGTTTAAAAGAAAATGACAAATTTCCAGAGCCCATCATTACTCCTACCATAAAAGCAGTATCTGGCCATGATGAAGACATCTCACGCGAAGAAATTATTGGTACAGGTTTAGTTCCTGAGGAAGAGTACCTACAAATGGAAGAGTACACAAGAAAACTGTATGAATTTGGTTCAAACTATGCCAATGATAAAGGATTAATTTTAGTAGATACCAAGTATGAGTTTGGTAATTTGAATGGTAAAATCTTTTTAATGGACGAAATTCATACGCCAGATTCAAGTAGATATTTTTACGCAGATACGTATGATGAAATTCAGGCATTAGATCAGCAACAGAGGCAGCTTTCAAAAGAGTTTGTGCGACAATGGTTAATAGAAAATGGCTTTCAAGGTTTAAGTGGCCAAGTTGCTCCCTCATTTCCAGATGAGTTTATTGCGAAAGTGACGGAAAGATATATTGAATTGTTTGAGAAAATTACGGGAAGTACCTTTATTAAACAAGATTATACCCATGCAGAACAAAGGGTAGAAAAAAATATCCTTTCGGCTCTTAATGAATTATAACATTGAGCGCTATCTGGTTTTCTTTAGGTGTAAATACATCTTTCTTTTTGGCAGATGTTTTCATAAAACTAGGAAGCAACAAATACAAAGCTGCTAACTTAATTTATATACGTTCCATTTACACTGTGCTATTTGCGGGTATATGGTTAGTAAGTTCTGGAGCTTTTTCACAAATTCCTAAACCTATTGAATTAATTCAATTTATAGGATGTGCAGCATTATGCCTGGGCGGATTATTTTTTTATGTGAGATCGCTGCAACACATGCATTTTGTAAATGTTTCTGTTATAGGTATTTGTGGCGCATTAATTCACTATTTAATGGGTATTTACCTGAACCAAGAAAACTTTAATCAGTGGTTTTATCTTTCCGCATTACTATGCATAAGTGGCATCTTAATTCAATGGCGCAAGCAAGAACAACATAAGGGCTTAATTGAAGCCATTGCAAGTGCTTTATTATGGGGTTTTGGCTATGCCTTATTAAGTATTCCCTTGCAAACTTCTGAACCTGTATGGGGGGCTTTTATTTTCGAGTTTGTTGCCTTACTAGGTTCAGCATTTTACTTAATTATTAAGGCTCCTTCTTTTTCATTGCTGAACCCGCCTTTAAAAGATTACAAAATATTTTTGGTGGCAACCTTTACTATTATAGGATCAATTTGGATGAACTTTGCCTACCAACAATTGCAATTAAGCGTTTTAGGTTTTATGCAGCTTTCATTTTTTCCTTACTCAATTATAGCAGGCTATTTTCTATTTAAAGAAAAGCTAAGTAAAACAGAATGGCTCGGAAATTTATTGGTAATTGGTGGCCTATTGCTCTACTATTACTTCCTTTAAGCTTAATTAGCTACCCAGTTTAAACAATACTTCATTAGGAAGTATTTTAAAGGTATCGTCGAGGTTAAGAGCAGCATTCACCATAGCCTTTGCAACAACAATTCCTTGGATGGCACGGTATTGTTTTAAAGGACCTATAAAAATCGGGTTGAGTACCCGCATCAAATATTGAGAAACAGTTTCCAATGGCCTAGATTCCTTTCTTGAACCTAATAATAAAGAAGGACGTAATACAAAGAAATGCTCAAAATTTATAGCCTTAATAGCTTCTTCCAATTCGGCTTTTAACCTACTATAGAAAATTGAAGAATCTAAACTTGCTCCCAAGGAAGAAATTAATATGAAACGTTTAGCACCTTGCGCTTTTGCCAATTTGGCTGCGCGCAATGGGATTTCAAAATCAACTTCACGGTAACTTTCAATATCTGGTGTTTTGGCCTTAGTGGAGCCCATACAACAGAATACATCGGCCACTTGCAAGTCACCTGCATAATTTTCGAGTTGGTCAAAATCGAGCATAATTTGATTTAACTTATCATGCTTAATCACCATATCTCGCCTAACCAAAACAGTAACTTTAGTGTATTCCTTATTTTTGAGTAATTCAAAAACAAGGTTTCGCCCTATGAGCCCGCTTGCTCCAATTACCAATGCACTTCTTCCCATTATTAATAATCTTTGGGATTAAATAAGTGCTGCTCAGCTGAGGCTGATAAGGCAATTTCGACCATTTTTCTTGCCAATAAATTTGCAGGTGTTTGTGTAATTCTACCTAAAATGCCAAAGCCAACTAAATTTATCACTTTACTTAAACCTCTTTTTGCCACGTATAAAGTGCTGCTATCATTTGCAGATTTACCCACATGGTTCACCCTAAAAATGTAGAAATTATCGAACCCTAGTTCTTGAATATCCTGCTCTAATTTTGCCCTTAAACTTAGCTTAGGATTGCTAGAATTTATTTGCGCCGATGTACTGCTTAACAAATAGAAATTTTTTATACCAGCAGCTTTAGCAGTTTTTGCAAATCTTAATGGATACTCATAATCAAAAGAACTTGCATCCTCTAAATCTTTAGTGATAATATAATCTGTTCCTAATAAGCAAAATACATCATTTATACCTTCAAATTCATCCTTATAATTTTCTATTGCAGAAAAATCTACTAGGACTCTTTTCAAATGAATATTCTTAAGCCGTTTGGTATCTCTGCGGGTAAAAACCGTAATTTTTTTAAAATTACGATTATTGAGCAAGGTTTCTAACAAAGACCTTCCTGCTAAACCAGAAATACCAACTAATAGTGCAGTGCGCATCATACGAATTAAGCAATTTTTAAGTAGCTTAACAAGTTAAAAAAATATTAATCTTATTTAAACCTGATTGGGGAGCTCAAAAAAGACTGAAGTTCCTACATTTAACTCACTTTCTATCCAGATTTTGCCATTCCCTGACATTATGTATTCTTTGCATAATAACAGACCCAAACCTGTACCTTTTTCATTGTTGGTTCCAAAGGTAGTATAATGGTCTACAGCAGAAAACACTTTACGAATAGCCTCTTGGTTCATGCCTAAACCACTATCTTTAATACAAATAAGTGTTTTATTAAGAGTAGGATTACTCGCATAAACCTCAATATTACCGTTAACATTTGTGAACTTTATAGCATTGCTAATCAGATTTCTAAAAATTAGATTGAGTTGGTGTTTATCAAAATAAACCACTTTCATATCAATCACTTGATTGTTAAAGCTTAGGTTTTTCTCATTCAATTGTATTTTATACAAATCGGCCATTCCTTGGATTAGAATTCTTATATCTAATAGTTCTGGTTCTGATTTAACACCATTAAGTTGACTTCTAGACCATTGTAATAAATTTTCTAAGGTTAGGTTCAGGGTATCAACATTCTTACTAATACCACCTAGAGATTTCTTTAACTCTTCATAGGTTAAATCATCTTCCGAAAACCAATTTAATACGGTGCTTAAAGATTTTATAGGAGCTCGCAAATCATGGGCTATAATTGAAAAGACCCTGTCTTTAATTAGATTACTTTTTTGGAGTTCTTGCGCTTGCATATTAAGCAAGGCTGTTCTTTCTCCGATGATATCTTTTTGGTTCTTATTAATGTCTTTTAATTTGTTAGACAAAAGTTCTATCTCACTAAATGCGTTAGAAAACTTTCGCGCAATAGATAAAGCATGTATTATAGAAAATGTAAAAATGGCTATAGGTAAAAAGAAGAAAGTATTGATAAATCCTTGGCTGTGCAATATGTCATTTACACCAGCAGTGAAAATGATTAGAAAACCTGCACCGGTAAAAATTGCAAACATTCTTTTCCTTAGTAATATCTTGGTAACTCCATGGAATAAAAATAGTAATGCCGAGGCGCTAAAAAACAATAGATAAGGAATGGTATATGAGGAATAAAAAACTGGACTTAAAACATACCAAATTCCAAGTGTTGTAAGTAAAAAAACAAACCCTTTTAAAATTTTCTTATTTACATCTCTTGGATAAAAACTATAAAAATATACTAAACCAAATAATATGATGAAGACTAGAGAGGCAAATTCAATTCTAACAATAATTTCAAAAGGAATTGAAGGCGCGATTTGCTTAAGAAGGATTTCACCCGTACTAGCTATTCTGAGAGATGAAAACAAACAAACCAAAGAAAAATACAAACACGTTTTATCTTTTGTTTTGGTATAGTAAAAGCCTAGAAAATAAAAGAACAAGACCCCTAAAGCACCACATAAAAATGCTAAATAAATCAACTCGAAATGAAATTGCCCTGAAATACTTTCTTGCAATCCAATCTCTGGTGCATACCATAACCCCCCTTGACGATAATGGAAGTTAGCTATTTGTATGGCAATTTCTAAGGTATCCGATTCTGGAACAAATACAAAAATCCCAGGCTTATAATCAGGTATGGATTTTTCTTTAACTTTACCAAAAGTACCTGCGGTAGCAATATTAAAACCATTGACAAACAACTGGTAATTTGTTCCTATAGCCCTTAAATGTATGGCAAATTGTTTTCCTTTAGCGTTGGGCCATATTAATCTAGAAACATAAGTTCCATACCCCAATTCAGAATGCATAGAGCTGCCCCAACTACCCGGCACAATGCAGTTTTCGGGATCATTAAACCCTTCTTGAACCAAATCTTGATAGGTTTTACCGTAATACAATTCCCAATTTTCATTTTCGAGAGAAATAATCTTGGCACCTTCCGAAATGGTTGCAACTTTTGCTTTTCCTGCCATAGAAAGCATTAAACCAAATAGCAAGACAAGGAAGAAAGACTTTAATTTCACGAAGCAGCTAGATTTTTACTGCAATTAAATAAAAATTGGCAACATCATTCTAATTTAATTATTTTGTAGATGTGATTTGTGAATTTGAAAAAACATTTAATGCCTTTTGGAAGTCTTACTTCCATCCTATTAAAATGGAAGAAACAGGCAGTTTTACTACTTATCAAATAAACAACAAGAGATTTTGGCTCATCCCTTATACCCAGTATCAGAACTTACCCAAATCTAACTATAATGATGTATTTATATACCAAGACCAATGGTTAGAAAGAAATACCCAAGTAAAAAATAGGCTCATTAGCTTGGCTGGAAACACCCATAAAATCAATGCAAGGTCTTGTAAAATAACTAAAGTTAACAAGCCAATAGCAAATGACTTTTTTAATGCGCATCATGTTTTAGGGTCATGCCAATTTAAAAACGCCTTTGGGTTATATTTTAAAGATGAACTTGTTGCAGCAGCCTCATTTAGCTCCCCGTTGGTAATGAATGACGGGGTTGTTCCTTATCGCTCTTATGAATTATTAAGGTATGCAAGTATGGGTGCATGCACCGTTGTAGGTGGTTTAAGTAAGTTAATCAGTCATTTTAGGCTCTTAAAAAATCCAGCACATCTTATGAGCTATACCGACAATGATTGGGGTAGCGCAAGTTCATATTTAAGCTTAGGCTTTCATAAAAAAGAAGATACCAAACCCATGCCTTTTTGGGTAAATCCAAACACAAATATTCGCACTTATACGCAACCCCAAGAAGAAATTGAAACCTTTGTTAGTGGATTAAATAGAGGCAATTCTAAGTGGATTTTAGACCTAAGGCAAACTTGAATATTCCATTAAATATAGATTTGCTTATGGTTCTTGGCCCAACTGCAAGTGGTAAAACTAGGCTTGCTATTCAATTGGCAGAACAACACAATGGTGAAATAATTTCTGCCGATTCTAGGCAAGTTTACCAGCAAATGGATATTGGAACTGGCAAAGACTTAAACGAATACCATGCTGCAAACATCCCCTACCATCTCATCAATATTGCAAAACCTGGAGAAAAGTACCATTTACAAAGGTTTCAAATAGATTTTGAAAAAGCATTTGAAGCCATACAATCAAAAGGGAAA
>JBIKKC010000301.1:0-2641 GCA_044360615.1 Bacteroidia bacterium | reverse complement strand
CTTCAAAATAATTCATACCTAATTACTGCTTTTTCATGATGGCATAGATTTCTATAACGAAACCAGTAAGCACTAAAATAGGGGCTAAGGTTAGCTTTCTAAAATCAAAAATATCTTCTTTACCCGCCATTAAGGTAAATCCAAGGATGATAACAACCAACCCAATAATCATTAACATATAGTTTTGCTTTCCAAAAACAAATGCTTGTTCTGATTGAGCCTCAGGTTTTTTGCTTGTATTTTTATCTTTACTCATAGCTGCAATATGTGGTTTTAAATTTAATTTTCAATTAGTATAAATCATCTAAACGCGTATTTAGAAATTTCCGTGTACTTAATAAACTACTCAATACGCTTATAAATACGCCAATGAGTAGGAGTCCGCCAAATAAACTAAGGTTCATTAAACCGCTAAAAAAACTTCCCCATTCTGGTATCCAAGTTGGTAAAGTTTTTTGAATACCAAATAATAAAATCGCCGCAATGAGCCAACCCCAAATTCCATTTATTAAGCCTCGCACCAGAAATGGCTTAATAATAAAACCATGCGTAGCGCCCACCAATTGCATACTTTTTATGGTGAACCTACGCGCATAAAGGTTTAAGCGAACAGTGTTATGAATTAAAACCACAGCAATCATTCCAAAAATAGCCGCTAATCCAATAAATAATGCTCCTACCTTTTGTATGTTTTCTTGTGCATTTCCAAAGGCGGCACGCGGGTAATTAACATCTGTAACGCCCGACATTTTTTTTAATTCTTGTTCTACCTCTGGGAGTTTATCCACATTATTAAATTCTCCATTTAGTCTAATTTGAAAGCTAGGCATTAATGGATTATACCCTAAAAAGCTTGTAAAATCCTGCCCAAGTTCATTGCTAAACTCAATAGCTGCGCGCTCTTTGCTGGTATAGCTTAATTCTGCTGTAAAGGGTGCTGCTTTAATTTTTTCTGATAATGCTTGTATTTCAGCCTCTCCCAATTCAGGCTGTAAAAAGGCTTGAACCATCATATTTTCTCTTAGATAATTCTCGGCAGCCTTGCTACCCAAGAAAAGAAAGCCCAATAAACCCAGCATAAGTAATACCATAGCAATACTTAAGATGGCAGAAAAGTAGCTGAACTTTCTTTTACGTTTAACTGTTGTTGTCAATTTGTTAGATTTTAGGTGCAACAAAAATAAACATGAATTTTACCCAACAAAGTTTATTTAACCCACACTTTGGAAAAGGCTGCCTTGCCGTCTATTTTTGCAGACTATTTAAATTTGACCCAAGCATCGCATGAGCAAAGAATATAAGCATCAAGAAATTGAACCAAAATGGCAAGCCTATTGGAATGAAAATAAGGTTTATGAAGTTAAAGAAGATTCTTCCAAACCAAAGTACTATGTATTAGATATGTTTCCTTACCCAAGCGGTGCTGGCCTGCATGTAGGGCATCCATTGGGCTATATTGCCACAGATATTTATGCCAGGTTTAAGACCTTAAAAGGGTTTAATGTGCTGCATCCTATGGGTTATGATGCCTTTGGTTTGCCTGCAGAACAATATGCCATTCAAACTGGGCAGCATCCTGCTATCACTACCGAAAAGAATTTGCAAAGGTACCGCGAGCAGCTCAATCAAATTGGCTTTTGCTATGATTGGAGCCGTGAAGTGCGCACCTCCGACCCTAGTTATTACAAATGGACCCAATGGATTTTTATTCAATTGTTCAATAGTTGGTTCAACCCAATTTTAAATAAGGCTGAACCTATTAGTACGCTTGTACATCTTTTCGAAACCGAAGGCTTCAAAGGCAGTGATGATACTATTTTAACGGGTGGAATGGAATTTGATTTTCCAGCATTTACAGCTATACAATGGAATAACTTTAGTGAATCTAACAAACAAAAAATACTCCTTGGATTTAGACTTGCCTACTTAAGTGAAGCCTATGTAAATTGGTGTCCGGCTCTTGGAACTGTGCTTAGTAACGACGAAGTAAAAGACGGTGTAAGTGAGCGTGGCGGGTATCCTGTAGAGCGCAAATTAATGAACCAATGGAGTCTTAGAATAACTACTTATGCCGAGCGTTTATTAACGGGTTTGGATGAATTAAACTGGTCGGAAAGTATTAAGGAAAGTCAACGCAATTGGATTGGGAAATCGCAAGGAGCCAGTGTTTTATTTGAGGTACAAGATCATAAGTTTTCTATTGAAGTATTTACAACAAGACCCGACACCTTGTTTGGCGTAAGCTTTTTGGCTATTGCACCAGAACACGAAATGCTAGACCAATTGGTAGATGCATCGCATATTGATGATGTAATGGCCTATGTAAATTTATCTAAAAACAGAAGTGAAAGAGATAGGCAAAGTGATGTAAAACGGATTAGTGGCGTATTTACAGGTTCGTATGCTGTGCATCCCTTTACTGGGAATGAAGTACCTATTTGGGTAGCAGATTATGTATTGGGTGGTTATGGCACAGGCGCCGTAATGGGCGTACCAGCGCATGATAGTCGCGATCATGGATTTGCTAAGCATTTTAATCTACCCATACTTCAAGTAATAGAAGGCAGTGAAACACATAATTACCAAGAAAGTAGTTACGATGGCAAAGAGGGCAATTGCATAAATTCTGGTTTCCTTAATG
>JBIKKC010000007.1:0-24410 GCA_044360615.1 Bacteroidia bacterium | reverse complement strand
CATGTAGTAGTAATGCACTGCAGCAATAAAGGTGATTAATCCAGAAACTAAAACAGAAGTTCTCCATTTAGGAGAAGTGTTGCTTAGTTCAAAGAAGAAGAAAACTGAAGCGGCCATCATAGCCATTGTTCCGATAAAAAACGTAAATGCTACGTAATTATCGCTTGCGATTTTTAAATGTTCCATTTTTTAGTTTAAGTTTTAAATAGTTAAAGCAAATAAACAAAATAAAATCTTAATTAGTTTTGTAAAATTAAAATTAAAATAAGATTAAAATAAACCCAAGCGTCCAATCGGCAATTTTATCCTATTTAAACACGCATCAGTTTCTCTGCAGCTTTTTCAAGTGTTTCATTGTTTTTGGCAAAGCAAAAACGAAGTACATTATTATCATTCTTCTTGTGATAAAAAACTGAGGTAGGAATACTTGCTACCTTGTGTTCTTTGGTAAGTCGGGTAGCAAAATCAGAATCTCGTTCTTGTGTTATTTTAGCATAATTTAACAATTGAAAATAACTGCCTTTGCAAGGTAAGATCTTAAAATTTGAACCTCGCACTAACTTTTGGAAATAATCTCTTTTCTCTTGGTAAAATTGTCCCAACTCTAAATAGGCATTTTCATGATCAAGATAATCTGCCATTGCATATTGCATGGGAGTATTGGCACAAAAGGCCATAAACTGATGTACTTTTCTAAACTCTTTGGTAAGATTTTCGGGAGCTAAAATATAACCTAATTTCCATCCGGTGGTGTGATAGGTTTTACCAAAACTGCTAATGATAATGCTGCGCTCGGCTAACTTAGCAAAGCGAGCCACACTTTGGTGTATTTCCCCATCAAAAATGATATGTTCATATACTTCATCACTTAACACCAACACATCTGTATTATCTAAAATCTTCTGGAGTTGCAACATGTCTTGATCACTTAAAACTGCCCCAGTTGGATTGTGTGGGGTATTGATCATAATCATTCTGGTTTTGAAATTAATCAAGCGTTTTACCTCATCCCAATCTACTTTGTAATCGGGATATTTTAATTCATAAAAAACAGCCTTAGCTCCATTTAAATTTATGGCAGGCACGTAACTGTCATAGCAAGGTTCTAATACAATAACCTCATCTCCTTCTGCTACTAAAGCACTAATAGTTGCATAAATACCGTGGGTGGCGCCAGGTACAACCGTTACTTCTGTATCTGGATTATATTTGGCTCCATACAATTTCTCTGTTTTTTCTGCAATGCGCTCTCTTAATTTTATTACTCCAGGCATCGGGGCGTATTGGTTAAAACCTTTTTCCATGTATTGGTTTACCAATGTAACTAACTCATTGTTACAACTAAAATCAGGAAAACCTTGCGCCAAATTAATAGCTTGATGTTCTTGCGCAAGTGCACTCATTACTGTAAAAATGGTAGTACCAGTATTAGGTAATTTACTTTTTAAAGAACCAGAGAATATCATATTTTATAAGCTAACGAAAATCAATGATAAGCATTAGATTCAGGAATTTCAATGCCATTTTTCTAAAACTTTGAGCACGTGAAGATTAAGAAAAGTATTTGTGTTCAAACCATATTATCTATATACTCGTAGTACAAACCTTAAGTATATGTATTTAATAGCAGATAGCGGCTCAACCAAAACAGATTGGTGTTTAACTTCAAGAGAAGGACTCAATCAAAAAGTGTATCACACCATAGGATACAATCCATATTTTATAGATACTGAAGCAATTTATTATTCACTTACAGAAAATCTTTTGAAAGATTTAGATGGAGATTTGGTTAGTGAAATCTTTTTTTATGGGGCTGGTTGCAGTACCCCGGAGAAGAAAGACATTGTGCGTAAGGCTTTAAATAAAGCTTTTCCAAAGGTTCAAGCCATTTTTGTTGGACATGATCTATTAGCTACGGCAAGAGCCCTATTAGGCGATGAGTCTGGTTTTGCGGCTATCTTAGGAACTGGCTGTAATACCTGTTTATATGATGGAAATGATATTAGTTTAAATATTGATTCTTTAGGTTATTTATTGGGTGATGAAGGTTCAGGTTCTCATATTGGCAAAAAATTCTTAAGAGATTTTATGCGAAAGCGTCTCGAACCAGAATTACAGGCAAGGTTCAAAGAACGTTTTCAAATTGAAGATAATGAACAAATTTTTCATACGCTTTACACTACCCAATTCCCAAATCGTTATCTGGCTAGCTTTTGCAAGTTTGCTGAAGAATATACTTCACATCCTTATGTTAGAAATAAAGTACGCGATTCGTTTAGAGATTTCTTTAAAAACTTGGTGAGCAAATACCCAGAATATAAAAAACATAAATTCAATTGCATAGGCTCGGTTGGTTTTACCTATAAAGATATTTTAGAAGAGGTTGCCTTAAGCTATGATATGCACATGGGCAAGGTTCTTAAATCACCATTAGAGGATTTGGTTAAATACCATATCAAGAAAAATTAATTTGGTCTATACAGCAGCAACAATTCACTATTGCTGGTATCTACTCGCCACCTAGCTTTCCAAATTAATGAATCGATAAAGGCTTTACCACTTTCTGCATTTAAAGGATAATACGCGATTTCCTTTCTGGTCATTATTAACAAATTAGATTCTAACACATAAGGGAAATGAAAAGCGTGTTTTCTATTGCTAACATGCGGAAGCAGATTTGTTTGTGCTGTTATTCTAGCTTCTTCAGGCAAGCTTGCTAAACGCTTTTGAATTTTGCTTACGTTTAAATTAGATTGATAATGTGCTTTATCAAAAATATTTTCTTTGCTTGGGTTTAAATAAGCATGGCGTTGCTGCATTAAACTATAAGAAGTTAATGCAGATAATAGCACAAATAAAACTAAAACGGGAACACGCCATTTACCTTTCATAGGTTTTAATACAAACAATAGTGCTATACTAATTAATGCTGCAAACTCTATTTGGTAATGGTAATTAACGCCCCAAAAGGCTGTCTCTTTATTCCAAAGCTTTTGCATTAACAGGGGCAAAGACATTAGTAAAAAAGCAGGATTTAAAACCAAAGCCCAAGCACCTGAAAGCAGAATAGCCCACAAAAATTCCTGTTTAATAATTTCATCAGCATCGGGCTGTACATGACTTTTATAAAAAAGCTCAACTGCATTTATTGGATGGGCAACTACATTAAAAAATACATCTCCAACACTCTTTCCTAAATGGCTAAAACGGTTTACCTGTTCAAACTTTCCTGCAGGATTATAATAAGGCATCACATAATAAGCACAACCCAAAAACCAAATTGTCGCAAAAACTATAAGACCAATAGGGAAAAGGGTTTTCTTAAATTTTAAGGGTTTATGCAACAACCATAAACCTGGACCAATTGCAATAACCCAAATGGCCATATTCTCTTTGGAAATAAGCATAGCTAAGGCACACATTGCAGCCAATAGCAATTCATCTTCCAAGAAAAAAAGAATAAGCCATGGTAAAAAAGAGGCACCAATTACATTATCATGATACTCTACAGCAAGTGCAGCATAGATGCCAAAAAAAACATAATAATGGGTAGCAATTAGTAGCTGCTCTGTTTTAGTATAACTAAATTTTCGGGCTAAGTTTACAATGCCTATTCCTGCAAAAATTAAGGCTGCGTTTTGAACCAAGAGCAAAGTATAAGAACCAAAAATAAAGTATAGCGGCGAAAAAATGGGGATCCAAAAGCTAACATGTAAACCTAAATAATGATAGGTTTGATGTTCGCCCAAAAGCATGGTAATAAATGGTGCTTCCCCATGTGAAATAAGATACATGGCCTGGTTTGCAATCCCATAATCTAATGCTGCACTTCTAAAGAAATAATGATTTACAACACCAAAAAGGCAAAATACAAAAAAGAAAAAGCCATGAAGCAGCCAAGGCATATTTACTTAGTTAATCCAATTTCTTTTAAACGTTCCAATAGATATTCCCCGCCAGAAATAGGTTCATATTGAGCAGGATTTTCTAGCGTTATACAAGAGGATAAACAATCTAAGCGCATTTCACTTCTAGGATGCAAAAAGAAGGGAATTGAATACCTAGAGCTTCCCCACTTTTCTCTGGGAGGGTTAATAACTCTATGGGTTGTGCTCTTTAACACGTTATTGGTTAACCGTTGTAGCATATCGCCAACATTAACCACCAATTGATTAGGAAGTGCAGTTATGCTTACCCATTCGCCTTGTTTATTTAATACTTGCAGACCTTCTGCACTCGCTCCCATTAACAGAGTAATCAAATTAATATCTTCATGCTCTGCAGCTCTAACTGCCGACATAGGTTCGGAAGTTATAGGTGGATAATGAATAGGTCTTAAAATACTGTTCCCATGGTGAATTTTACTATCAAAGTAAAACTCATCAAGACCCAAGTGAAGGGCAATGGCTCTAAGCATATATTTACCAGTTTCTTCAAGTTGCTTATATGCCTTTAACCCATAATTCCCAAAATCTGGCACCTCACTTACCATGATATTAGCTGGATATTCTTTCCCAATAGGATCATCCCCAACTACAGTTTGACCAAAATGCCAAAACTCTTTTAAATCACCAGCATTGTTCCCCTTTGCATGCTCTTTTCCAAAACTTGTATAGCCTCGTTGCCCGGCTAATCCTTCTAATTCATACTGCTTTTTAGTTACTTCAGGTAAATCAAAAAAAGATTTACAAGCTGCATACAATTTATCGCTGGTTTCGTCGGCTAACAAATGCCCTTTAACAGCAACAAAACCAATTTCTCTATAAGCAGCGCCTAAATCGTCAACAAACTTTTGCTTACGGCTTGAATCACCACTTAAAAAATCATTTAAATCAACTGAAGGTATCATAATTTATTGGGTTTTGGGTTTTATGTTTTGGGATTTGGGATTAGTTAAATGTCTTTTTCTTTTTTTCAAATAATTCATTTAGGTCGTCAAACTCTTTTCGATAATAAAGACCTAAACCCGAAGTTACCACATTTCGGTTATAAATAGCTTCAAAGCCGCTTTTATTAAACACTTTTACTTTGGTGGGTTTGTTCTTGTTTAGTTGGTAAGTAGCGCTAACATTAGATTGCGTGTTATCTAAGGCAACACTTGTTTGTAGCTCTAATCTATTATCTAAAAAACGCTTAGAGGCAGATAATACATAGGTTCTACCTCTTGCAGGGTCACTCGCAGTAATCACATCCATACTTACATCTAAATTTGGAATTGCTTTACCTATTAAGCCTGCCGCTTGCCTGCTAATTAAGTCGGATATTGTTTGATTACCTATATTAGAACTACTGCTATTACTAGAACTATTAATAGGTACAAAACTTCCTGAAATTAACAAAAAAAGCATTTGTTGATTCATGAGTTCTGGTTCACGTCTAAAGGTTGCCAATACTGCATTTAACTCAGATGCAGAGGCTCCTGTAATATTACTTTGTAAGTCGGGAAAATTAAGGTCAAATCCAATTTCTGGCTTTTCAACAATACCTTTAATATTAATAATACATTCTACCGGAACACGCACATTAGGATCTGGAGCTGTTTCCATATTTACAATAGTATTTATGGCAGTTTTTAACTTATAAACACCTGTAATATTTAATCTACCAGTTAGCGGATCGCCAGACCAAACCAAGGAACTACCTGCTTTTAAATCGAATTTCTTTGCTACCAAGTTTAATGCACTAAATCTATAATCTCCTTCTGTTAAATCATAATTACCAGTCATGGTGAAATTACCATCTGGCAAATACTGCATTTTTATTTTACCGTTTCCTTTGGCTCTAATTTTATCATCCGATTGCTGATTAAAAATAACCTGCAGTTCAGAATTTGGATTTAAACTGAAATCCATATTTACCCCCACACCAAACTCTTTTCCTTTGCCTCTACCCATAAAAGTTTGGGTTGTATCGTAACTCACAAAATGAATATAAGACTCCCCTGTTTCTGTGCTTGCACCAAAAGGGTTTATCATCACTTTGGTTCCTTTCTCTGCCAATGCTTTTATATCCATAGTAATGCCATCGTTATCACCCTTAATTCCAAAGCTTCCTGTAGCATAAGCACTTCCATAAAATAGTTCATTGTCTTTTGAGGTGGTGTTCAATACTTGAAGGTTTTTAAATTGGTCAATTTTTACAAAGTAATTTAGGTTAGAAAAGTTTTGGTGTTTAATAATTCCATTTGCCACAGCATTTGATCCTTTGCTATCTTTGATATTAAATGAAGGAATTCTTATATCTTGGTCTTCAAAAATAAATCTAGCCTTTTCTATGGAATATTTGGTCATTAAATAATCTACTCTAAAGTCAACTGCATTTAAATCTAAGGTTCCGTTTAATTTTAAATCATCTAGTTTCCCTTCTAAATTCGCATTTAAATCCGCTTCTCCTTGGTATAACTTCACATAATCTTTTACAAATGCCTGAAAGGAATTAACCTTGGATTTATCAAAATTTAAATTCAGTTTAAGATAGTTGGTAGGAATATCATAATTACCAATAGCTTTTAAATTTCTTATCTTCCCACTTGTTGACTTAATATCAATCAATAATTTTTCATTCTCTTCTTTGTATGCAGTATTGACCTCAAAATCTCCTAAAGTATCTTGATCTAGGGCAAATTGGGCCAAACCTAAATTACCAATTATTACATTTCTATTATTAAAGTTTTTATACACAAAATAGCCATTCCCAACCCCTTGAAAATCGACGCCAATATCAGTGGCGAATTGATTAATGGTATTCAATTGGTATTGTTCTAATTT
Organism: Bacteroidia bacterium; assembly: GCA_044360615.1. Taxonomy (GTDB): domain Bacteria; phylum Bacteroidota; class Bacteroidia; order UKL13-3; family UKL13-3; genus B1. The sequence continues at coordinate 17,643 of JBIKKC010000007.1, read as the reverse complement.
TAGACTAATATTTTTATCTGTAGCATCATAATCATAAAACCCATCTACCAATAGTTTTTGTTCACCATTGCTTAACACCAAGTTTTCAAAAACAATATTTTCCTTTTTTAACAATATATGTTTCCCTTCAGAAAAATGCCATTTTACATTACCCGCGCCTATCCAACTGCTATCATAATTAATAACGGCGGCGTCCTCAGTAAAATTTAATTGATGCTTAAATTCTCCAAGAATACTGCTTGTAGAATCTCTAATATAATATTGCAAATTTAGGTGATTGGGAACTCCAGTAACTTTAAGGCCAAATTCACCAATTAAGGTGGTATCTATTTTTCCATAGGAGTCAAATCCAGCAAGCAAACTTACCTTTTCTCCTGCTTTTTCTGAGAGTTTAAAGGTGAATTGATTTAAGTGATTTCCTTCAAAATTAAAATTCCCTACATATCCAGCAATCTCAATCGATTTCTTTTCACTTAATATAGAGCCTTCTAAATCAAAATTGGAGATAGAATAACCGGGGAAAAACAATGGTGCAATAACTGATGTGCTCAATAAACTAAAATCAAACCTAAAGTCTTGCTTGGCATTTTGTTTTATTGGTGCCTCTACAAAATTAGAAGCCATACTATATGTCCATGCTTTTAGCTGATCTGGCAAAGCGCCTAAATGAAACTCACCAATTAGAGAGCCTCGCAGGAAATCACTATTAATTCGAATTGTTTTTTCGTCTTTTTGCTCACTTTCTAACCTTATCTGATTCACTTTATAATTATAACCAGCCAATTCATATGCTAAATCATCAATTGAAACAAAGCCATGATGGTTAGTAAAATCCTTCACATAAAAATCAATGGTAAAATCTGTATTTAAATGAACATCTGAAGTATGAAAATCTAGCGGTTTCAGGTTTATTCTACTAATACTTCCTGTGCCATCAATATGTTTATAGGGTTCATCTAGATTCACATGAAGTTGCCCCTCACCATTTAAATTTTCATCATTCATCTGCAGGTGAACTTGCATATCTCCTTTATGAATAACAGCCTCAATTTTACTATCCTTATAAGTATAATTGTTATAGGTTATAGCCGCAATATCTGTTGTGAAATTAGAACTTATGGTAGTTAAATCAAATCCTTTCCCCTTTACTTCTGCAACTAAATCAACTTTACCTAAACTTTTTTCACCAAGCAATTGACCTAAATTAAATTCAGCTAATTTGAGTTTCCCGCTGTACTCAGAATTCATTGAATTTTCTGGGACTTTCATATTTAAATCAGTTTCCGCATTACCAAAAGCGGTTTCTAATGAACCATAACTTACAAAATCATTATAAAAGCCAATGAATTTGCCTCTATACGCTATCTTACCCATTTGGTCCATAACCTCAGGTAAATCCATAGCTATAATTTGTTCCAATTCATTCCTAACGGAAGAAACGTAATCGGCATTGATCTCCATAAATGTTTCATCAATATTGGGTAAGCCATTAAATACCAAGCTACCAGCAAATCTTGTTTGACTACCTATAGAGGCTACAACATTTTTGGCTGAAAGTCGCTTTACTGGCCCATTTAAATCGGCACTCAATTTAATTTTATACTTGTAATCCTTAAGTTGAGGTGCAAAATAAACCAAGTCTTTCATGTCAATTTCGCTTTGCCTAAGCTTAGCTGCCATTTTCACTTTACTATTAAAATCGCTATAATCTTTCCATCCCTTACTGCTCATACTAAAATAGTTACGCAGTCTGCTGTGCGGAGTTACTAAATCTAAATCCTTAAGTTCAATAATTCTTGCACTTACAATTGTGTTTGCCTTTAAACGCGTTATCTCAAAGCCACTTCTTTCCTTGCAGCTAAAATTCTTCAAATCAAAAGCAAAAGAATCATCTATAAGGTTGAACCTTTTTGACCGAAAATTAATTTGACTAAATTGAATATTGGAAGGATCAAAGCCCTCTGTGTAAAATTCTGAGGTAGAATCTACCATTTCCAATCGTGTATCCATAACCTCAAGATCCTTTAGCACCAATTTAAAAGGAGGCGAATTGGGGTCAACAATAGTATCATTAGGGTTAGAGAATAAATTTAAAACATCTAAAGTATAGGTGCTATCTTTATACGTATTTACTTTAATAACGGCCTCATCTATAACGAGATTACTAAGTATAAATTTTGAGGAATCTATGTTAACTCCGGTAATACTAAATTGCAATCTTCCTACGTAAAAAGTGGTATCCTGTTTTTGATCGCCCATTAAAACCTCACGAAGGCTAAAGAAAGTCCAGCCATCATAGCTAATCTCACCAATGCTAATGCGTGTGTGGTAAGTTTCATTTAAATAGTTGGAGACTCTTAATGTGAGATAGTTTTGGAACTTATAACTGTTAAAAAGTAAATATAGCAGCATCAGCAGGCCTATTATTCCTGCAAGTAAAACATAGGATATTTTGATTAACCTTTTAAGCAACGTAGTTTTGCGGGAAAGATAATTAAAAATCATTTGAGCGCCAATACAAAACCAATCAATATTCTTGCCATAGAATCATCATGCGATGATACGGCAGCGGCTGTTTTGCAAAATGGCAAGGTATTAAGCAATTGTGTGTCTACGCAAAAGGTGCATCAGCAATATGGAGGTGTGGTGCCAGAATTGGCCAGTCGCGCCCACCAGCAGCATATTGTTCCTGTGGTGAGTGTAGCCCTAAAAGAGGCAGGTATTGAATTGAAAGACCTATCGGCTGTAGCGTTTACAAAAGGTCCAGGACTTATTGGCTCATTAATGGTAGGTAGCAGTTTTGCAAAATCTCTTGCCTATTCCTTAGGTATTCCGCTTATTGGCATTCATCATATGGAGGCGCATGTTTTAGCGCATTTTATTCCTGAACCAAAGCCAGAATTCCCATTCTTGTGCCTAACCGTTAGTGGTGGTCATACCCAAATTGTTAAAATGACTAATTATTTTGAGTTTGAAATTCTTGGTAAAACCATTGATGATGCTGCTGGAGAAGCTTTTGATAAAGCCGCTAAACTATTAGGCTTACCCTATCCAGGTGGCCCTTTAATTGATAGTAATGCAAAAAATGGAAAGCTTATTTTTAAATTCCCCTTACCACAAATTGCAGGATTAGACTTCAGTTTTAGCGGAATAAAAACCGCTATTCTTTACTTTTTACAAAAAGAACTAAAGAATAATCCACATTTCATTGAAGAAAATCTAGCTGATTTATGCGCCTCGGTTCAAGACGTAATTATAAAACACTTGATAAAAAAGATTGAATTAGCCGCCAAACAAACAGGCATTAGCCAAATAGCATTAGCAGGCGGAGTATCTGCAAATAGTGGCTTACGACAGGCAATAATTGAAAAAGGCAATGAACATCATTGGACAACCTTTATTCCTCCCTTTGAATATTGTACAGATAATGCTGCAATGATTGGGATTGCTGCTTGGTATAAATTTCAGCAAGGAGAATTTGAAAGCCTAGATATTGCTCCTTCGGCACGCTTGCATTAAAGAAGCTTTGGTGTATTTTGCAAAAAAAATTAGCGTTGAAAACACTCATTCTAATGCGCCATGGTAAGGCTGTAAAAGATACCACATCTGGAACTGATTTTGACAGAACCTTAGAAGAAAGAGGTAAAACAGAAGCTGCTTTTATGGCTAACCTATTAAAGCAAGGCAAAAACACCCCCGATTTCATTGTTTCTAGTCCAGCAAAACGTACCCTTAAAACTGCTGAAATTGTTGCAAAAGAACTTGGGCTAAATAAAGCACAATTAGAATTTGAGTCTAATATTTATGATGCAGGATTACAAGATTTACTTCATGTGATTAGAGATTTTAACGACGCTTATTCAAAAATAATGTTGGTTGGCCACAATCCTTCAATTACAGGAATCGTTGGCTTGTTAACCCCAAATTTTTTAGAACATGTTCCAACATCAGGTATTGTGGTAATTGAACTTAACATTTCTATTTGGAGAATGGCTCAGCCACAGTGTGGTAAATTACTTTGGAGTAAAGGACCTAAAGATTAAGTTCGGCATAATGATTGTTAAGAAGTATGAAGTATGAGGTATGCTTGCCCGATGGAGCTTTAGCGAAGGCGGGAAGTATGCTTGCCCGACGAAGCTTTAGCGAAGGCGGGAGTTAGTTAATTAAATTTAAAAGGATGAAAAAATTATTGATATTATTTTTTATAAGTTTAAGTGGAATGGCCATTGGGCAAGACCTCCCGTTTAGCGGAACTAAAGATAAAAAAGCAGATTACTATTTTGGGGAAGCCTTAAAAACTTTTCAAACACAAGACTTCCAGCGTGCCTCGCAGTGGATAGACAAGGCGGTAGCGCTTGATCCAAATTTTATTGATGCTTGGATGTTAAAAGCAGAAATGAAAAGCATGGATGATAACTTTAAGGAAGCCATTGCTATTTATGAAAAAGTAAAATCCATAAATCCTGAATTTCCTATGAGCTATTACGGTGTTTCCAAAGCATATTACGCTCAAGGACGATATGAAGAAGCTTACAATGCTGCCGAAAAGTTTCTAACCTACCCAGATTTTTACAAGAAAAAAGATGGAATTACTAGATTAAAAGACAATGCTGCTTTTGGTAAAGAGGCGGTTAAATCACCTGTATCTTTTAATCCTATTAATTTAGGAAACATGATTAATTCTGCAGACAATGAATATTTCCCTGGTATTCCAGCAGATGACCAAACCCTTATATTCACCAGATTAATCAATGGAAGAAATGAAGATTTTTATTTAAGTACCAAGCAAGGAGAATCCTATTCTCTTGCAAAAAATATGGGCTTCCCAATTAATACAGATGGCAATGAAGGTACCATTTCACTTTCTGCAGATGGTCAATATATTTTTTATACTGCTTGCAACCGCGAAGGGGGTTATGGCAGCTGCGATTTATACCTTTCGAAATTAGATGGACTTTCTTGGTCTGAGCCTATCAATCTAGGACCACCCATTAATACAAGGGCTTGGGAGAGCCAACCTTGCCTAAGCTATGATGGCAAAACCATTTACTTTAGCAGTAATAGACCGGGAGGCTACGGACAAAGTGATATTTGGTATACAACTTATAAAGAAGGAAGATGGACACCACCTATTAATATGGGGCCAGAAATAAATACAGCAGCCGACGAACAATCACCACATATAGCCAAAGACGACCAAACATTATACTTTAATAGCAGCGGACATCCAGGCATGGGAGGGGTTGATTTATACCTATCCAGAAGAGTAACAAATGGCAAATGGAGCAAAGCACAAAATTTAGGTTATCCTATCAATAGCATTAAAGATGAAACTTGTTTGGTTATTGCCTCAAATGGTGTAGATGCATACATTGCTAGAGATGGCGAAGATTCTAGAGGAGGCTTAGATATTTATAAATTTCAATTGTACGAAGAAGCAAGACCACAAAAAACTGGCTATGTGAAAGGAATAGTTTTTGATGCAACTACCAAGAAAAAGATTGCAGCTAGGATTGAATTAATTGATTTAGCAACGGGAAAAGTTGTAGTTGAATCTTATAGCAATAAAGTTACGGGTGAGTTTTTAGTTTGTTTGCAAGCGCATAAAAATTATGCATTAAACATAGATCAAAAAGGATATCTATTTTACTCTGAAAATTTTGAAGTAAAAACAGAATCTGCTTTAGCACCCTTGCAGTTAGAGGTACCTTTACAGCCAATTCTTGCGGGCTCTAAAGTTGTATTAAAAAATATCTTTTTCGACGTAGACAAGTTTGAACTTAAACCGGAATCAAAATCTGAATTAGATAAATTGAAACAATTTCTGGTGCTTAATCCCAATGTAAAAATTGAAGTTGGAGGCCATACAGATAATACAGGAGACGCCAATAAGAATATTGTTTTATCTGGAAACAGAGCAAAGGCAGTTAAAGATTATTTGGTGGCAAATGGTATCAGTATAACTAGAGTAAGTTCAAAAGGTTATGCTGCAGCCCAACCTTTAGCAGATAATAAAACATCAGAAGGCAGAGCTCAGAACCGCAGAACGGAAGTGAAGTTAATATCTGTAGAATAAATTAAGATCTAATTTTCTCGTATTTAGAAATATTGGCAATATTAATTTCACTTAACAAATCAATGGCTTTAGGCTTTTCAATGTCTTCAGCGCCTTTATAAATACTTACAAGTTCATCACTTTTTGAATCAAAAAACACCAATAACATAACAGTATTGGGAGCTATTTTAAAAACCTTCTTAACCTCCAATAAAGCATTCATGATTTGTTTTCTAGCAGCAAACGGATTAACAATCATTTGGTCGAGGCCTTTTCTGTGGTAGATATAATAAGCATGACGTAAGGACACAAAATTAGGGTTAAGAATATTGTCTATTAAATTGTAACGTGTTCTAACATTTCTTTCGAAGGGTTTCCAACCAGATTTACTGCTGTTCTGTTGCGCTAAAAGGGCTATTTGAAAGGCCTTATTATAATAATTTGTGCCTCCTTCTAATCCAAAAGAATCAAAATCCATTCCTAGTACATAATAAACATAGAAAGTTAAGTTGGAGACTAAATCATTAGTATATACACCATCCTGAAAATCCATCCGATCTTGCTCTTGGTACTTAAAATTAAAGTTTTCATCATTAAAAGAAAACAAGGTACTGGTATAATTAGTGCCATAAATAGGGCGTCTGGTTTGTATAATAGCAGAAGCCTGGTATTCATAAGAATTTTGGTCGTAACCAGAAAGAATTATTTCAATATTTAATTCAATTTTCTCATTCACGGTAAATGGTTCCTGAGTCCATTTGGTATTATTTACAAACTCAGTTAATCTTTGCTCTAGGCCTCTAAAAATTGATTTATCAGAAATTTGAACCTGAACATCATTTATTCTTATTTTACAAAAAATCTCTTGAGCAGAGGTTGTGGTATAACTTAATATAAAAAGAATTGTGATAAGTATTTTATGCATGTAAAAGTTCTATTACTTGGTTAACGATATCTTTAGCCACTTCGTGCTTTGGTTTTAATCCAAATTTCTTTGTTTCGCCTTTTTTCAAAATCAATTGAACTTGATTTGTATCGAAGCCAAAGCCCGCTCCTTTAGTTTTTAAAGAGTTTAAAACAATGCAATCCAAGTTTTTTTCTTTAAGTTTTTTCAATGCATTTGCCTCTTCATTATCGGTTTCTAAGGCAAATCCAACCAATAGTTGTTTGGGAGTTTTCAATGCACCTAATTCCTTCAGTATGTCTCTTGTTTTCTTAAGTTTAAGCTGAAGGGAATCTCCACTTTTCTTAATTTTTGAAATACTTACTTTTTCTGGTGTATAATCTGCAACTGCTGCGCTCATAACGGCCACATTGCATTTTGAAAAGTGCTTTAAAGTGGCTTCATACATTTCTGAGGCGCTTGTAACATCTATTCTTTGAACGCTATTATGCTTACCCACTTCATGGGTTGGCCCAGTAATTAAAACTACAGATGCACCTTCCGCAGCAAAGGCATCTGCGAGGGCAAACCCCATCTTACCGCTGCTATGATTACCCACAAACCTTACTGGGTCAATATGCTCATAGGTTGGCCCAGCTGTAACTAAAACTTTTCTATTTTTTAAAGCTCCCTTTTGATTAAAATGGGCAATAACAAACTTCAAAATCTCCTCTGGTTCAGCCATCCTACCCTTTCCATCAAGGCCGCTAGCCAATTCACCAGCGTTTGGTTCAATAAGAATATTGCCATAAGTGTTGAGCGTTTGGATATTTTTTTGCGTAGCTGGGTGCGCCCACATATCTAAGTCCATAGCTGGTGCAACCATAACTTTACACCTTGCACTAAGATAAGTTGCTAATAGCAAATTATCACACAAACCAGAAGCCATTTTTGCGATGGTGTTTGCGGTAGCTGGCGCAAATAGTAACAAATCTGCCCATAAACCTAATTCAACATGGTTAACCCATTCACCTTGTTCGTTTTTAACAAAACTTTGATGAACTGGATTTTTACTCAGCGTTGCTAATGTTAAGGGCGTAACAAATTCATGGGCAGAGGGGCTCATAATAATTTTCACCTCTGCGCCAGCTTTAACAAATAAGCGGGTCAAAGCAGCTATTTTATATGCTGCAATGCTCCCGCTTACTCCTATTATAATTTTTTTACCTACCAACATAGGAGGCAAATTACAAATTAGTTTCCTTCTGCCAAACGCTTTTCTTTTTCTGGATTGCGATGGTATACTTTTTCATTTAAAAATTCCTCTGTTGCAATTAGGGTTGGCTTAGGTAAACGCTCGTATGCCATGCTAATCTCAATCTGTTCGCGATTTTCAAATATTTCTTCTAAAGTATCGCTATCGTTGTTAAATTCATCTAATTTACTATGTAATTCTTCTTTCATTTGCGCAGCAATTTGGTTAGCACGCTTAGAAATGATAGCAATTGACTCATAAAGATTACCTGTTTCTTTTTCTAAGGTTTTAAAATCTCTAGCAATCGTTGTGCTAGGAATGTTCTGATAATTGTTTGCCATTTTTTTTACTATTTATTTAATATTTTATCTTCTACACATTTGTCATCTATAAACTCGAGTAAATGATGATTTTTATTTACAATAAACTCTATTGAAGCAATTCCATGGTTGCCAGAATTAGTTTCAAATAACTGGGCATCGGGCCATTCGTAAATCATTTCTAAACATTTAACATAAGATTTACCCAAAAAATCCTCACTTGGCTTCTTGCTATAATTTTGAGGCGTGTATTCCAAAACAGGTTCCTCTCCCCCATACGCTGCATTACCCTCATTAACTTCTGTAGTATCAGGAATAATTGTTGCATGAGGAACACCTTTCTCATCTCTAATTAAAAGAAGCAAAATGCCCAAACCTACTATTCCAACAATTACCCAAATGATATTCTTAATATACATTATATTGTAGAATTATTTAATTGTTGTTGTTCAATACTTTTTAGCGAATTAATTGCTTTCTGTTTTATTTCTTTTGCCTCGCGCATGTATTTGCTAGATTCAGGGTATTGTTCAGCAAATTCTTCAAATGCCGCCAATGTATTTTCAAACCTTTCTTTTTGTTTGTATTCAACACTATTTTTAGCCAAAAGAAAATTAGCCTTAACTACTAAAAAATCTAATTCTTCTTTTTGTGCCATTTCTGGAAAATCATTAGCCGAATTTTTTAAAGCCACTATGGCACTTTTGTACTCGCCCATATTGAAATATAACTTGGCTGTTCTATAAGCTTTTAAGCTCAACTTTGCGCGTAAATTATCTAAATAGGTGTTGCATTCTGCCACATATTTACTTTCTGGATATACATTCAAAAAAATTCTAAAAGACTCAATAGCTTTATAAGTATCTGCTTGATCCAACTCAGGCTCGTAAGACTCTAAATAGGCGCAATAGGCGCTCATATACAAGGCTTCTTCTGCATGTTCTGCCGAAGGGAAATTTTCAAAATAGGTTTTAAATTGGAATCCAGAAAGAGCGAAAAGCTTTAATCCAAAATTACATTGTGCACTATTGTATAAAATTTTCTCTGCTGTAGGTGTTCCGCTGTAAGCATCTTCCACCATTTCATACAAACTTATTGCCCTAGCAAAATCCTTCTTTTTATAATAGGCGTCTGCCAGCTCAAGACGCGCCCTATTATCAGGGTTCTTTAGCACCTTTTGATAGGAGTTTTTGGAGCAAGATCCAAAAATTAAAAGCAGACTTAAAATAAAAGCAAAATACCTCATAGTTAGCAAGCTGCGAATATAGGCTTTAATTTTAAGGAAATTCAATTATTTTCACGGTTCAATGCACATTTTATGTAAACATATACTCCTGATTATTTGCACCTTAGCATTTTTAAACCCAAGTTGGGCGCAGATTGATTCTAACTTGCCAGTAAACTTGGCAATTATAGACACGGTTCCCATTGTTGTAAAGTCAGCAACTATTCAATCGGATAGTCTTGTAAAATATGCGTTTAGCTTTTCTGGAAAAAAATATAGAAGAGGTGGAACCACAGTAAATGGTTTTGACTGCAGCGGCTACACCATGATGGTTTATAAAAAATTTGGTGTGAAATTACCTCACTCCTCTGCAGCACAAAGTTTGGTTGGAATAGAGATTTCTAAAAAGCAAATCAGAAAAGGCGACTTAATTTTCTTTAGAGGGCGCAATAGTAAAAGAGGTGGAATTGGGCATGTTGGAATTGTAATTAGTGAAAAAGATGAACCTATTAAATTTATACATTCTAGCTCCAGTAATGGTGTTAGAATTGATGCCTTGGAATCTCCCTACTATAAAAAGCGCTATGTAAAAACAACAAGGGTAACACCTTTAAAATAGAAAATTGAAATGAATCCTTAACTTGCAACTCATAACTCATAACTCATATGTCAATACGTAAACCTTTCAATCTTCAACATTGGATTAAAGAAAATCGTCATTTATTAAAACCACCTATTGCCAACAAAAACCTATATCCTGAGGGAACAGATTATATTGTTATGATTGTGGGCGGACCCAATGCGCGTAAAGATTATCATTATAATGAAACTGAAGAATTATTTTATCAATTAGAAGGTAATATTACTATCAATATTCAAGAAGATGGTAATGCTGTTCCTATTCATTTAGGCCCTGGAGATATGTTTCTTTGTCCAGCCAAAACCCCACATTCTCCTGGCAGGTCTGAAGGCTCTATTGGTCTAGTGATTGAACGTGTAAGAAAAGGTAAAAATTTGAAAGATGGGCTTTTGTGGTTCTGCGAAAAGTGCAATAATAAACTGCATGAAACCTATTTTGAACAAAGCAATATAGAAACTGACTTTCAACCTAGGTTCAAAGAGTATTACGGCTCTGAGGATTTGCGTACTTGCAAGAAATGTGGGCATATAATGGAAACTGATGCAAGATTTTTGTAGTAGTACTGCATCCCCACAAAATCGATGAAAAGACTATTTCATTTTTTTGTATTGGTATTAGTGTTTTCCCAAAAAACAGAAGCCCAACAATGGTGGCAAAAAGCCACAGGATATGAAATTTTTGTGCGCAGCTTTCAAGATTTCAATGCTGATGGAAAGGGAGATTTTAATGGCTTACAAAGCAGGTTAAATTACCTTAATGATGGAGATTCTTCTACTTATTCAGATTTGGGTATTCAGCTTGTGTGGCTAATGCCTATACAACCCTCTCCTTCCTACCATGGGTATGATGTTACTCAATATAAAGCTGTAAATCCTGAATATGGATCAATGGACGAGTTTAAAGAAATGCTTGCTGCCGCTCACCAAAAAGGCATAAAAGTTGTTTTAGACCTAGTGCTTAACCATACCTCTAACCAGCATCCTTGGTTTGTTAAATCTGCTGCAAACGACAGTTTTTATCGTAATTTTTACAGATGGGAAAACAAGCCGCTTAACGCCATTGGCCCTTGGGGGCAAACTGTTTGGCATAGTAAAAATAACCAATATTATTATGGCGTTTTTTGGAGTGGTATGCCCGATTTAAATTACAATTACAAACCAGTTAGAGATAGTATATTTGATATTGCCAAGTTTTGGATTAAAGAAATTGGGGTAGACGGTTTTAGATTAGATGCAGTTACCTATTTGTATGAGGAAGGAAATATTTTAAAACACCACCCTAATACTCTGGCATTTTGGCAATCCTTTAAAGACAGTTGTAAAAGCTGGAATCCAAACACCTATTTGGTAGCAGAAGTATGGGACCCACAAGACATCATTAAACAATATGCTTCAAAATTTGACCAATGCTTTGAATTTGGGGTAGCTGGCGGAAATATCAATGCCATAAATTCTGCGAACCCCTTCGATTCAAAAACAGCCTTGAAATACGCTACAGAAAACTATGATTTTGCAAGTTTTATTACTAACCACGACCAAGATAGAATTGCTAGCTTGTATGGAAATAACCAAGATAAATTAAAAGCAGTTGCAAGCCTTTTGCTTACGCAACCTGGTACTCCTTGGCTATATTATGGCGAAGAAGTAGCCATGTTAGGAACAAAACCCGATGAAAATATTAGGAGACCAATGCAATGGCAAGCAAATAACTTTGCTGGATTTTCAACTGTAATGCCTTGGCGGCCTTTAAATTCAAATTACCCACAGTTTAATGTAAGTACTTTAAGTACTGATCCAAATTCTATTTTTCATCATTACAGGAAACTTATACATTTTAGAAACCAGCATGAGGCTATTTATAAAGGCACTTATAAAAGCCTTATAGGAACAAATAATGAAGTATTTATTTTCCAAAGAAGTACTAATAACCAAGATATCGTAGTGATGGTAAATACAAGCGCGCTAGCCTTGCCTTCTGTCCAGTTTTCTTTTAGCAAAGCTAACAATGCCAATGGCACTTTTACCTTAAAAGATGTTATAAGCGATTCTAGTTTTTCTATAAGTTCAACAGGAGCATTTTTTAGTGTAAATTTACCTATGCAACCTTATCAAACAAGAATTTTACGGTTCGAACCAAGCACTTCAAACAATGAAATTTCACCTGAGGATTTTCAAATATTAGTGTTTCCTAATCCAGCAAAAGAAGAAATTTCCATTGAGCTAGCAAATAATTTTCAGCCTAAAAATATCCTCTTAATTTCTATGAAAGGAGAGGTATTGCAAAAATGGGAAACTGAAAATAACCAAATCCAACTAAAACTAAATCAAGCCCCAGGAATCTATAATTTACAAATCATTTCTGGACAAAACACCTATCATAAATTACTTATGATTCATTAGAAATAAAAACCATAGCATACAGAAAGTTGAAGGTATACATAAAATTTACATTTGCCCTGTTTGAGGGTTTACCTTGAGTTATCCACGAATAGAAGTGATTTCGGCTTTCATTACTCAGAGTTTTTACCAAAACTACCAATTACGATTTAAAAAATACTATTTTCGCGCCTAATGGATCATATTAGGAATTTTTGCATCATAGCACATATAGACCACGGTAAAAGCACCTTGGCAGACAGATTATTAGAATATACCAATACCACCTCTAAGCGCGAAATGCAGGCGCAAGTCTTAGATGATATGGACTTAGAACGCGAAAGGGGTATTACAATTAAGAGTCATGCCATCCAAATGGACTATACCTTGGAAGGTAAAAAGTATACATTAAACCTTATTGATACACCCGGACATGTGGATTTTAGCTATGAAGTTTCAAGATCTATTGCAGCTTGCGACGGCGCTTTGTTAATTGTAGATTCGAGTCAGGGAATCCAAGCCCAAACTATTTCTAACCTTTATTTGGCTATAGACCAAGGATTGGAAATCATACCAATTCTTAATAAAATAGACCTCCCGCATTCCATGCCAGAGGAAGTTAGCGATCAAATTGTAGATTTGATTGGCTGTGATTATGACGATATTTTAAGAGCCTCGGGTAAAACTGGCGCAGGGGTTCACGAAATATTAAAAGCGATAGTGCACCGTGTACCAGCTCCAAAAGGCAACCCAGAGGCTCCCCTAAAGGCATTAATTTTCGACTCAGTTTTTAATTCTTTTAGAGGAATTATTGCCTACTTTAGAGTTTACGATGGCGTAATCAAAAAAGGCGACAAGGTTAAATTTATGTCAAATGGCTCGGAATATATTGCCGAAGAAGTTGGTGTTTTACGTTTACAACAAGAACCAAAACCTGAAGTAAGAGCAGGAGATGTAGGATATATAATTTCTGGAATTAAAGAAGCAAGAGAGGTAAAAGTGGGTGATACAATTACCCATATAGACAGGCCAACCCTAGAAGCCGTTAAAGGTTTTGAAGATGTTAAGCCAATGGTATTTGCGGGTATTTACCCTGTAGATACCGAAGATTTTGAAGAGCTAAGAGAAAGCATGTATAAGCTTCAATTAAACGATGCATCATTAACTTTTGAGCCAGAATCTTCGGCAGCTTTAGGTTTTGGTTTTCGTTGTGGTTTCTTAGGTATGCTACACATGGAAATTATTCAGGAGCGCTTAGAACGTGAATTTAAAATGACAGTGATTACAACTGTTCCCAACGTAAGTTACCACGCCTATACCAATAAAGGAGAAATGATTGTAGTGAACAATCCAAGTGACTTACCTGAGCCTAATTATATAGACCACGTAGAAGAACCATTTATTAATGCACAAATCATTACACATGCAGATTATACTGGTGCCATTATGGGTTTATGCCTTGGTAAAAGAGGGTTATTAAAGGAACAAAAGTACCTTACCACAGATCGCGTAGAGCTCGTTTTTGATATGCCGTTAGCAGAAGTGGTATTTGATTTCTTTGATAAATTAAAAACAATTTCAAGAGGGTATGCATCCTTTGATTATCATCCAATAGGTTATGTAGCCTCAGATTTGGTTAAGCTAGATATTTTATTGAATAAAGAACAAGTAGATGCTTTATCAGCCATAATTCATAGAGATAGAGCTTATGATTTTGGCAAGCGCATTTGTGAAAAATTAAAAGATTTAATTCCAAGACATCAATTTGAAATTCCGGTTCAAGCCTCTATTGGAGCCAAAGTTATAGCAAGAGAATCTATTAAGGCGTTAAGGAAAGATGTTACCGCAAAATGTTATGGTGGTGATATCTCTCGTAAAAGAAAATTATTAGAAAAACAAAAAGAGGGTAAAAAACGAATGCGCCAAGTTGGTTCGGTAGAAATTCCCCAATCGGCATTTATGGCGGTACTTAAATTAGACTAATTATTCTATTTATTATGAACCTACTCAATGGTAATGAAGTTTCGCAAACCTTAAAACAAGAAATAAAATTAAAGGTAGGAGCCTTAAAAGCAGCTGGTAAAAAAATACCGCATTTAGCTGCTATTTTGGTAGGTTCAGACGGAGCAAGCATGACTTATGTTGCTGCAAAGGTTAAGGATTGCGAAGAGGTTGGTTTTAATTCTACAGTTTTACGTTTTGAAGCCTCAATAAGTGAGACTGAATTATTAGAGGAAGTTATTAAAATAAATAATAATCCAGAAATTGATGGGTTAATTGTTCAATTACCCTTACCTAAACATATTAATGAAAAGAAGGTAACAGAAACCATAAGCTTTAATAAGGATGTGGATGGATTTCATCCAATGAATGTAGGTATGATGTTTAAAGGTATAAAAACGTTTTTACCTGCAACACCATACGGAATCATTCAGCTATTAGACCATTATAAAATAGAAACTACTGGAAAACATTGTGTAATAATTGGCAGAAGTGATATTGTTGGGAAACCAATGAGTGCGCTAATGTTGCAGAAGAACTGCACAGTTACGGTTTGCCACAGCAAAACACCAGATGTAAGTCTTTTCACACGTGAGGCAGATATTATTATTGCAGCTGTTGGAATACCAGAATATTTAAAAGGAGATATGGTTAAAGAAGGTGCAGTGGTAATTGATGTAGGTATTACAAGAATAGACGATGCTAGTCTTAAGAAAGGATACAGATTAAAGGGGGATGTACACTTTGATTCTGTTGCGCCCAAAAGTAGCTGGATTACACCTGTTCCAGGAGGCGTTGGCCCTATGACAAGAATTGCTTTATTATTAAATACACTTCAGGCTATTAGCTAACCCATTTATGCAGGATTTGCTGCACATTTTGTAGGTATGCACCGCCATAAATGTTAAGATTTACTAGATGATAATACATTTTGCAAAAATCTAATCGGTCTTCCCAATCTTTTTGTAACGGGTAAGCAGCATTGTAAGCATCATAAAAACCTTGAGGAAAAGTTCCAACCATTTTTGTCTTAGCGATATCCATTTCTCTGTGTCCATAATATACCGCAGGATTTAACAAACACGGTTTACCTTCTGCATTAGAGATCACATGTTCTTTCCAAAAATCTCCATGAAGTAAAGATGGTTGTTCTTCTGGAAAAGCAAACTCCACCAAATTAAAAAACTTTTCAAACAATTTTATCTCATGTGCATCCATCAAATGCTTTTCTGCCACAGCTCTAACATTAGGTAATAGTCTATTTTTAATATAGAATTGCCCCCAATTGGTCATGCGATGATTTATTTGAAGACATTGGCCTAAAAAATTATCCTCTACGAAACCAAAATATCTATTGGTTTGGCAATGTAAACTAGCCATATCGTTACCCAATTGCTCCCAAAAATTAACAGCCATAGGCGCAGCATCTTCATAATCTAACGCGAGAAAAGAATTTGACCCAATTTCCATCGTTCCTATGGGTTCGCAATCATCTATGGTATTGGTTTCTTTGAGCGCCAATAAGCCGTTAAGCTCCTTTTCAAAAAAACGAGGATAGTTTTTACTATCATGAACTTTTACAAAAAAAACGCCTTTATCGGTGATTACTCTATAGGCATAATTTACTTCACCACCACCAAGGTGATGGATACTATATACCTGTACTGGTTTTAGCAAAAGTTTGTCTAGAACCGTTTTTAATTGTGTAGTATCCATAATTATTAATCAACCAAATATCAACAAGGTTTTAAATGCACACAAATATTCTGACTTTTACAGACACAAGCAAATAAAGTTATGGCCAAAATATTAATAATTGATGATGAGAAGGCAATAAGGAATACACTTCGAGAAATATTGGAATACGAAGGTTACCAAGTTGAAGAAGCAGGAAATGGAGAGGAGGGAATTCAACGCATAGAGGCCGAAGACTTCGATGTGGTGCTTTGCGACGTGAAAATGCCCAAGATGGATGGCATGGCCGTTTTATCTAAGGTAAAGGAGATTGATGAGGACTTACCAGTGGTTATGATATCTGGACATGGCAACGTTGAAATGGCTGTTGAGGCAACAAAAAAGGGAGCATACGATTTTATAGTAAAGCCACCCGACTTAAATAAGCTACTAATTACGGTTAGAAACAGTATTGATAAAAAAGAACTTGTAGTTGAAACCAAAGTTCTTAGAAGACGAGCGTCTAAAACAAGAGACATAATTGGAGATTCGCCCGCAATTAAGAACATTTTAGATACCATAGATAAAGTTGCACCTACAGATGCCCGTGTATTAATTACTGGTGAAAATGGAACTGGAAAAGAATTGGTGGCTCGTTGGATTCATGAAAAAAGTTTAAGAGCTAAACAACCACTTATAGAAGTTAACTGCGCTGCTATCCCAACAGAATTAATAGAAAGCGAATTATTTGGACACGAAAAGGGAGCTTTTACCTCTGCCATTAAGCAACGCATTGGAAAGTTTGAGCAGGCACATAATGGAACCATTTTCTTAGATGAAATTGGAGACATGAGTCTTTCGGCTCAAGCAAAAGTGTTACGAGCATTACAAGAAAATAAAATTACAAGGGTTGGGGGAGAAAAAGATATTGAGGTTGATGTGAGAGTGATTGCAGCAACCAATAAAAATCTAATGAAGGAAATTGAAAAAGGTAATTTTAGGATGGACCTTTACCATAGAATTAGTGTGATTCTCATTCATGTTCCCTCTTTAAATGAGAGAAGAGACGATATTCCTTTGTTGGCAGAGAAGTTTGTGAAGGAAGTTTGTGAAGATGGAGGATTACCTAAAAAATCTTTCCTCCCACAGGCCTTAGAAGAATTTAAAAAATTAAACTTTTCTGGAAATATAAGGGAATTGAGAAATATTGTGGAA
>JBIKKC010000091.1:0-8540 GCA_044360615.1 Bacteroidia bacterium | reverse complement strand
TAGTTATAAAGCTTTAGCCGAAGCCATAGAAAATGGATATACCAAAGGCGCTGGCGTAGCCCAAAGTAATTTAGGTTTGTTATTTTATTTGCAAAACAATTTAGATAGTGCTACTTATTATAACAAGTTAGCTATTGGCCCGCTTTTAGGGAGCGGCGACAGTGTAGAAATAAGCAAAAACTATAACCGTTTAGGTGTTAATTATTATTTAGCAGGAAAAACCAATTTGGCTGCAGAAAACTATTTGCAAGCTATTCATTGGAGCAATAATACACGATTAAAAGCAAATGCTTTTAATAACTTAGGGTTGATTAGCAAACATAATGGCGACCATTCGCAAGCCATCTTCTACCATGCGCAAGCCCTTAGTTTGTATGAACATTTAGACGACAAACTGCTCTTATCTAAAACATATAGCAGCATAGGCGGTGTTTATTTATTAAGAAAAAACTATATAGCAGCAGAAGAAAATTATCTGATTGCTGAACGCATAGGAAAAGAAATAAAACATAACGAATCAATCGCTGTAGCCATGAATGGTTTAGGTATAATTGCCTCTAAAAAAGGCGCTTTGGCTCAAGCCATCTCCTATTTTCAGTGGACTGCCAACCTCTATCAACAGCTTAATTTACCAAAAGAACTTGCCACGCAATTAGTAAACTTGGGAGATATGTTTACCCTGAAATCTGATTATGCCATTGCAATCAATTATTATAATCAAGCTATTGCACAATTCGAAAAAATTAATGACAAACAAAGCCTTGCAGCCACTCATAATAACATTGGTAACCTTTACAATAAAAAGAAAAACAATAAACAAGCAATTATAAGTTTTGAGAAGGCAATTGCCTTAGCTGAATTCTCGAATGAGCGAAATTTTAAGGTAATTATCGCTAAAAATCTGAGCAGCATCTACGAAGAAATGGGTAATTCTGAAAAGGCTTTGGCGTATAGAAAATTGTATGATACATATAAGGAAGATGTTATCAATGTTGCAGAAAACGTGAAGTACCTAGAAATAGATAAAACCCTTGAAGTATCTAAAAAAGAAAAGCAACTTGCGCAACAAAATCAACAATTAGATGCCTTGGAAAGTAATAGGGTCTGGCTTATTTCCTTACTTATTTTAAGTGTATTACTAGCATTTTTTTTATACGGTTTGAACCAAAAACGCATCAAAAAACAATTGAATCTCGAACAAAACATAGATTCTATTTCTAAACAAATTGAATCATTAAAATCCGAGAACATTTCATTGAAAGATAGGCTTATTCAAACTGAACAAGAACTTCAAAACCTTACCCACAAATACAGTGGAAGCAAAGAGAAATTGCCAGAGTCTATGACTTCTTTGTCGAAAAGAGAATACGAAGTTTTATTATTCATTGCAGAAGGTTTCACAGACAAAGAAATTTCCGAGAAGATATTTGTAAGTATAAACACTGTTAGAACACATACGCGTAGAATTTACGACAAGTTACTTGTAAACAATCGTTTAGAATCAGTGGCTTTGTTAAATAAATATCAATTAATTGGTGAATAGATTCAGTCAAATGAATATATTTTATGATACCTGTTGTTGGACACAACTAAGTAAGGCGAAATTATTCTTTAAGGCAATTGGCAGATTTCATTAGACCTTCAAATAATAAATGTATAAAAAGACTATAATGAATTATGATGACAGCGCTGATTTAAATATAATACATTGATTTACAATGATTATTTATTGAAGTAGCTAAACAAAATCATTACTATTAATGACAAGCAAAACGGGACTTTAGGTGAAATTTGTTTAAAATTTAAAACATATGAAAAACAGATTTACTCGATTTGCAACAGGTTTTTCACTTAGCCTTTGCATGATGGGATCATCTAATTTGATGGCTCAATTAAGTGCTCCAAAAGTAGAAAATGTATGGGGAGCGAGGGTATTATCCATCACTGGCTATGCCAAAACCTCCGACACTACTCGATTGTACATATCTACAGAAAGTGCCAATTCTATCTTTTATTCAGACATTTACAATCCTGCAGGCGCCTCATTTAACTTTTCTTCCTGGAAAAAAGTTAACAGCGCAGATGCTAACGACAATTTAGGAGGCAATATGCAACAATTGGGCGTCCATAAGCAAAGTGGAACCTTGTATTGCATTGACAACAAAGGTCTTTACGCTATTCACCCAGATAGCAGCAAACATACCCGCATTGATAGTAATAGTATCAATGCCTTGTGCGTAAAAGACTCTATCTTAATCTATGTGACAGGAAATCAGTTGTTTTGGGGAAGATTAGAAGCTAATGGAAAATTTATAAAAAACACGTCAGCACCTAAATTGATTAGTTTGTTTGTGAGTCAAATTGTAGTACACCCACTTACAAATGTGGTTTACTTCTTTCAGAAATTTGGTGCAGGGCCGCAAATTTCTAAAACCAATCATCCTTATTATGACTTAAAAAATACCACTACCCTCACCAGTGTTGCAATGGGCGTTATTCCTGGAGGTAACCAATATTCTGGATTAGGAATTAGTCCGAGTGGCAGAATTTTTATGGGTGGTTATAAATCTCCGGGAGCGCCTGAGAAAACTTTTAGATATACAGATAATGAAACAACTTGGTTTAATGTTAATTTTCCTAGCACTACCAATGGCATTTCGGGTACCAACTATGGATTTGCAGGAAGTGCAACAAGTTATTATACCTATCATTCTGATGGTTATTCTGCCAACCAAGGTCTTAATTGGGTTGAATTTGGTAGTGCAGGAAAAACCACCAATCCAAATGATGGCGAGGTTTTTTGCGACCCTAATGATACCAATGTAGTATATTTTACATCTGATTTAGGCATTGCCGTTTCTTTAAACAGAGGATTAAACTCAAGTGATTTATCTGTAGGATTAGAAGCTGTTCAGGTGCAGGATTTTGATATGACAACAGACAAACAAACAGCTTGGATTGCTGCTAAATCTGGTATTAGAAAAGTAAGTAGATATAAAACGTCTAGACCTATTTGGTCAACAGCTTTATGGCCTGGAGGAGATGGATCACCCTACTACTCTATAGCTATGAAACCTTCTGATACAAATACTGTTTACGCAGGAAATTTAAGGGTTTATAAAACAATTAATGGAGGAAGCTCATGGAATCAAAGCTTAAATGTAGAAGCATCCCCTTACTTTTTTCCATCAGTTGGAACCATAGTTGCGGCTTTAGAAGTAGCTTTTTTTAATGAAAATATTGTTTTTGCTGGCTTTAGTGTTCAAGATTCGATTAAAGGTGGTTTGTTTTACTCATCTAACGCTGGTAGCAGTTGGAGTCAAATACTTCTAGAAGCATCTAGTATAGGCAAAGATGTAGACGTTACAGACATTGCTTTTAACATTGAAGGAAGCGATACTGTTGCATATGTAACTGTGGATTATGATTTAAGTAAACCACAAGGAAGAAGTGTGTATAGGATTGTAAAAAGTGGAAGCGCTTGGACAGGCACACAAAATATGAATGGTGCTAATACATCTACAGGCACTGTGATTGTAGCCTCCTTGGAAGATGTTTTAGTGAGTGCAACAAGAGATACCTTATATGTAACAGGTACCGATGCAGGTATCAATCACCCCATTACTTATTACAAAATCATCAGTGGAACCAACAAATGGACGCCAATGACTACTTCTGGCTATCCTTTTGTAAGCGGTAAAAAAGGTAAAGCTGTTGCATTGGGTGGAGATACCGTATTTTGTGCGGTTGATGCGGACATTTACATGTATATCTGGGGAACAACATCTTGGACTTTGGGTTATTCTTATCCTGTAGGTACTCAAATAAACTTTTTATATTATGATGAATTGTTAGCAGGCACTAGTACTGGTTTATATGGTCATTTAACCCAAACTAATGGCAATCCTTGTTATATCAATAAAAATGTAAAGGGTGTTATTTGTGGAAATAACCCATTTGTGTTTAATGGAAAGAACTACTTCAATGGAGGCGTTTACAAAGACACTTTAGTTGTTAGTAATGCCTGTGATACTATTTACACAATCAATGTTAGTAGAAAAGAAATAGTACCATTGGTAATAAACTTTGAGGCCTGTTTTGGCGAAGAAATTCAACTGCCAAACGGACAGAAATGGGTAGCCGAAAATAGCAGAAGAGATACATTTAAAATCTCTGGCAAGGAAGGATGTGATAGTTTAGTAATTTTTGATTTAAATGTTATAAAATTAAATACAGGTGTGAATGTAGGAAGCACAGTTTTAGAAGCAGAAATGCCAGGTGTTTTTTATCAATGGCTAGATTGTAAAAATGGAATGAAAATCATTAGTGGCGAAATGGACAAACGCTTTATACCTAAAAAAAGTGGCGAATATGCGGTAGAGATTAAATTTAAAAAATGCATAGACACCTCCGTTTGTGTAGCATTCACAAGTGTTGGCATAAATGAGACTTTTGAAGATTTGTTTTTAGTTTATCCTAATCCTTCAAATGAAAAGATAACCATAGAATCAAACCATAAAGGGAAAATCAAAACAATAATATTGGATATTAACGGTAAATTGATTTATGAAAACGCTTTTGAAAATGAAGTAACAATTGATGTGAGCAATTTAAAACCAGGCATTTATCTGCTACAAATGACCAATGATTTCGGTCATCAAAATAATAGAAAAATAATCAAACTATAACTTAAAAGGGCTGTCAAAAAATGACAGCCCTTTTTAATTTATATTGATCGCCACAACCCTATACCTATTTAGTTCGTAGGCCCAAAGTATCTCCATCCAATTGTTATTTTGTTTATATAGCATCTTGTATTTTGATGGGCCATATGTTTGTGGTAAGAAATTTTGTTTATATTTCTTTGAATCAATTGAATCCTTAACAGAAACATATTTGAAATTATCCTTCATTAATTTAAAAATTCCAGATAGGTCATCATTTAATTCTACATTCCAAGGTTCTGAAAAAACAAATTGTTTATTGTCTTTTTTTATAAGAAGGGAGGCAGAAATTAAGTGCGCAATTTCTTCATTACTGCCTGTGTTTATTGTTGAAACCAACTGATAAAAAGAAGGAATAGGCACTCCCTGATTTGTTAAACCTTCATAATTTGGTTCAAATATTTTTATACACCAAAGACGCCCCTCTCTGCTTATATCTAAAGAAAAAAAAGATTGCTCATAAATCCATTTTTGACCGTACTCTCCAATATCAATAATATCGCTAGGTTTACCGAGTGCCTTAAGAATATCATTTTTATTCATGCCAAAATGTAAGTTCAAAAAAACGGCATTGCCATCGCCATGCATGCCAGAAAGTTGAATTGATTTAATTTTAGAATTGGTTTCATTTGAATATTCAAAGGCAATTATCCAACCTTCTCCTATTGGATGCTTAAATGCTTCTAGTGGAGTACCAATTTCTGTAGTATCACTCAGGTAAGGTTTACCTAAAATTTTTATTGGAATATCTTTCCATTGTCCTATTGCAAAACCTGCTAAACTTCTTGGTGATTCTTGGGTAAATCCAGCAATTGTAAAACCTATATTTAAAACAAATAACAAATACAACCTATAATTCATATAGGTTAATAGGTATAAAATGAAAAAACACCTCGACCACCATTAGGAAAAACGCCTTCAATTACTACCTGGCCTCTCACCGTTTCTAGTGCTTTAATTAAATCATCTACTTTATCATAAACTTTACGGTTTAGTGATGTTATAATGAAGCCTTCTTGAATTCCCATACTAGCAATTCTACCTTGTCTTATGTTACTTATTCTGTAGCCATTACTTAAGCCAAGCTTATCCTTTTCAATTTTTGGCAAGGGTTGAAAATCCGCGCCTAAAGCCTCTGAACTAATCGTGCCTTTTTTCATTATGGCAACTGTACCCTCCCTATTTAGCAAGTTTATGGTAGTGGCCATTTCTTTATTCTCACGCTTGTACAATATCTTAATTTTATCGCCTGGGCGGTGATAGGCAATTAACTCATCAAACATGGCTTTACTTTCTAAATCACGTTCATTTGCACGTAAGATAATGTCGCCACTTCTTAAACCAGCAACTTCTGCAGGCCCCTCGGCCATTACTTGATCTACAATAATTCCTATATTGGTGTTGATGCCATATTTTTGAGCAGTAGGCGCATCAATATCTTTTACATCCATGCCTGTAAAGCCACGTTGTACTTCTTTAAACTCTATGAGATCGCGCACAATTTTAGCAGCAATATTTACTGGAATTGCAAAACCATAACCATTATACGAACCTGTATTGCTTGCGATAGCTGTATTAATGCCCACCAATTTGCCTTCCAAATCAACCAAGGCTCCACCGCTATTTCCTGGGTTAATAGCAGCATCGGTTTGAATGAAACTCTCAATTGGAAATTGATTGTTCACAATATTTATGTTTCTACCTTTAGCACTAACAATGCCTGCCGTAACTGTTGAGGTTAGATTAAACGGATTCCCTACTGCTAAAACCCACTCGCCTACTTTTACGTCATCTGAATTTCCAAGAGCAATTTTTGGTAAACCTTTAGCTTCAATTTTTAGTAAAGCGAGATCTGTGGACGGATCAGCGCCAACTAATTTAGCTTTGTAGGATTGTTTGTTATTATTGGTGATTACTTCTATAACATTAGCATCTTTAACTACATGATAATTTGTAGCTATATATCCATCTTCGGTAATAATTACCCCTGAACCGGAGCTTGCAACCGGCCCCCTTCTCCCAAAAAAATCATTCCCGCTCCAAAAATCAAAAAATGGATCTTGATAAGCACGTTGCTGCTGATTGGTTAAAGTTTTAATAAATACTACTGAGTGCAAAGAAGCTTCTGAGGCTTTCACGAAATCAGCACTTATAGGAGTACCTGCTTTGTAATCAACTAAGCTTAATGAACTAGGTGCAGTTGTAATTTGTTGTAATACTACCTGCTTTGAAATAAATAAACCACTCACAAAAGCTCCTGCTACACCACCTGCAAAACCAAGAGCAATCATTTGCCATTTTTTCATATTTAATTCTCTACTAATACTGACATTGTTTCTGTTGTTCCGTTTTCAAGTTTAACTTTTAGTAAGTACATCCCTTTGGCCAAATCACTAATTTCTAAGGTGATTTTGTTTGCGCTGTTAGATTCTTTGCTTCCTACTAAAACGCCACTTAAACTATACATTTCAACTTTCAAGATTTGTGCCAAACGATTTTCAGTTTCAACAAAAAGTACTCCTTTAGCTGGATTTGGATAAACTAATAATTTAGTATTTAAACCAGCTGCTTGAACCAAGCCCGTGCTATTAACAGTAACTTTATTAGAGATAATTCTACTTGAAGGAGCACCAGCACAAGAGCCTGTCCAATTCATTTCTATAATATACTCTTTAGAGCCTGCAATAATGCTAGAATCTGTATATGTTCTAGTGGTAATTGGCAAACTAGCAATACTAAAGAAACCGCCTCCATTTGTTCTTCTATAAACATCAAAGCTTGTCCCTACATTTCCGCCAACATAAGCTGTCCAATCTAACTTTTGAGCAGAACCCACTGCTGTTCTTGTAAGCAGTAACCCGCGGTGAGCAACTGAAGCACTGCTCTCTATGTTACAAGAATCTAAGGCCGTAATTTGGTAAAATGCTCTGCTAGTTGTTATTGGCAATGTTGTATCGGCCACTAGGGCAGGCAATGCAAAAGGATGCGTATGAATTAAACTCCACGGACCAGTTGAGGTATTGCTTCTGTAAATATTATAAGCGGCAATGCCTAATCCCGCATTTTTTTGCCATGCTAGAACTGAATAATTGAAAAGCGTATCTGTAGAAATAATACATAAAGGCTGAGCTAAAATTGTTGCTTTTTGCATTACCTGAACTGAATCTAATTTAGTACACGATGAGGCATCGGTTAGTCTTAAGGTGTACCAAGCAGCCTTTAAACCGCTTGCTTTTGCAGAAGTTTGTATAGGATTACTGTTCCATTGGTAAGTGTAAGGCAATGAACCTCCGCTAGCAATGGCAGTAGCTGTTCCATCATTTGCTCCGTTACAAGATTCTGGCGTGCTGCTTAAACTCAAATTAATAGGCGTAGCAGAATTTAATAATATATTTGAATTAGTAACACAACCATTTGTATCGATAACACTTACAGCATAAGTACCAGAAGTTAAATTGATAAACAAAGAATCTTTGCCGTAGGCTCCAGAACCGAATTTATATCGATAAGGTGCCTTACCTCCACTACCACTTAAACGAATACTACCATTAGACAAACCACAACTTGGCTCTGTTTTGGTGGCATTAACTAAAACTTGTGTTACTGTATCTATTACCCTAGTAAAGTTTCTTTCGCAACCATTAAAATCTCTTGCCTTAAGAGCGTAAACACCATGGTTTAAATTAGAAAAAGTAGGGTTTGTTAAAAGTGAACCATTGTTAATTGCATAGAAATAAGGCGAGTTACCGCCACTTGGCACAATGGTAATACTTCCTAAATCTGAAAAACATTTCTTTTGAACCAAAGTTGCACTTG
>JBIKKC010000300.1:0-2662 GCA_044360615.1 Bacteroidia bacterium | reverse complement strand
TCAAAATTATCTAAGGCCACTACTTCATAGCCCGCCTGTTGTAGCTCCACCACAGTATGAGAGCCAATATATCCAGTTCCTCCAGTTACAAGTATTTTCATAGGTTAGTTAATATGGTCGAAATTATATAAAAAAATCAAAATTTGGATTAATAATGAAATCTACCATGAGCACTCACAATCTCTAATTCTTTTTTATCGCTAGGTTCAACCCTGCCTACAATTTGCGCTTCTATGCCAAATGCCTGGGCTATTTTAATAAGGTCTTCTGCCGTTTTTGGATCGGTATAAAACTCTAACAAATTACCCATATTAAATACCTTGTACATTTCTTCCCAACTGCTGCCACTTTGTGCTTGTATCATTTGAAACAACGCTGGAGTAGCAAACAAATTATCTTTAACAACTTTTACCTTATCTGCAAAATGAAGAATTTTGGTTTGGCCTCCTCCTGTGCAATGCACCATGCCATGAATCTTATCAAAATGAGCATCTAAAATGGGCTTAATGATAGGCGAAAAGCTTCTGGTTGGCGAGAGTATCATTTTACCCACATTCAAGGGATGCCCTTCTAATTGGTCTTGTAATTTTAGCTTGCCTGTATAAACCAAATCCTTTGGTACCAGCGGATCATAGCTTTCTGCAATGCCTTGATAAAAATTACTCAATACATCGTGGCGCGCCATGGTTAAACCATTGCTGCCCATGCCGCCGTTGTATTCCTTTTCGTAGCTTGCTTGTCCATAAGAGGCAAAGCCTACTATTACATCGCCTGCTGCAATTTTATGATTGCTTATAATTTCGCTTCTTTTGGCCCTTGCAGTAACAGTAGAATCTACAATAATGGTGCGCACCAAATCGCCCACATCTGCAGTTTCGCCGCCTGTAGAATAAATTTGAATGCCTTGGTCGCGCAGCATTTCAATAAACTCTTCTGTTCCTTCAATAATGGCTGCAATAACTTCGCCTGGAATTAAATTTTTATTTCGGCCAATGGTAGAAGAGAGGGTAATATTTTGATATACGCCTGCACACAACAAATCATTTAAATTCATTACAATGGCATCTTGCGCTATGCCTTTCCACACGCTTAAATCACCCGTTTCTTTCCAATATAAATAGGCAAGTGATGATTTTGTTCCTGCGCCATCGGCATGCATCACATTACAATATTCGGGGCTGCCGGCTAAGTAATCGGGCACAATTTTGCAAAAGGCTTTTGGGAATAATCCTTTGTCTAAATTTTTGATGGCGGCATGCACGTCTTCTTTTTGCGAAGACACTCCGCGTTTCATGTATTTATCTGAGCTCATCTTGCCTGCAAAAGTAGGCAAATTACAATGCTTTACCGCTTGGGTTTATAATCTGTGCGTAATACCCTAATGGTGGTTCTTCTGTTTTGTTGGTGTTCTTCTTCGCTGCAATCCACATCATCGCTGCAATCATTCACCAATTTGGTTTCTCCGTAACCTACAGGCACCAATCGGTCCTTAGCAATTCCTTTACTTACCAAATAATCTACACAAGATTTAGCACGCTTTTGCGAGAGCTCTAAGTTATAGGCGGCTGGTGCCCGGCTGTCGGTATGCGAGGCCAATTCAATTACAAGGTTCGGGTTGAACCTAAGTATAATTGCCATAGAATCTAAAACCTTTGCTGCATCGGGTCTAATGTCCCATTTGTCTAAATCATAATAGATGCCTTCTAAGGTTAGCTCTACATCTGCAGGCGGCACCAAATCTAAGGGCAACTCAATTTCTATGGTACTGTCTTTGGTAATATCTAAGGTACTCACACGCTTATTGGCGCTGTTAAAATAGGTTTCCTTGGAGGCCATAATTCCAAATACATCCTTTAGAGGTAACTCAGCAGAAAACAAACCTTTGTCGTTGGTTTTTATTTTCCATTGGTTATTACCACCAAGGTTTGTTGCCGATACGCTTGCGCCATTAACGGGCTGCCCAGATTCTCTATCATACACCCTTCCTTTAACCAATACCACAATAGGTTTTATGGCAATGCTGTAAATATCATCATCTCCTTGTCCGCCTTCTCTGTTAGAGCTAAAAAAGGCAATTGCACCACCATTGTTTCTTCTACTTTCGGGTATAAAACTAATGCTAAAATCATCTCCTCCAGAGTTAATAGGGTAGCGCAAATTTTCTGCTTTTTTAAAGGTATTGGCACTATCTGCGGTTTTAAATAAATCTAATCCGCCCATGCCTAAAAAGCCTTTTGAAGAATAATAAACTACACCGTTTTCATCTACAAAAGGAAACATTTCCTCTTCTGCACTATTTACATTTGCTCCTAAATTTACAGGATTTCCCCAAACATCTTTAATGGCATCATACGCCACATACCAAATATCCTTTTTTCCAAAACCTCCAGGCATATCGCTGCTAAAATACATGCGTTTGTTATCTGCAGTCATGGCAGGGTGCCCAATACTAAAACTATCGCTATTAAAGGGTAATGGTTTAGGTTCGAGCCAAGCTCCGTTTTGAAAATAGCTTACCAATACTTTACAGAATAAGCCTTTGCCATCTCTGCCATTACATTGAGTAAAAAATACCATGGTACCTGCAGTATCTAGCCATGCCACGCCTTCGTTATAATTGGAGTTTAAGGCTTTAAGTGCTGCTGGTTTAGAGAAATTTTCA
>JBIKKC010000299.1:0-2693 GCA_044360615.1 Bacteroidia bacterium | reverse complement strand
TTTTAGTAGCTCCTCGGCAATAGGATCTTCTACAAACTTCTGAATAGTTCTAGAAAGTGGCCTTGCGCCCAAGTCTGGATCAAAACCCTTATCTGCTAAAAATTCTTTGGCAGTATCTGTAAACTTTACTTTAAAACCTAAATCTTCAATACGCTTTAATAACTTCTCTAGGTTCAACTCTAATATTTTTGAGATAGATTCTTTATCTAAAGATGAGAACACGATTACATCATCAATACGGTTCAAAAATTCTGGAGAAAAGAAGCGCTTTAACGCTGTTTCTACCACTATTTTAGCATTCTTATCTGCATCTGCAGATTTACTTGGGGTTCCAAATCCAACGCCACTTCCAAAGTCTTTCAATTGCCTTGAACCCAAGTTAGAGGTCATGATAATAATGGTATTTCTAAAATCTACCTTTCTACCCATACTATCTGTTATAAACCCTTCATCGAGCACTTGCAATAAGATATTAAAAACATCTGGATGGGCTTTTTCTATCTCATCTAACAATACAACAGCATAAGGCTTACGACGAATTTTTTCGGTTAATTGTCCACCTTCTTCATAACCAATGTAACCTGGAGGCGCTCCTACCAATCTGCTTACCGCAAACTTCTCCATGTACTCGCTCATATCTACCCTTATCATGGCCTCTTCAGTATCAAATAAATACTTGGCCAATACCTTTGCCATTTCTGTTTTACCAACCCCTGTTGGACCTAAAAACACAAAGGAGCCAATGGGTTTATTTGGATTTTTTAGGCCAGCGCGGGTACGTTGAATTGCTTTGGTTAATTTTTTAATGGCTTCTTCTTGACCAATAACTTTACCAGCAAGTTCGGTTCCCATATTTAGTAAACGTTGCCCTTCGCTTTGTGCAATACGTTTTACCGGAACACCTGTCATCATTGCAACTACTTCGGCAACATTATCTTCGGTTACATTAAAGCGTTGGGTTTTGGTTTCCTCTTCCCAACGTAACTTTTCTGTTTCTAATTGCTCTAATAAATGCTTTTCTCTATCGCGCAGTTTAGCAGCCTCTTCATACTTCTGGCTCTTAACAACACGATTTTTCTCAATCTTAATTTCTTCAATCTGCTTTTCTAATTCTAAGATACTTGCAGGCACATGAATATTACTTAAATGCACACGCGCACCTGCCTCATCCATTACATCAATGGCCTTATCTGGCAAATGTCTATCGGTTAAATAACGGCTGCTCATTTTAACACATGCAGCTATGGCTCCTGGCTCGTAAATTACACTGTGATGCGCCTCGTATTTATCCTTAATATTATTTAAGATTTCTACACTTTCTTCTGCAGTTGCTGGTTCAACCATTACCATTTGGAAGCGGCGTTCTAAGGCACCATCTTTCTCGATGTATTGACGGTATTCATTTAAAGTTGTTGCACCAATGCATTGGATTTCGCCACGTGCTAAAGCTGGCTTAAACATATTAGAAGCATCTAATGAACCACTAGCACCACCCGCACCAACAAGGGTGTGAATCTCATCAATGAACAAAATTACATCAGGTGATTTTTCCAACTCATTCATCACAGCTTTCATGCGCTCTTCAAATTGCCCGCGGTATTTTGTACCAGCAACTAAACTAGCTAAATCAAGCATCACAACACGCTTGTTAAAAAGCACTCGAGAAACCTTGCGTTGAATAATGCGTAAAGCCAAACCTTCTGCTATAGCTGTTTTACCAACTCCTGGCTCACCAATAAGAATTGGATTATTTTTCTTTCTGCGAGATAAGATTTGCGATACACGCTCTATTTCTTTTTCTCTTCCCACAATTGGATCAAGCTTACCTTCTTCTCCTGCTTTGGTAAGATCTCTACCAAAATTATCTAATACAGGAGTTTTAGATTTGGTTTCTGTTTTACGTGGCTCAGATTTTCTTTCTTCCTGACCCGGATTAAAAAACTCTTCCTCTTCTGCAGGTAACTCACTGCGTGTTTCACTGAGATTTCCTTCCACAGCAGATTTAAATATTTCGTAGGTAACGCCAAATTGGCCCAAAATCTGAGAGGCCAAATTGTCTTCATCTCGCAATATTGACAGCAAGAGATGTTCTGTACCGATAATATCTGTTTTAAAAATCTTAGCCTCTAAGTAGGTAATTTTTAAAACCTTTTCGGCTTGTTTGGTTAAAGGTATATTAACAAAGTTGGTATTATTAGTGGCTGTGCCGCGAATATTATCTTCTATAGCCTTCTTAACACGCTGTTGGTCTACATCCAGCGCCTTCAAGGTTTTAAGTGCTTTCCCGTCGCCCTCGCGAATTAAGCCGAGCAACAAGTGTTCGGTGCCAATGTAATCATGACCCAAACGGATGGCCTCTTCTCTGCTGTAAGAGATCACATCTTTAACACGTGGTGAAAATTTTGCTTCCATAAAAATTATTCTAGAATCTGTTCAAATACAGTTCCATTTTTGTTAGGGCAATTTAACAAAAGTGAAGTACTATTTAAATAAAGTTTTTATTAATGGTCTATTTTGATAGACAAATTACATAGTGATTTGGTTTTATGCTGCTTATAAATGCTCTTTTAAAATCCCATTTAACCAGCGTAGCATAAAAAACATAATAATGGCTGCACCACCCAAAAGCAAACCGTTTACAAAGAAAAAGTTCGACTTGTGCGCGTATCCATCCCAGAGTGTAGCGAGAATTC
>JBIKKC010000090.1:0-8643 GCA_044360615.1 Bacteroidia bacterium | reverse complement strand
AAAAGAGGCCAACATAAACCATTACCCAATTGGATGGTAAGCCTAATGGGGTTAAATAAAATTAAAGACTAAAATTAAAAAATAAGCTTAAGGATTAACCAAATCATAAGCAAATAAACAGGCCATAAGAATAGCAATAATCCAAATATTACCGAATCGTGAAATAGCTTTTGTTTGAACATTTTTTGTGCTATCCATTGGCTAAATAAATACAGTGGAAAAAATACAAAGGTGTCTTTAATCCATTTTGTATTGCTTGCTGGCACAGAAGCTAACTTTCCTGATTTAATATCAGCAATAACACTTGCAGCCTCTTCATTGTATGTTGCCGATTCCTGTAAAATTGCTCTAAAGGAATGATGTTGCTCATCGCCAGGTAGCATTTTGGGCATAACGGGGATAAGCTTTTCTAGCCCTTCAAATACCAATTGGTTAAAATTCTTTACAAACAAAGCTTCATTGCCAAAGATGTCTACTTGCTCTTTTTGTATGGCCGTACCAATATTAATTAACAAAACTTTTCCTTCGCCTTCATAATGCTCATAAGTTAGGCCTACAGGTATAACCTCTAAGTTGGTAGCAGCCGATTTGCTTTTCCATGCTTTTAAGGCAATTCTTGCCAAACCCTTACGCATCGGTCTAAGGTCCCAGTTGTTAACACATAGGCCTTCCGCAAATAAGATAACCATTTTGTTTTGGTCTAATATGGCCTGACAAGCATCAAAGGTTTCGTTGTTGCGTTCTAAGTTTTCTTTGCCTTCGCTCAAGCGAAAAATAGGCAGCATGTTTAAGGAATGTAAAATGGGTTTTGCATACTTATTGTGAAAGGCATCACCCCTAGCTAAAAAGTGTGTTTCTCTTTTTAAATGTCCGCCAACTACCACCGCATCTAAAAATGAATTGGGATGGTTTAAGGCGAGTAAAACTGGCTTATTAACTGGAATATGCTGCTCTCCAGAAATTCTTACTTTAGTAAAGAAAGCCTTAGAAACAAGGCGCGTATTGTACTTTGCGTAATTGTAAAATAGTCCCATGGACTACAATAATAATTAAGTTCATTCTTCTTGCCAAATCTCCCAAGCCTTATTTGCTTGTAGATGTAGCATTTCTAACCCATTTTTTATTTTGGCTCCATGCTTTTGAGCCTCGGCTAAAAACTTAGTAGTTTCCGGCAGGTATATTAAATCAAAACAAAAATGCTCTGGCGTTATTGCCTCATATGGGATTTCAACTTTTTGATTTAAATCTGGATGCATGCCCAATGGGGTTGTATTAATTATTAGCTTACATTCAACAAAATGTCCAAAAGTTAAATGGTGCAGCGCTATTTCTTGCGGATTTCTTGGTGTTCTAGCTGCCGTTAAAAACTCTATTTGAAGTTGCTTTAAAGCCGCTTTAACTGCCTTGGCAGCTCCTCCATTTCCTAAAATCAAGGCTTTTTTAGGTAATACCCCGTTAAGCAGTTTTTCTAAAGAGGTTTTAAAACCATACACATCTGTATTGTATCCTGTCCGTTTTCCCTTACTGTCAATTTTAATGCAATTAACAGCCCCACAAAGTTCTGCCTCTTCACTCAACTCATGTAAGTAAGGTATAATTTGTTCTTTATATGGGCGCGTAACATTTAAGCCACGCAATGTGGGCTGCGAAACAATCCATTTGTTTATTTCCTTTAATTCTGGAATGGCAAAATTGAGGTATTCATGCGGAAGATTAGATGCCTTAAAAAGTTGGTTAAAATAATCTTGTGAAAATGTATTTACTAAAGGATATCCTATTAATGCGAAAAGGGCCATACTTCAAAAATATTAAAAAATTAGGTATAACCATATTTAAATTTTAGATAAGTCTAAAAAATATTTTTGAATTTGCTAAAAATACTTGAACTTTGCAGTTATGATTAGAGTTTTGGGGCTTATTATCTTTATGTTAATTCATTTTCAGGGCCTGGCTCAATCCTATTTTTTGCGGGGTAAGGTGGTAAGCTCAGCAGAAACTTTGGCCTTTGCTTCTGTTGGAATTACTTCTTTAGGAAAGGGTACGCTTACCAATGAAAAAGGTGTTTTTGTATTAGAGAATCTCCCTGCTGGTAAGTACCGCTTAAGCATTAGTTTGGTGGGTTACGAAAAGGTAGAAATTTGGGTTCAACCACAAACCCAAAAAGAAGAGTTAATAATCCAGCTCAATGCCTTGAACCAAAATTTAAATGAAGTTACCATAAGTGGAACCTTAAATCAAATTAGCCGTGCAGCATCTCCCGTTCCTGTAGAAATTTATACTCAGAAGTTTTTTCAAAAGAATCCAACCACCAATCTCTTCGAATCCGTTCAAATGATTAATGGTGTATTGCCTACCATGAATTGTAATGTATGTAATACTGGCGATATTCACATCAATGGATTAGATGGTCCATATACCCTAGTGCTTATAGATGGTATGCCTATTGTTAGCTCGCTCTCTACAGTATATGGATTAATGGGTATTCCCAATAGCATGATAGAAAAAATTGAAGTGGTAAAAGGTCCCGCTGCAACGCTCTATGGCAGTGAAGCTGTGGGTGGGCTTATTAATGTGATTACAAAAAATGCCTATTCCGCTCCTAAATTTACTGCAGATTATTTCAGTACTTCTTATCTAGAACATAATATGGATCTTGGGTTCAGCCATAAAAAAGAGCGCTTAAGTTATATGCTCAGTGGTAACTATTTCCACTTTAACAATAGGGTAGATTTGAACCAAGATAATTTTACAGATATAACCCTACAAAAACGTGTTTCGCTATTTGGTAAATTGCAATGGGATAGAGGCAATAATCTCTATTCTTCCCTAGCTATTAGAGGGCTTTATGAGGATAGATTTGGAGGCGAAATGCAATGGGAAAAAGCATTTAGAGGGGGAGATAGTATCTATGGAGAATCCATTTATACCAAACGCTACGAGTTAATTGCATTGCATCCGTTTAAAGTGGGTAAACAGGATTTTAGATTTCAATTATCGGCAAATTTTCATGATCAAAATTCGGTGTATGGCCAAACTGTTTACCTAGGTAAGCAAGGAACAGGGTTTGGGCAACTTTTACACAATAGAAATTTTGGGAATAGGCACAAATCCTTATTTGGAGTGGCATTTAGGTATCAATGGTACGATGACAATACTGTTGCTACTTTAAATGATAGAAATCTAAATGCCCCAAGTATAACTTTATTGCCTGGAATTTTTGCGCAAGATGAATGGCATCTGGCAGCAAACCATACTTTGTTAACAGGCTTAAGATTGGATTATAATAACAACCATGGCATCATTGCCTCACCAAGATTAAACTGGAAATTTACGCCAACCAAATCAACCACCATGCGTTTAAGTGCAGGCAATGGTTTTAGAGTAGTTAACCTTTTTACAGAAGATCATGCGGCTTTAACTGGTGCTAGAACTATTGTTATTGAAGGTGATTTAGCCCCAGAGCAAAGTTGGAATATTAACCTTCAAATAAACAAATGGTTTAATACTTCCAAGGGCTTTCTAGAAATAGATGGAGCCATTTTTTATACTTGGTTTGGCAATAAAATAATTCCTGATTATGATACCGACCCCAATGCCATTATTTACCGAAACCTTAGTGATTACGCAGTTTCTCAAGGTGTAAGCCTCAATACTAATATGCAATTTAGCTCGGCTTTAAAGGTAAATGCAGGGGTTACCTTAATGCAGGTATTTACCATCTTAAGAGACTCATTGGACAAAACATTTAAACAAGATCAAATTCATGCACCAAGGTTCTCTGGTGTATTTGGAATAAGCTATACCTTTAAACGTATATGGGATATTACTTTAGATTATACAGGCCAAGTTTATGGCCCCATGCGCTTACCCATATTACCCAATGATTTTAGACCAGAATATTCTCCTTGGTTCACCTTGCAAAATTTACAGGCTACCAAAAGGTTTTCTAAATCGTTTGAGCTCTATGCAGGCGTTAAGAATCTCTTTAATTTCCTTCCGCAAAATCCTATTATGCGTCCGCAAGACCCCTTTGATAAAAACATAAATGACCCCCTAACTAACCCCAACGGTTACACGTTTGACCCAAGTTACAACTACGCTCCCTTGATGGGCCGAAGGGCATTTATTGGCTTACGTTACAACTTACGTTGAAGGGCTTGATACCAATCTTTATTTAACCTGTTGATATACTTTAGCATTTCTACACTGCCTAATTTGGTTACAGCAGAGGTCTGAAAACTTACAGGTAATTCTTCCCAAGTTTCTAGTAATTTAGCTTCAAAAGCTTTTATATTTTGCTCAGCTTCTGCCACCTTTAGCTTGTCGAGTTTGGTATAAACAATAGAAAAAGGTATTCCGGCCTCGGCCAACTCTTCAATAAAATTAAGGTCGCTTTCTTGGGGTGGAACCCTCGAATCTATTAGCAAAAAGAGGTTAACCATGTTTTCTCTACTTTTTAAATATTGCCACAAACTCTTTTCCCAAGCACTTCTTAAGGTTTTAGAGCGGCGCGCATAGCCATAGCCTGGTAAATCTACAATATACCAATCTTCATTAATCATAAAGTAATTCATGGTAATGGTTTTTCCTGGCGTAGAACTGGTTCTGGCTAATTCATTGCGCTGTAAAAGCATGTTAATCAAAGAGGATTTTCCCACATTGCTTCGCCCAATAAAGGCATACTCTGGGGCATTTCCGGTGGGAGAATCTTTTACACTGGCGGCACTTTTCGCAAATTTTGCAGTTTGAATTAACATGCTGCGAAGGTAAGCAAAACATTTAAACTAGTTTCTAGGTTTTACTTATCTTTGCCTACCAATGAAGGAAGTTAAGCCAGACCAGTTATCAGATAAAAGCAAGCGCGAGCAAGTAGAGGAGATGTTTAATAGCATTGCTCCCAAATATGATTTCTTGAACCGAGTACTTTCTTTAGGTATTGATAAAGGTTGGAGAAAAAAGGCAATTAACATGCTTAAGCCTATTCAACCCAAGTTCATTTTAGATGTGGCAACGGGCACCGGAGATTTAGCCATTGCTGCCATGAAATTAAATCCAACCAAAATTATTGGGGCCGATATTGCCCAAGGAATGCTGGATATTGGCAAACAAAAAAGCGCTGCAAAAGGATTTGAAGATAAAATTGAATTTATTAGAGCCGATAGCGCTGCTTTGCCTTTTAACGACCAATCTTTTGATGCCATAACTGTTGCTTTTGGCGTGCGTAATTTTCAATTTTTAGATAAAGGTTTGCTAGAAATGCACCGTGTTTTAAAACCAGGTGGTAGATTAGTGGTGCTAGAGTTTTCTAAGCCAAGTGCCTTTCCTTATAAACAAGTGTATAATTTTTATTTTAAATATATACTACCAACCCTAGGAAATCTGTTAAGTAAGAGCAGCAATGCCTATACTTATCTTCCAGAGAGTGTGCAGCATTTCCCAGAAGGAGAAGCCTTTGCAGCGCATTTAAAAAACACAGGATATAAAAATATAATGGTTCAACCCTTAACTTTTGGCACTTGCTCTCTGTACACCGCAGACAAATAACACTACTCCTGCTTCTTTTAGGCAGTTACTGGCAAGCTTGGGCGCAACCCAATTTGCAGCAGTACGATAATAGGCGCATTCATTTTGGATTTACCCTAGCGGCAAATTCTGGCAGAATGCTGGTAGACATGAACAGCAGCCTATTTCCTTACGATACTGTTATGAATGTAGGCGTGAAAAGTTTCCCTGGAATTGGTTTGGGAGGTATTATGAACCTACATTTAGGCGAAAATTTTGATGTGCGTTTAATGGCTCCAGTTATTTCTTTTGTGCAGAGAAATTTAATGTACACCTTCCCTAATTCTAAAAAAGAAGTAGAAATTGAATCGGCCTATTGTGATGTTTCTTTGCTGCTAAAATATAAGTCTGATAGAAGAAAAAATACTAGGGTTTATGTAATTGGTGGCGGCCGACTCAGTTATGATTTTGCCTCTACCATAGATAAAAATAGAGGCTTGCAAAACCCTATCGTTTCTTTGGTTCCTTTAACCTATGGCTGGGAAGTTGGTTTTGGTTTAGATATGTATTTTGAGTATTTTAAATTCTCTCCCGAAGTAAAGTTATGCAACACTTTTGGCAATGCTATGTATAGAGATGGTTATATCTTTACAGATAACATAAACCGCTTGAACCCACAATTAATCCAATTCTCGTTGCACTTTGAGTAATATGAAATTTGAGTTATTAAAAAGTGATACGCAAACCAAGGCGCGCGCTGGGGTTTTGCAAACTGGAAGAGGTGCTATTGAAACTCCTATTTTTATGCCGGTTGGCACGCAAGGAACCGTTAAGGCTGTTAACCAAACCGAATTAAAAGAGCGCGTTAAAGCCCAAATTATTTTGGCCAATACCTATCATGTTTTTTTAAGACCTGGGTTAGAAGTTATCAATAAAGCGGGCGGTATTCACAAATTTATTAATTGGGATAAACCCATGTTAACCGATAGTGGAGGTTACCAAGTTTTTAGTTTAAGTGAGATTCGTAAAATACATGAGGAAGGCGTTTATTTTAGGTCCCATTTAGATGGCGCTAAAATATTCTTTACTCCAGAAATTGCTACTGATATTCAAAGAACCATTGGCGCAGATATCTTCATGGCCTTTGATGAGTGTCCGCCTTACCCTTGCGACCATACCTACGCCAAAACATCTATGCAGTTAACCCATCGTTGGTTGCAAAGATGCATAAACCGCTTTAACGAAACGGAACCTTTGTATGGGGTGGAGCAAAATTTGTTTCCTATTGTACAAGGCAGTATTTACAAAGACCTACGAATAGAAAGTGCGCAATTTATTGCCGACCAAAACATGAATGGAAATGCCATTGGTGGCTTAAGCGTGGGCGAACCTGCTGAGCAAATGTATGAAATGACAGAGCTGGTTTGTGATATCTTACCCAAAGATAAGCCACGGTATTTAATGGGCGTGGGTACACCCGAGAATATATTAGAGTGTATTGCCTTGGGTATAGATATGTTTGACTGCGTATTACCTACCCGCAATGCAAGGCATGGGTATATCTTTACCAGCAAAGGGATTATTAATATAAAGAATGAAAAATGGAAGCTGGATTACTCACCCTTAGATGAGGTTTTTACACCAGAGTATAGCAAAGCTTATTTACGTCATTTAATTCGTTGCAATGAGATATTAGGTTTTAATATTGCCAGTATTCAAAATTTAAGCTTCTACCTTTGGTTGGTTCAAGAAGCTAGAAAACATATTTTAGAAGGAGACTTTTTAGCTTGGAAAAAAGCCATTTTACCCATTGTAATGAACAAACTTTAATATGAAGTGGCTATATCAAAAGTTAGGCATTGGAATTATAGATAGGTACATTATTAAGAAGTACCTACAAACCTTTTTTTACTCTGTATTGCTGTTTACTTTCATTGCCATTTTTATAGATATAAGCGAGAAAATGGATGATTTTATTAAGAATAAGCCACCTTTAAAGGTGCTTGTTTTTGATTATTATCTTTGGTTTATCCCATACTTTATGGGCTTGTTTAGTTCTGTGTTTGTATTTTTAGCTACCTTGTTTTTTAACTCTAAATTGGCTCAAAATACAGAGATTATTGCCATTCTTAACAGTGGTTTAAATTACCGAAGATTTTTAAAACCTTACCTCATTGGTGCTACCTTTTTGTTTGCATTATTCTTGGTGTTAAATACACAGTTTATTCCTATTGCAGATAAACATCGCTTGCAATTTGAAGACGATTGGATACACGACAATGAGCCTACGCAGAATAATAATATTTACAATATGTTAAACGATTCTAACATGATACACATGGAATCTTTTAACTATATTGATAGCTCTGGCTTTAACTTTAATTTAGAAAGTTTTGCAAATGGTAGGTTAGTAGAGCGAACCTATGCTACCCGCATTACTTGGAATAAACAAAAGCTTTGTTGGACATTAGAAGGTTATACCAAACGAAAATTTACAGAATCTAGAGAATATATTATTAAAGGAAATAAGTTAGATACTGCCTTTAATCTAAGGCCCGACGAATTTTTTGAAAAGTCTAAGAAGGTATCTTCCATGACCAATCCCGAGTTGAACGAGTACATTAGAAAAGAATCTGAGAAAGGCAATCCTAAGGTAAATATTTTTAAGGTTGAACTCTACAAACGAGTAGTTATACCTATGGGATTTTATATTCTTACCATCTTAGCAGTGGCCGTTAGTAGCGGTAAAAGTAGAGGAGGAGTGGGGTATCATTTAGGCATTGGAATTATCTTAACCTTTATTTATTTGTTAATGGTGCAAGTTTTTAACACCGCAGGAAATACAGGTGTTTTGCCCGCTTGGATTGCCGTTTGGATTCCGCCTACAGTTTTTATGTTGATAGGATTATTTATGTTAAAACGAGCACCTAAATAAATGCAAATGCCATTTATTAAGAATAAGTACATCTTATTGCATTTTATTATTTTATTATGGGGCTTTACGCCAGTGTTGGGTAAACTTATTTCCTTACAAGCCCTAGATTTGGTTTTTTGGCGTTTGGTATTTGCCGGACTCAGTCTTTATTTTTATTTAAGATATAAAGGTGCTTCCTTAAAAGTAGATGTTAAAAGTTTATTGAA
>JBIKKC010000003.1:0-25504 GCA_044360615.1 Bacteroidia bacterium | reverse complement strand
TAAAACCCTCTTAGTAAAATCTATTTCTCAAGTGTTGGATTTAAATTTTAGTCGCATTCAATTTACCCCAGACTTAATGCCAAGCGACATTACAGGTTCCGAAATATTAGATGAAAACAGGGTATTTAAATTTATCAGAGGACCTCTTTTTGCAAATATTATTTTAGCCGACGAAATCAATAGAACGCCTCCGAAAACACAAGCTGCATTGTTAGAAGCCATGCAGGAAAAATCGGTTACTGTTGGTGGGAAATTACATAATTTAGAAGAACCTTTTTTTGTTTTAGCTACACAAAATCCTATTGAACAAGAAGGAACCTACCCGCTGCCAGAAGCACAATTAGACCGTTTTATGTTTAATATACTTTTAGATTATCCTACACTTGAAGAGGAAATTGAAGTAGTAAGAAGCACCACACAAAATCTAAAACCAGAACTTAAAACCATATTGCACGCCAAAGAAATTTTATATTTCCAACAGTTGGTTCGTCGCGTGCCAGTGCCAGATAACGTATTAACTTATGCGGTAAATTTAGTAAGCAAAACTAGACCTAATACACCCAATGCGCATCCTGTGGCAAATGATTTTTTAGAATATGGGGCTGGACCAAGAGCTGGACAATTTTTAATACTTGGTGCCAAGTGCCATGCCTTAATTAATGGAAAATATTCACCAGATATTGAAGATGTAAAAGCAATAGCAGCCAATGTTTTAAGACATCGCTTAATTAGAAATTACAAAGCAGAGGCAGAAGGTGTTAGTGCAGAAAAAATTATTGCACAGCTCCTTTAATTAGTTAAACCTCGCCATGCTTTTCGCGCCATAGCTGGTTAAATGTTTTTTCTGCTAACTTAGGAAACTCTCTTTGTTCTCCCCATTCATTTTTATAAAACTGCTTTAATGTAAAACCCTTAATACTCGGTGGTCTGTTCATGTTTTTTCGGTTCAACATAAATTTTTTCCAAGTATACCAAGCTAACTTTTCACCTGTTTTTTCTAGCCCCTGGCCAACGCTGTCGTGCCTATTTCTAACTAAATGGTTATGTAAATCAATTTTTACCGGACAAACATCTGTGCACCTACCGCATAAGGTAGAAGCATTACTTAAATGTTTATAAGACTCCAAGTTGCTTTGCAAAGGATTTATAACTTGCCCAATTGGGCCACTTTTGGCACCTTGGTATAGCGCTGTGCCTCCGCTAGCAGTAAATACAGGACAAACATTGTGGCAAGCACCGCAACCAATACAAGTTAGGGCTTGTCGTTGATCTTGAGAAGCCATTACCGAAGACCTCCCATTATCTATTAAAATCACAATAAACTCTTGAGGGCCATCGTGCTCTTCTCTTGTGGCTGGGCCAACAATGGTATTAAATGCAGAAAGTTGTTGGCCTGTAGCATGCGTAGAAAGTAGTGGAAAAAACAACTCTAAATCGCTAATGCTCGGAATAATCTTATCTATGGAGGCTAATACTACATGTGTTTTGGAAAACGTGTAACACAATCGAGCATTTCCCTCATTTTCCGATATCGCAACCATTCCTGCATCGGCTATTAAAAAATTGGCTCCTGTTATTCCAAGATCGGCTTCAAGATATTTCCTTCTAATTTCCTCCCGCAAATCACTCATCAATTCTTGGTTATCGGCTTCAAGTGATGACCTAATCGAAGTATTTAATTTTTTATTGGTTTCACCATGCTGCAAATTAACCGATGGCAATACAGGATGAAAAGGAGTCTCTTCGGTTAATTCAATCAAATAATCCCCAACACCAGTTTCGTTAACCACCAAATCTTTATTACCTTTTAAATGAGCCATTAAACCAATTTCACTCGAAAGGGAGGTTTTACTTTTTACTATTTTTTTGCTTTTGGTTCGCGTAATAATTTGATCTAATTCTTGAAGCGCATTTGCTGCGTCATAAGCCCATACCACTTTACCACCTTTACGCAACAAGGAGGCCTCAAAATCTACTAAATATTTATCTAGACTCTCTGTTACTTTCCATCTTATGTAGGCAGCGCGTTGTTTAGCTAACTCTAAATTCTGAAAATAGGATAATGCCTTTAGCCTTCTGCTATCGAAATGTTGCAGCAATTGCTTTGCCTTTTGATGGCTATTATTTGCAATCTGTTTATTTAGTTCTGCTATGAAGGCTTCATGCGGGCGCATACAAGGAGTTTTTTCAAATGTAAATATTTGCTGTTAATTTTAAACTATTATAAAATATGGTTGTCAATTAAGCGGGTTGAACCTAAATTAACTGCAACTAAAACAACCGCATAGGCTGAATAATCCTGCAAAGTTTCCAAAGTATTGGGATCACAAACCTCTAAATATTCTAATTCAAAAGGCAAATTAGATAAGCTATTTCTTGCTTCATTGAGGGCGGCTTCCCACGTTAATGCTTGCCATTGTTGAGATAAGGATTGAAGTGTTTTAAAAATTTGAGGCGCAATAGCTCTTTCTTCTT
Organism: Bacteroidia bacterium; assembly: GCA_044360615.1. Lineage (GTDB taxonomy): Bacteria > Bacteroidota > Bacteroidia > UKL13-3 > UKL13-3 > B1. The sequence continues at coordinate 23,029 of JBIKKC010000003.1, read as the reverse complement.
TCGTTAAACGCGCATTTCTGCTGCTCATAGCCAATCCATCAGTTTCCCTTACGATAGCACACCTATTAAATTTAATATTTGGAAAATCTCTGGCAATTAAGGTTTCTACTACCATGCACTGCTGATAATCCTTTTGCCCAAAATACACCTGGTTTGGATGTACCATTTTAAACAACTTAGTGAGTATAGTAATAACACCATCAAAATGTCCTGGTCTTTTGGCACCTTCTAATACATGAATAAAATTACCATAGTCGGCCGCGCTAAGTTTCAATTCCTGCGATTGGTAAATTTTAGAAACCTCAGGATGAAAAAGCACATCACAACCAACAGCAGTCAATAGCAATAAGTCGGCCTCCAAAGTTCTTGGGTAATTGGCCAAATCGTCGGGGTTATTAAACTGCGTTGGATTTACAAATATACTGCATACCACAAAATCAGTATTTGCTTTTGCCTCTTCAATTAATGAAATATGGCCAAGGTGCAAAGCACCCATGGTTGGCACAAAACCTATGGATAAATTTTGGGCCTTTTTTGCATTTATAAGCCCTTCAAGGGCAATAGGGTCTTTAATCAATATCACTTTAAACTTTGGTTATCAACCTAATAAAAATTATTCCTAGAAGAAAGGTGCGAATATTAAGTAATTTATTTAAGATTAGTGTAACTTTGCATACTTTTTTAAACACGGTGAGTATGGCAAAAAAGAGAGTTCTGTACATTTCTTCGGAAATGACACCTTTCCTTAAAGTAAGTAGTGTTGGTGAGTTGGCAAGAGTGTTGCCCCAGGCTATTCAAGAACAAGACAACGAAATTAGGGTTTTAATGCCTAGATTTGGTTGTATTAACGAGAGAAGAAATAGATTACATGAGGTAGTTAGATTGAGTGGAATTAACATCACAATTGATGATAATGACAATCCTCTAACTATTAAGGTAGCCTCTCTTCCCGAAGCAAAAATGCAGGTTTATTTCCTAGATAACGAGGATTATTTTCATCGAAAGTTTGTGTATACAAATGAAAAAAATGAATTCTACGGAGATAATGACGAACGTACTATCTTCTTTTGCAAGGGAGCGCTAGAAACTGTTAAGAAGCTTGGATGGCAGCCAGACATTATTCACTGCCAAGGATGGATGACAAGTCTTATTCCATTGTACCTTAAAACTATTTACAAAGATGAGCCAGTATTTCGCCTTGCAAAGGTAGTTTACTCTGTTTTTGAAAATCAGTTTGCAGAAAATATGGGCAAAGAATTTGGCAGAAAGGCTAGCTTAAATTCAATAGACAATAAACAAGTTTCCTCTTTAGCTAATGCAACATGCTCAGATTTATACATGAGCGGAATTACACATGCAGATGCATTGGTAAAGGCAAGCACAGAAATAGATCCTGAAGTGACCAAGTTCATTAAAAAGCAAAAAGGTAAGCCTATTATTGAACATGTAGAAAGTGAAGACAATACCGCCGCTTACATAGATTTGTATGACTCATTATTGGATCGCCAAAACTAAAAACGCTTTCTTTTTACTAGTTGTAAGCACACTTTGGTTGGCTTGCCAAAAAAATACCGACCTAGTACCGGCTGGTTTTGTAGGCGCTAGAAACGGGTATCAAACCTTGTATGATACAACCATTGATTTGCGTGCTTACACAGTTAAAATGGATTCTGTGATAACCTCTCGCCTAAGCGCGTATGCAATTGGAACCATAAATGATCCAGCTTTTGGAACCTCTAGTGCTGCTTTAATTACTCAGGTGAGTTTACCTGGAAATGGCTTCTCTTGGGGCAATGGTGTGTTTAAGTTAGATTCTTCTGTTTTGCAATTACGTTTCAGAAATCTTTTGAGCTCTGATGGAACCTATTTTAAAGATTATTATGGAGATAAAAATGCTATCCATACTCTTAAAGTATATCTATTAGATGAAAATCTAAGAACAGATTCTACCTATTATTCTTCAAGAAATTATAAAACAACTGGAGTTGTGATGGGCAGCTGGACAGGAAAATTCAATTTTACAGATACCCTTACCATCAAGCAAGGTTCCCAAACAGTGGTTATTCCACCACACATACGAATTCCTATGAACCAAACTTTTAATGATTTGCTTTATGGCGCAGAATTAAGAGGAGAATTTGCCTCTCAGTCTGCTTTTAAGGCCGCATTCAAAGGCTTTGTAGTTGTAGATGAAAGCAATTTTGGCCCAGGTGGAGGCACTATTGTTTATGTAAGGTTAAACTCTGATGTTACGGCTTTAACCGCCTTTTATAAAGATTCTATGGCTGCTGATTTTCCTATAATTGGCGGAAACAATGGCGTGGATGCCTCTTACAACTATTATAATCACAGCAATGTTCCAGCTGATTTATTACAAGCCATAGGATCGGGAAGTCATAGAGATACGGGGTTTGTACAACCTTTAGCCGGAACTAAACTAAGAATAGAAATCCCAAATTTATTTGATGCATTCTCAAACCCAAAACTTGCTATCAATGGGGCTGAATTAACTTTTACACCCCAAAGTGGAAGTTTTACAGAGACTTACCCTTTACCCATAGTAATGAGCTTAGTTGGTTCGGATTCTCTAGGTAAGAACAAATTCCTAAAGGACCAAATTACAGAAGGCACCAACTATTACGGAGGAAAACTAAACAATAATAAATACTCCTTTAATATTGTAAGACACCTGCAAGATTTATTAATCAAATACAAAAATGGTGCTAATGTAAATTACGGAATGCACCTTATTGTGCCTGCAGATAATCCAATTACTGCCGAACGAGTTATTTTAGATACAAGAAAAAATTCGGGCTCTTTTAAACTTAAAGTTACTTATACCGTTATTAAATAAGTTTGATTCTTTATTTAACTGAAAATATCGCCCCTGCGCAAATCGCAGAATTGCAATTACACCTAAACCAAACAGGATGCGATGCTATTATGCTTCCCAAACATAACGCATTACTTTCTCCTAATTTAAAAGATACTAGAATACAGGAAAAATACCCTTTTATTAAAGAAGTAAAATCTATAGACAGCCCCTTTCAACTTCCTTCATTATCTTTTAAAAAAGAAACAATTTTTGAAGTTAATGGAATAGCCATAGGTACCCATTTCAACAACATAATAGCGGGGCCATGTAGCATAGAAAATGAAGAACAAATCTTCGAAACAGCCTCATTTCTTCAAAAACAACAAATAAAATTTTTAAGAGGTGGAGCCTACAAACCCCGCACTTCTCCCTATACCTTTAGAGGTTTGGGCAAAGATGGCCTTAAATTAATGAAACAAGCTGCAGATGCCAATGGTATGGCTGTAGTTACAGAGTTAATGGATCTAAGCCTCCTCGAGGAAGTAATGCAGTATACCGATATTATTCAAATTGGTAGCAGAAATATGGCCAACTTCTACATGTTAGCCGAGTTGGGAAAAGTGAATACACCTATCCTCCTTAAACGCGGGATGCAAGCAAAAGTAAATGAATGGTTACTTGCTGCAGATTACGTAATGAGTGGTGGTAACGAAAATATAATATTGTGCGAAAGAGGAATTAGGAGCTTCGATCCCATGAGTAGAAACGTAATGGATATTGGCGTAATTCCTTTAATTAAAAGCCTTAGTCATTTGCCAATATTGGCAGACCCTAGCCATGGTACCGGTGATGCGCAATTTGTAACAGCCATGTCGAAAGCGGCTATGGTTGCTGGAGCCAACGGTCTTATAATTGAAGTACACCCGAATCCTAAAAAAGCCTTGTCCGACAGTAAACAAGCACTTAGTTTTGTTCAATTTGAAAAGTTAATGCAGGAAATTGAATTATTAAAACCTGCCATTAAAAATCCAATTGACGCCAGTTATTCAGTCGTATTATAAATATTCCTTTTTGCTTTAGTTTTTCGTATTTTCGTGGCCTATGTGTGGAATTGTTGCTTACATCGGGCACAGAGATGCTTGCCCAATTGTGCTTAAAGGTCTTAAGCGTTTAGAATATCGCGGTTATGATAGTGCTGGAGTTGCCCTCTTAGATGGCAACAAGAACATGAAGATTTACAAAAAAACCGGAAAAGTTAGCGATCTAGAACGCGAAATTGGTGATAGAGATACCTCTGCCTTTACTGGCATGGGCCATACCCGCTGGGCCACGCACGGCGAACCTAATGATAGAAATGCCCATCCACATCTTTCTGGTGATGGTCAATTTGCTATTATTCATAATGGTATTATAGAAAACTATTCTGCCTTAAAAGAAATGCTCAAAGAACGTGGGCATGAATTTAAGAGCGAAACAGATACAGAAGTGTTGATTCACCTTATTGAAGAGGTTAATAAAAACAACTCTGTTAAATTTGAAGAAGCGGTGCGTATGGCATTAACCCAAGTTGTGGGCGCATATGCTATTGTAATAACCTCCAAAAATGACCCTAACTATTTAATAGGGGCCAAAAAAGGTAGTCCAATGGTAATTGGAGTTGGAGAGAATGAACATTTTATTGCCAGTGATGCAACCCCAATTGTAGAATACACAAGAAATGTAGTGTATATGCAAGATGGCGAAATTGCCATTATTGAGGATAATGTGTTAACCATAAAAACAATTGACAACACTGTTAAAACACCATACATACAAGCGATAGAATTCAATCTAGAAAATATTGAAAAAGGCGGGTATGAGCATTTCATGCTAAAAGAAATTTTTGAGCAACCACGCAGTATTTTAGATTCGTTTAGAGGTCGTATTCACTTACCAGATCCATTAATTACGATGGCAGGTATTGACAAGTTTGAAGATAAAATTAAAAACTTAGACCGTATTGTTATTCTAGGTTGTGGCACTTCATGGCATGCTGGTTTAGTAGGCGAATATTTGTTTGAAGATATTGCACGTATCCCAACTGAAGTAGAATATGCATCAGAATTTAGATATAGGAACCCAGTAGTTAGGGAAGAAGATTTTGTGATTGCCATTTCTCAATCTGGTGAAACAGCAGATACACTTGCTGCTATTGAATTAGCTAAAAGAAAAGGTGCTACCATTTTTGGAATATGTAATGTAGTTGGTGCAAGTATTCCTAGAGCTACAGATGCAGGTGCGTATACCCATGCTGGACCAGAAATTGGAGTAGCCTCTACCAAAGCATTTACAGCACAAGTAACCGCTCTATTGCTAATGGCTTTATCTATGGGGCAAAAACGCGGAACCGTTAGCACAAGCCGTATGCGCGAGATGCTAAATGAAATTGAAAGTATCCCAGCTAAGATAGAAAGAGTTTTACTTCTAGACGACCAAATTAAGTTAATAGCAGAAGAACTGAAAGACAGTAGAAATGCCCTTTACCTTGGAAGAGGTTATGGCTTCCCAATTGCCTTAGAAGGTGCACTTAAGTTGAAAGAAATTTCTTACATCCACGCGGAAGGTTACCCAGCAGCAGAAATGAAGCATGGACCTATTGCCTTAATTGATGAAGAAATGCCAGTTATTGTGATTGCTACCAATCATAGCAACTATGAAAAAGTAGTGAGCAATATACAAGAAGTTAAAGCAAGAAAAGGAAGAGTAATTGCCATCGTAACAGAAGGAGATACGCATGTTAAAACTATGGCAGATCATGTAATTTATATTCCAAGTTGCGAAGAAGCTTTATTGCCATTGATTGCTACAATTCCGCTTCAATTACTCTCTTACCATATTGCGGTGTTAAGAGGTTGTAATGTAGACCAACCAAGAAATTTGGCAAAATCAGTTACGGTGGAGTAATCCTGATGCAGGAGTTTTGATTGCTTTCTGGCATTTTCATTTGAGAAATATTACTTACAATCATGCTTAAATGAGTACGACAAATAATTATTTCAGCATTAGCTTCTATAAGTAATATTGCGATAGAAATTAATTTAGCACATGTTTCTATAATTAAAACATCATAAAAAAATAACATGTGGTTAAAAAATAGGGCAATTATTTATCAATTAGGGAAAAAAAAGCATAAGTAGTTCAAAATGAAACACTAATAAACTAGTCACATTGGTTCAAACCTTTGGAAATCTGTGTGTTGTTATTACGGCGCTTTTCTTGACCTTTGTATTCACTATTTATAAGAACCATGTTTCTTGAAGGCTTTATAAAGCGATTGTATAAGATGCGCATTGGCACCAGAACAGCTATTAGCTTTTTTGCTGTTATAATGATAGTTCTTGCCTTTACCGTAGTGGCTTTGTTTCTTTTACAATATGGAAAAAATATAGATACTAAAATTGCTAATAGTTATAGTCCCGTTATCAGTTCAATAAAAAACTACTCAGATATTATAGAAGAATCTGGGAGATTAAGCAATGATATAGCTACAGAATCAAACCCTGGAAAGCAGGTTAGGTTAAGACATATTGTTAATCGTGTTTATAACAATCATAAACTTGATTTGATAAATATTTGTCAGGAGCCTGGGCTAGCCGACATTAAGAAGCGAATCATTAATGCCGACCGAAAATTTGAAAAGGTAATGGCACTCGAAAGAAAGATACTTGCCCTCACAGATTCAGCAAATAGCTATAACAATGCTAGGATCAAAGCGCAGCTCTTAGACCATAAGAAAAAGGTTGAAATGGATTTAAATCGAATTACGCTAGAACTAAATGAAACTAGCTTGATGGCCATTAGTGTTTTTAATAAACTTACCGCGCAGAAATTTGCGAGCTATAGAACTTTATCTTACTTATTATTGGTAATGATTTTTGCCATAATGCTGTTGGCTTTATTTTCAGTTTACATTACTAACGTAACCATTATTCAACCCATAAAAGAATTAAGTAGCATTTTAGATGAAGTTGGCGAAGGAAAAATTATCAATTTTCAATCTGATATTGCTCGAGAAGATGAAATTGGAGAGATGATTAATTCGGCTCAAAGGGTAGTTCAAGGTTTTAAAACAAAAGAACTTGTAGCCAATGCCATTGGGAAAGGAGACTATGAAATAAATGTTCCCATGTTAAGCAGAAAAGACCGCTTAGGCAAAGCGCTTACAGAAATGAGAAACAACCTTAAAGCACAAAAACAACAAGTAGAAGAAACTATCAATTCACTAGAAACCACTAATATTAGCCTTGAAAAGAAAAACAAAGAATTAGATGAATTTGCCTATATAACCTCGCACGACTTAAAAAGCCCTTTACGCGGTATTAATAACCTCTCTGAATGGATAGAGGAAGATATAGGAGAAAAACTAAGTCCCGAATCCAAAAACTTTTTTAAACTTTTAAGGGGCAGAATCCATAGAATGGAAGCGCTAATAAATTCTATTCTAACGTATTCTAGGGCAGGGAAAAATACAGAAGACCAAAAAATAGTGAACACCCTACAACTTGTAAACCAAGTGCTTGAAAACAGTTATTTGACCTCAGATTGCGTTGTTCTAGTGGATAATAAATTACCTTTGGTAAAGGCAAATAAAAAAGACTTGTACGAAGTTTTTAATATCTTTATTTCCAATGCAATCAATCATAATAACAGCAAACAACCCGTTGTAAATATCACCTACAAAGAATTAGGTAATATGATAGAGTTTTGTGTGGCAGATAATGGGCAAGGCATTGCAGAAGAATTTCACGAAAAAATATTTACCATTTTTCAAACTCTAGAAAGGCGAGATGAAATAGAAAATATAGGAGCCGGTTTGGCTATTGGAAAAAAAATAATTGAAGATTACGGCGGAAAAACATGGGTTCAATCTGAGCTAGATAAGGGTGCAAAATTCTTTTTTACTTGGCCCGTTTAAGCAATCGGTATAATATTTTTTTTTCTTTGGGGCTAATTATGTAAACTTGAGAATAAATACTGAATTATTCAATTTTACATGAGCGAGAAAATGGTAAATATTCTATTGGTAGAAGATGACGAAGTGGATATAATGAATGTGAAAAGAGCATTCAAAAAAAATAATATTACAAACCCGCTAAATATTTGTAATAATGGTTTAGAAGCGCTCGATTTTCTAAGAGGCAAAACAGAACCTTTTGGAGAAATTCCAAAAATAATTCTACTCGATTTAAATATGCCTAAAATGGGTGGCATTGAGTTCTTAAGAGAAATTAGAAAAGATGAAAAACTAAAGAACATCTCTGTTTTCGTAATGACTACCTCTAATGAAGACAAAGATAAAGTGGATGCTTACAACTTAAATGTTGCTGGCTATATTCTTAAACCACTTAGCATGGAAAGATTTGTTGAAGCGGTTTCAACTCTCAACAATTACTGGAAGCTTTGCGAATTTCCTGAAAGCTAAATTATGACGGTAGAAAATTCTAGCGCTTATAAACTCCTACTAATTGATGATGATGAAGTGGATGTAAAAACCTTTCAAAGAACCCTTAGAAAGGTTGATATGCCCCATCAATTAACTATGGCTTATAATGCAGCAGAAGCTCTGTCTGCCATTGCAAACCAGAGTTTTGATTGCATTTTCCTTGATTACTTACTACCAGGAATAGACGGATTACAGCTATTGGTAAAATTAAGAGAAATGTCTATTAGCACCCCTGTGGCTGTTATGACCTCTCAAGGTGATGAAAAAATTGCCGTTGAGATGATTAAAAATGGCGCCTTTGACTATTTTACAAAAAGCGAAATTAACCCAGATAAAATATCCAAAGTTGTTTTTTCTGCGGTTCGTTTATCGGATGCAGATAAGCAGAGGATTATTGCAGAGAAAACCATCATTGAGAATAATAACCGACTCAATGCTATCTTGGAGAGTACCCGAAATTTAATCTATGCTTTTGATAAAAATTTTAAACTTATCGCTTTCAATTCATCCTTTAAAGAAAACATAGAACACCTGGCAAGAAAAAATAGTTCAGTAACATCTAATATTCATCTGAATGATTTACCCTTGAGTGAAGATAGAAAAAAAACACTTATAAAAAATATTGAAAGAAGCTTGTTAGGTGAGCAATTTACAGTGCTAGAAAAAGTAAGTTTTAGCAATAATCCTTTAAAGATTGCACCCTGGTATGAAACCACTTTTAATCCAATTCTTGAATCAAATACCCAAGTTAGCGGTGTTGCCATCTACTCGCAAGACGTTTCCGAAAATAAAAACATTCAAGAAGACTTGCTACAAGCTAAAAATGACGCCGTTGCTGCGGCTCAGGCCAAATCAGAGTTTCTTTCTAATATGAGTCATGAGATTAGAACGCCAATGAATGCTATTATTGGGTTAACCGAACTTTTGCTTGAAGAAAATTTTGAAGGAACTAACCTCGAAAACATAAAATCAATAAAATACTCTGCCGATAATTTGCTAGTAATCATAAATGATATTTTAGATTTTAGCAAAATAGAAGCAGGTAAAGTAACCTTCGAAAATATTGATTTCAACCTTCGTAAAAGGATGACAGAGCTAAGAAAAACCTTTGAACATAGAACTAAAGAAAAAGGTATTGATTTCAAAATTGAAGTGCAAGATGCCATTCCAGCGGTAATTAAAGGAGATCCATATAGGCTTAATCAAATTTTATTTAACCTAGTTGGCAATGCCATAAAATTTACATCAGAAGGTTTAATTAAAGTTTCTGTTAATGTTTTGGCTCAAAAAGAAAACCTATTAACCTTACAATTTGCAGTAGAAGACTCTGGCATTGGAATTCCAGAAAGTGCCCAAGCCAAGATTTTTGAAAGCTTTACACAAGCCAATACCAATACCTCTCGTAAATATGGTGGCACAGGATTAGGGCTAGCCATCACAAAAAATTTGGTGAAACTACAAGGAGGAGAAATTTCTCTTAAAAGTTCTGTTGGCCAAGGAACAACCTTCTATGTAACCATAAATTATAGCATAGGTAATCTCGAAAACTTAGAGGAAAAACAAAGTAAACAAGACCAACCTTCAGACTTATCTGCACTAAAAATACTTTTAGTAGAAGATAATTTAATGAACCAATTTGTTGCAAAACAATTTTTTAAGAAATGGAAAAACGAAATTATTGTAGCCAATCATGGAGCCGAAGCCATTTCAATTTTAATTGAAAGAAATGATATAGATATTGTACTAATGGATTTGCAAATGCCCGAAATGAGCGGTTTTCAAGCTGCCGAGTTAATTAGAGCTCAAAATTCCGTAGTTAAAAATCCAAGTATTCCTATTATTGCTTTATCTGCAGATGCCTTCATAGATACACGCAGAAAAGTAATTGATGCAGGCATGAACGATTACATAACCAAACCATTTAACCCAGAAGAATTATACAGTAAGATTATTAAATTTTCAAAACACTCTGTCTTAAAGATTAGCAAATAGATGTTCGTAAATACCTCAGAAATTTCATTACACGCTTTGAACCAACGCAACAAAAACACCATGAGCGATTGGCTAGGAATAGAACTTTGTGAATTTGGTTCAGATTTTCTTATAGCTAAAATGCCTGTAGATCATAGAACGGTGCAACCTTTAGGCGTTGTGAATGGTGGTGCATTTTGTGCCTTGGCAGAAACTGTAGGTAGTATGGCAGCAAACTTGTGTTTAGATAGAAGCAAACAAGTAGCTCTAGGGTTAGACATAAATGCAAACCATGTTAGAAGCGCAAACAAAGGATTCGTTTATGGAAAGGCTACCCCATTTCATATTGGTAAAACCACGCAAGTTTGGGAAATTAAAATTACGGATGAAGAAGGAAAACTTTGCTGCATTAGTAGGCTCACTCTTTCTGTAATTACCTTACCTGCTTCCTAAAATTATGGAGGATTTTGTCCTTTATAAATTACCTCAACAAACTACATTTCAATTTATAAAAGGTAGGTTTGAACCTGTTCCCATTGACCATATTGAACAAACAACTGGAGGGTTTGTATTTTCAAATTTTAATAGCAATAATTCCTGTTTTTTTCTAAAAGGCAAACCCATAAGCACTGTACCTACTAACCTAGAAAGTTTTTTAATTCAAGTTCTACCTTACACACAAAGTTCAATAGATTCAGAATCGCATTTCCAGATAATTGTAAATAAAGCCAAACAGCTTATGAATGCCAAAGATGCCCCATTTAAAAAAGTGGTATTGGCAAATCAGAAATTTATAGCGTATAAGGAAAACTATGTGACTCTTTTTTTAAAACTATGCGAGCAATATCCAAACGCATTCTGTTATTTATGTTATAGCAATCTTTTTGGCGCTTGGATAGGGGCAAGTCCAGAACTATTGATTGAACAAATTAATCCAATACAATTTAGAACGGTTTCTCTTGCTGGAACCTTGACCTCCAAAATTGCTGTTTGGAGCGCCAAGGAAAGAAACGAACAACAGTTAGTTACTGATTTTATTGCTAATAAACTTACCCAATCCAATTTCAATTATGAGTTGAGTGAACAAAATGAGATTAAAGTTGGAATTCTGAAGCATTTAATAAGTGAATTTAACATTACTCCGTCAAACGCAGCTGCGCAAAATTTAACACAACTTGTATCCATATTACATCCTACCCCTGCAGTTGCTGGCTTGCCAAGAGAAAACGCATTATCTTTTATAGCAATGAATGAAGGTTTTGAAAGAAACTTATATGCTGGATTCTTTGGAATAATTACAGACAATTATGCCCGTATCAATGTTAACCTAAGGTGTGCGCAATTGTTTTCTAATGGACTTCTGCTTTACGCTGGTGCAGGCATAACAGCAGACTCTGATGCCCAATTAGAATGGCAAGAAACCCAAAATAAAATGAAGGTGATTGCTTCTTTACTTTATTGAGTTCTTCGCAAAAAATCATTAAAAGGTTTCATCAATTCAAAGGATGGCAATATGGTTTTCAAAATGCTATTCGGTTTTAACTCCTCTGGTTTTAAGTGTTGAACCAAAACCAAACTTTTTAATTTAAGATAATCAAGGGCAGGGTTATCAGCATCATAGCCTTTAGGAGGCCGGCTTAACTTCTCGCCATCTAAATTCCCAAATCGCTTAACTATCTTTTTATCTTCCACCAACATCTTAAATTCTTTAAGGTTATAGTCAATTTCTTGCCGTATAGCAGCCAGAACAGGAGCAGATGGCATGTAAGTACCCCCAGCAATAAAAATCTCATCTGGGGCCAAATGAAAATAATATCCCCCTAAAAATTCTTTTTTCCCTCCAATATTAATACTTGCACCAAAATTTGTTTTGTAGGGCGACTTATCCTTAGAAAAACGAATGTCCTTATTAATTCTAAAAATACAATCTTTGGCTTTTATAGTGGCAAATCCTGGGTCAAATGCGGCTATCCCAGCAATAATTTCATCAACCAAAACAATCCAATCCTTTCTTAAACTTTCATAGATTTTACGGTTGGCATCAAACCATTCCTTAGAATTATTTTTCTTTAGTTCGCCCAAAAACTTTAGCAATGCAGCAATGTCCATACAGATAAATTTTACCAAAGGTATTGATTTACCTATTTTTGTCAAGTTAGCCCAAAAGGGCAATTATTATGGCAGAATCATTTGATAGAGAAAGACCGAGTTTTGAAGATAGCAACAATGTAACAGTTAAACGTTGCTTTTTTGCTTATGAGTGGGCAGTTGAATACGTTAAGGGAAAAAACACTGCAGATATTGGCTGCGCCGATGGCTATGGAACGCAATACTTGGCTCAACACGTAAACACTGTTATTGGAGTAGATTACAGCGAAGCAACTTTAATTGAGGCTAGAAAAAAATATGGTCACCTAAGCAACTTATCTTTCATAAGTGGCTCAGTTCCCCCACTCCCTTTAGAGAGTAATAGTTTAGATGTTATTACAGCTTTTCAATTTATAGAGCACATTCAAGATAGAAAAGGTTTTATGCAGGAGGTAATGCGTGTATTGAAACCTGGTGGTATATTTTTATGCAGCACGCCCAACAATAAAATGAGTATTGCCAGAAATCCATTTCATGTGCATGAATATACTTTTGATGAAATGCGTAAGGAGGCTAGTTCTGTTTTCCCTGAAATAGCATTATGGGGCGTACAGGGTTCAGAAAGAGTAAATAAATACTACGAAGACAACGCACGTTGGGCCAAGAAAATTTTGAGAATAGATCCTCTTGGATTACATAAACTTATTCCAGCTAATTGGTTAGTTGCACCCTATAATTTCCTAACCAGCATCATGCGCAAAAACCTAAAAGAGCAAAACCCAGAAACATTAGCTATTACTACATCAGACTTTCACCTAACCCAAGAGCGCTTAGATTTTACTTGGGATATTGTGCTTATAGCCAAGAAATAATATTCAATCTATTATTAAAGGAAAAGCCGCTAACAAGCGGCTTTTTTTATGGCACAAAAAAAGGGCGGCCTTGCGGCCGCCCTTTATCATAAAGAACGTATTTAAGTTTAGTTAAAAGACTTAACTACTTTTTTCGTTTTAACAACGCCATTCAAGCTAACCTGCATAAGGTAGATGCCATCCTTTAAGTTGTCTAATTCATTCACTTGATAGTTACCATATCCTTTATTGATCTCAAGGTTCATAGATTTTACAACTCTTCCTTGTAAATCTGTAAACACTACTTGAGCAGTTCCGGCATTAGCCTCGTTAAACTCAAGATTAATTGAATTATTAAATGGATTAGGGTAAATCTCAACACTTAGACTTTCGATAGTAGTTTCTAAATTCACTACCACTGGTCCGTGGTATTCAAACTTGCCATCAAAATCAACTTGTTTTAAGCGGTAGTAAATAGCACTTGCGCCTAATAAAGCGGCATCCTTGTCTACAGATACATAATTAACCATACGATTAATATTTCCGCTTCCTTTAACAATGGTAACATCCTCAAAAGTTTCGCCATCTAAAGAACGTTCAACTACAAAATGACTGTTATTTGTCTCGTTTGCAGTAGTCCATTTCAATACTACATCGTTAGCAGATTGTTTACCTGTGAAGCTGATAAGCTCAACTGGTAAGGTTCCACTATTATCTCCAACACTGTAGGCAGTATTGTTAAATGTAGTTAGATTAGCACGACTTCTACTATAAGGGTTAGTTCCAGTTGCAGCTCCATAAGCTCCAGAAACCCAACTAGAAATTGTAGGATTGTAGAAAGCAACTGCAGATTGAGCGCGAGAGAATGCAGTTAATTCAACAGTATCTTGCCAAGTAAGGCTAACAGTGGCATTAGAACCTCCAGCAACAGATTCGTTAATAATCCAAGTGCGATTAACAGCACTTGAGCTAAACGGTAAGCCTGTTGAACCTCCAGAGAAAACACCATTAATTACTCTAACAGAGAAGTTATCTGTTGTTCCTGCAGCAATCTGACTAATTGAAGCTGGGCTATATGATAAGCTTGAACCTACAGGGAATAACAACGCAGTAGCATTATTCGGAACAGTGCGAACAAATGATCCACTGCCATTTGTAACAACGTATCCAGCTGTGCCTGCACCTAAAATTGTTGCAGAAGCGTTATTCATTGTTAAATTGTTATTGCCCAAATTAAGGTTACCAGCAATAAACTGAAGTCTATTGTTTACAGCCAAGCTGTTGGTAATAGTTACTCCGAAAGTATTGTTAACAATTAAAGTATCTGCACCCGAAGCTAAAGCATTTCCAGTAAACTGAGCAGCTAAGCCATTATAAGTATAGCTACCACCTACATTGTAAGTTCTAGTACCTCCCATTACAACGTTACCTGTAATACCGCCTGTTGCGGCAATACCATCAAGCGAACCAATGTTTAGACGACCGCCAGATTGTACTGTAAAGTTACCATTACCTTGAAGTGAATTAGTTCCAAAATCCATGGTACCTCCTGTTTGAACAACAACATTTCCGAGTGCAAACAAAGGACCAGCTAAATTAGCAACACCAGTTCCTGTAACGGTTATATTATTATAAGTACCAGTTACGGATTGAACTGTTGAAACAACTAAATCTGGAATAACCGTAAAGACAGATGATGAAGTTACCGCAGTAACACCATTTCTATAAACTGTGATGAAACCAGTAATTGAACCAGCAGCAACTGTGGCAGTTATTTGACTGCTATTATTTACTACAAAGGTCGCATTAACACCTCCACCAAACTCTACCGAATCTATATTAGCAAAATTGCTACCACTTATGGTTACAATTGTACCAATACCGCCTGATGATGGAGTAAATGAAGTTATAGTAGGCAATTGAACAACAACATAGTTAGTTGCACTATTACCTGTTCCCGAACCATTTTGAACCGAAATTAAACCAGTGGTTGCAGCAGTAGGAACGGTAGCAGATATAGTGGTGTTATTCACAACAGTGTAAGAAGCAGTAGTACCATTAAATCTCACATTTGAAATAAACTCAAAATTGGTACCCGTAATAGTAACTGTAGTTCCAGCAGGACCAGTTGTTGGCGTAAAGCTAGTAATTGTAGGAACACCAACTACCGCAAATGCTCCTGAGCTAACAGCATTACCCGCAGGATTCCTTACAGATATAAATCCAGTAGTAGCACCATTAGGAACAGTAGCTGTTATGGTTGTGTTGTTCAACACGGTAAAGTTAGCTAATAAGCCATTAAACCTTGTTGTATCTGCCCAAGTGAAACCAGTTCCAGAAATAGTAACTAGAGTACCAAAGGTACCACTAGTAGGATTAAAGCTGCTAATAGTAGGAGCAGGAATTACGGTGAAAATAGCCACACTAGATGCTGTACCAAATGGATTGGTAACACTTACGGTACCAGTTGTTGCACCTGCAGGAACAGTTGTTGTGATTAAAGTATCATTTACAACTGTAAATACTGGTTGTGAGGTACCATTAAAACTAACTGCACTAGCACCTGTAAATAGAGAACCAATAATCTGAACCGATGCACCAATAGGAGCAGCAGCAGGATTAAAGCGCAATACCGTAGGAGGTGCAGCTAATTCTGTACCTGTAATCATAATAGCAGTTCCAGTAGAACTTAATCCATTTACAATTGCAGTAAGGTTAGTTGCATTTGAAGTTGTAGTGGCATGGGTAGTCCAGCTTGGGCTAGCAATAGTATTTGCTGTTGCCACTCTTATGTTATTACTATTATTTACACCTCCAGTATTAGCTGGATTGAAGTTAAGTGTAATTCCATAATTATAAGGCGCTGTTCCTCCGCTAATATCTGTGCGAACGTAACGGTTAAACGCATTTCCTGTTGGAGCGTTTGCTGGAGTAACTCCAGTAAAGTCATAAACAACTGCAGTAGCTGGAGCAGAAGCACCCCATGCAATACTTGCTACAGGTCTATTTGCAAAAATGTAACTGGTAGTTGTATTAGCTGCAGGTGCTGCGCTGGCAGTGGCTGAAACTGGTAATGCACTTGGAGCAGCATTTAAATGGAATGAACCAATAGTAGTTGCTGTTCCTTGAGAAGTGCTACGTACATTTCCAGCAAAATCTGAATTTAAATTATTAGCACTGCTACCAGTTATACCTTTACCATAAGCATACCAAGCTTCTGCGCTTGCTGCATTAAGATTAAGATTACCAATTGCTGGATTAACAAACATGTTAGTTAGGTTTAGTTGACCTATTCCAGTTCCTGAAGCTACAGCATAAGAAAGAACGTCAGAAGTGGCTAAGTTTCTCCAAGTTGTAATATCTGTATTTAAACTTCCCCACTGACCTAGGGTGCTTGGGTTACTTGTTACTAGTAAATTATAATTACTGGTATTAGGATTCCATGCATTATTGGTGGCAGCACTTGCTTGATTTGAGATAGCAAAATGTGCTCCTGTTCCACCAGTTCTGCGATTGGCTAAAATATTATTTCTTAAGTTAATATTGGTAAAGAACTCTGTTAAAGTATTGTTACCACGTAAAAAGGCATAGGTATTTTGATTTCCTGCTCCTGACGTACCATCAATTAAAACCGTATTATTAACAGCATTAACAACTACACCTGAGTTATTTGTGTTTACCCAAATACCATTTAATTGAATATTATTAGTTACTGATGTACCCAATGAAATCTGGTTATTATACAAATTGGTACTAATTGAAAAATTACCTAACTGAATACCCGCTGCAACAGGAGCAGGGTTCAAACTAGTACTAGTAGAAGCATTGGTTATATCAAAAATTCTATTGTTTCTAAACTCAGCATTTTGACCTTGATTTAAAAATATTCCATTAACTACCGTTGGAGCCGAGCCTGTATTTGTACCTCTAATTGCGCTAATAGTATTATTTGCTACGGTAGGAATTGCATTGGTATTTAATTGTATTAAAATACCACTTGCAACACCTGTAGTAGCAGTATTAACACCAGCACTTTGCAAGTTTACAATTGTATTGTTGGTTACAGTTGGTTGCGCACTGTTTATTAAAAACATTCCATACAAGTTAGTAGCAGTTGCTGCTCCTAAGGCAGTCATATTTCCAATGGTATTACCATTTACAGTGTAATTAGGTGTATAAGCACTATTCGTAGTTACATAAATACCATAGTTAGCTGTAATTCCATTTAATCTGATACTATTTGCATTGGTAGCATGACCTACCGTGTTAGTATTAATTGTACCAATCGTACCATTAGAAACGTAAATTCCAAAGAACTGAGGCGATACGTTAGCCGTATTTAACCAGCAACCTTGAACTGCATTGTTATTGATATTTACAGTATTAGTACCTAAGTACCAAATACCATAGAAGGTACTTTGTTGCGACCAAATAATACTACTGTTATTATTTGGATCACCAATCACATTATTGGTAATTTCAGTATTTCCCGCTTCAGCTCTTACACCCACAAAATTGTTAAATGCAGTTGGATTGCTCATAGCAATGTTTCTAACCACATTATTATTAATAATAGTTGGCGCTCCATTACCTACGTTCGTTCTAATACCTGTGAAACCCCAAGGAAGTGGATCATTGTATTGAGCGCCACCTGCATTTGGTGCAGTTCCGCCAATCATATTGCCACTAATTGTATTTCCATTAGAGAAAGCACCAGGAAGAAATACAATAGCTTGTTGTGTTATAGCAGGGTAAATAGGTTGATCGTAGAAAATGCTATTATTTGTAATACGGAAATTGTCTCCATTATTACCAACAACGCCAACGCCTGCAACTGCGTAATTACTTACTAGGTTATTGTTAAACACAATGTTGTTATTATACACATTTGGATTACCAAACGAATACAAACCAGGTAAGGCAGGAATACCACCATTTGGCTGTGTAGAAGTTGTATTATGGGTAATGATATTATTCTCAATAGTATCAAAAGAACATGGTGTAGTAGTGAATAAATTATTTAAGCCTACCCTTAACTCAATATTACCACCTGTTGTGCTAGCATTACCACCTTCGATGATACAATTGCGAATAGCAACGCCAATTGCACTACTGATTGTAATTACCGAATTACCTGAACCGGCAACATAAGCGCCAGTTGCTGCTGTATTTCTAATACGCAACAAACGCTGTGTACTGTTACCACCCGCAGGTATACCAGAAATCTTAACACGATTAGCACCAACTAATGTAATTAAACCATTGAAAACAGCAGTATTTAAATAGGTTCCTTCAATTAAACGAGGAGTTGTGGTAGCTGCATTCGGACGAATAGTTACAGAGAAAGTACCTGCACCAGCGCCGTCTTCTGCAACTTGATTAAGTACTACTGCACCTGTTTCGTTAGTTAAATCAGAAGTAATTTCAACAAAAATATTACCTGCGATTGCTCTGTTATTCAAAAACTCGAACAAACCACCTGGATTGGTAAGACTAGTATAAGTTTGACCAACACCAACTGGGATAACTGTATTCGCTGCAATAGATGGTAAAAACTTATAACTAGGAATATTGCGAGGAAACTGAGTAAGTGAATTAACATCGGTACCCACCGCCAAAGGTGCATTAGACATTAAGTTACCTGCTAAATCCTGGGCTACAACAAAGTAAAACACAGAATCTGATGAGCTTAAAGCTGGAGAGAAGTTAAGATAATCTATAGTAAAGCTTGCCGTTGCATTAACAGCGGTACCCGTTAAAGTAGTAGCACCAGCGCTGTACCAAGTGCTGCGGTCGCGAGAATAATATATTCTTGGGCGGTTAGCACCTGTCATTGGAATACCATTATTATCTGTGATTACCACATTGGTTAAAACCCTAGTACCAGTTATAGAACCAGCATTGGTAAAGTTTGAATAGGTAATCATTGGAGGGAAAGCATCTGGTGTTTGAGAGAAATTACCAGTATGCGCACCTACATCAGATGGTGTATTGCTACTTCTGCTGTTTCCAAAGAAATCGGTAGCAACAGAAACTGAAGCATCACCACTGCGCTCTGCAGGATTGTTATTTTGTAAAGAAAGTGTTGCAACTGCTGCAGTACCAAGTGCATTTGGACCAAAATTTGGATCAGCACTTGAAGAAGCTAAATCTAAACCAGTTCTAGCTTTAAAACTTGAGCTATCGCCTCCTAATAAAGGATATACGCTTGAGAACAAGTTAATAACACCTGCAACACCACCAGATCCTGGTGTATGTATAATATTATAGTTGCTATTAACACGAGATGAATCTTGGTAACGCACACCAATGTTTAAACCAGCAGCAGGAGCGGTATTGCTCGCTAAGTTGGCAAAAATATTATTGCGCACATCTAAGGTTTGTCCAATAGTTATTGTAGAGGATACATCAAAACCAATTGTTGGTGTTGAACCAACGGCAGGGGCACCTCCTACTAATACGGTATTATGCCAGTAATTACTTTGCGTTGCGTTTTGATGCCAAATACCGCGCACAATTGGAGAGCTGGTAAAGGCGGTTCCAGTTTGGTCAATACCTACTCTAACCATATTATTGGTTAAAGTATTAAAGCCATTCATATTATACATACCAGTTAAAAATGGAATACCAGTACTTGTAGCATTTAAACTATGTATAAAATTACGTGAGGTTTGGGTGTTATTTCCTACTAAGTTTACACTCGTATTCATTAACATTCCCATTACAGAAACAGAGGCAGAAGCTACACTAGGTGCTGCTTCAATACTATGCACTGTATTGCCGGAATAAATACCATTAATAGCACCTATTGAGCTAATATTAAGACCAATGGTAGATGAATTATTTTGAATATTAGTAGAATTCGATGTGCTCCAAATATTTCTTACGATATTATTGCTAACATTTAAAGTCATAATAGCTCCAGTTTGATCAACAGTTATACCCCTTGTAATGGTTGTACTTGTAGTAGCAGCTAAAGCCATTGAATCTACGGTATTACCAGTAATATTCATTAAACCGTTTACACTTGCTGTATAAATAATACCATTGAAAGGAGATAAGGTAGTTAAACCTGTATTGTTACTTCTAGACAATAACCCAAAAACGGTATTATTGGCCATAGTTCCTGCACCACCTGTTTGGATAATACCATGCATGGCATACCCAAGGTTGTTTGCAAGGCCAACCAAGGTGCTAATTCTGTTATTGTTAATGGTTTGATTAAGCGTACCATTTGAAGAAGCTATACCAACTATAGAAGAAAGGTTGGTAGTACCAACATTACTTGAATTAGCAAACAATCTATTGATAACATTATTGCTAATATTTACAACATTTGAAAATCCGTTAAGAGAGTTGATTGCAGTTATCCTAACACTTGCTCCTACAGATACTGGCTGAATAGTAATATTCATAATAGTATCATTTTGAACTGTAAGATTTCCAGTATTAGTAGTATTAATTCCTTGGAAAACATGATTACCAATAGAATTTATACTCAATGCTGGGTCGGTTGAGCCAATGCGATTATTCAAAATTGAATAGATAGCTGCCGTACCTAGCACATTGATACCAGTTACTGTATAATTACCAATATTGGTGAAATTAAAGTTTTGAATAACATTCCCTACAATGTTGGTTCCAGTAACAATACCTGTACTTACATTGATTAGGTTGGTAGTAAGCAAAGAATTCACATTCCAAGGTGTACCAGATGCATTCCTATCAGATCCTCCAATAAAGTTTCCACTAATGATATTTCCATCAGAACCTGCATTAGGAATTAAATCAATAGCATTATAGCCAGTTGAGGTAAATGTAGGGTTAGCATTATGGAAGAAGTGGTTGTTCTGAATAAGAATATTATTTCCAGTTCCCGTAGTAAACTGTATACCGCGGAAGGTAAAGTTGGCAAAACTATTACCACGAATACCAATATTGGTAACTAACCTTGGAGATGTACCTGAAGCCATTAAACCAACTGCTGGCAAAGTAGTAGCTACCTCATGCGCTAAATAGCAATTCTCCATATTAAAGTTGGTAAAGCTATTAGCAATTGTATTAGGATTAATATTTACTAAACCACCAGTAAGTGTAGAGGTTTGAGTATTTCTTCCTCTAATTACTAAGTTGCGCAACGTATCTGATGAACCACCTTCCAAAAATTGGATAGCACCTGCACCAGTATTTGTATTTACTATATAAAGATTAGTATCTGTTAATGCACCAGTAGTTGCCCAACCTAACATCTTTAAGTTACTTACATTGTTAAAGCGAAGTAAGAAGTTTGTAGAGAAACCACCCAAAGTCCTTTGTGTAGCGCCATCAGGTCTAATGGTTAGGCTATAATTTCCAGCTCCACTTTCCAACCATTTATTAAGCACTACAGTGCCTGGTTCAGTAACATTATCATTAATAATAATAGTTGTGTTGTTATTAAGTACACTGTTATTAATAGCTTCAAAGGCACCACCAGGACCAGTTAAAGTTGGGTAGTTAGTAAATCCAACAACTGGTGAAGGAACATAAACTACACTTGGAATAGGATCATTGAAGCGATAACTAAAGGTTTGACCAAAAACCATAGGCGGGGTCACGTTTAATACATTCGTAGCCGAAATGCCTGAAGGAGATGTTGAAACATTTCCTCTTGTTGAATCTTGCGCTACAAAGAAATAACGAACAGTATCACCAACGGTAATACCACCCAAAGCAGCATGATTAATTGTAAATGAATAAGTTCCATTTCTATTGGTACCAGAAGTGCGAACGCCTGCTTCACTAAACCAAGAACCAGCCATACCTTTTGCAAAATATACTCTAGGTGCATTAGCTCCTTGAGGTATTGCAGCGCCATCAAATACCACTCCAGATATTACTCTGTTTGCAGTTGATGAAGCATTAGCTAGTGGTGTAACATAAATTGCTGGAGCAATTGAATCACCAGACAAAGTAAAATTAGCAGCATCTGCACCAATATCAGTTGGGGTTAATCCATTTCTAGCACTTCCATCCACGTCAACACTTACAAAGGCGGTTAAAGAAGTATCTCCAGAACCCTCTGCTGTATTTGGACTACTTAAATGTAAATCGGTGGCCGAAGTACTACCTGTTCCATTCACAAAGTTAATTGGAGAGAAACCAATATTGGCTCCTCTTGCGCTAGCCGATCTGTAAGAGGCTAAATCGAGGTAATTTATATTGTTATATCTAACCACAAAAGTATTACTATTATTTGGCACACTTACCAAATCAAAGTTATGGTCGAAGTTTAAATTGGTTGTTCCTAGTATATAGCCATAATGATTTAAAGAAGCAGTACCCGCATTAATTGAATTATTAACAACAATATTGTTTTTAATATCTATTAAACCAGGCGTAGTAGCATTACCTGAAGTATGAATACCAGATGTAGAAGGGTCTGGAGCGCCTGCAGTGCCATAATCTGGAGCTGCATCTATTAAAATATTGTTATGGTAAATTCTGCTAGCCGCATTTGAAGGAGCATTTAAAGAAATACCTCTGTAAACTACACAACGTGCCAATTGATTACCAGCTGTATCTCTACCTAAGCGAATCATATTATTTGAAAAAACACCTGTTCCTTGTTGCACAAAGATACCAATTTGCTGAGCAGCAGTTGGGGTTCCAACGGTTGGGTATCTATGCACTAATCCAGTAATTCTATTTCCAGAACAACTAGAACTGTTACCAGCAATTATTGTAGAAGAGGTAAAGAATACACCCACTAAACGAGGATTAGCATTTAAAGAATCTAAAGAAACTAGGTTGCTAATCGCATTATTATTGATTACTTGATTT